>JAPUGB010000242.1 GCA_027293165.1 Gammaproteobacteria bacterium
TCGACGGTGATCGGATTCAGGGTGTCGAGCTCGACAACGGTGAGCAAATCGCTGCGGCTACGGTCGTCTCGAATGCCGATCCCAGGACCACGTTTTTCGGTCTGCTGGGCGCGCGACACCTAGAGGCCGAATTCGTCCGCAGGATTGATAACATCCGCATGAACGGTAATGCGGCCAAGATGCACCTGGCGCTGGACCGCCTGCCCGAATTCACGGGCCTTGCGCAGGATAAAGCCGGCGAACGCCTGCTCATCGCGCCAGACGTGACCTATGTCGAACGGGCGTTCGACCATTCCAAATACGGTCGCTATTCGACCGAGCCTGCGCTCGAGATTACGATACCCAGTGTTCATGACGACAGCCTCGCGCCATCGGGCCAACACGTGTTGTCGGCGGTCGTCCAGTACGCCCCGTACGCGCTGAAGGAAGGCTGGGAGACGGGCAAGCAGGCATTTCTCGACCAGCTTATCGATTTGATCGGGCGTTACGCACCGGATCTCCGTCAACGCGTCGTCGCCTCTGAATTACTGACACCGGTCGATATCGAGCGCGAGTTCGGTATGACCGGTGGCCATTGGCATCACGGTGAGTACGCACTCGATCAGGCATTCATGCTGCGTCCCGTACCCGGGGCCGCTCAATACACGACCCCGATCAACGGACTCTTTCTTTGCGGTGCGGGCTGTCATCCGGGCGGCGGTGTCATGGGCAACGCCGGTCGCAATGCGGCTGCGGTGGTATTGGGACGGGGGAAAGCAGCATGACCGACCGGGAACATTTTCGTACCGGAACTTTACGAAGCCCGTTTCATTCGCGGACCGAAAAGCTCAACCAGTTCAATGCCTGGGACCGCTGGAAAGACTACATGTCGGCACAGCAATACGAGGACATGACGCTGGAATATTTCTCCTGCCGCAATACCTGTGGCGTATTTGATCTGACGCCGATGACCAAGCACCTGATCACTGGTCCGGATGCTTTGCCGTATATGGAGCGGCTAATGACCCGCAACGTCGCCAAGCTCAAGCCGGGGCGCGTTGGCTATAGCGTTTGGTGTAATGAGAACGGTCGGGTCATTGACGACGGTACGATCTTCCACCTGCGCGAGAACGTCTACCGCTTGTGTTCGCAGGAGCGGCAGCTGGACTGGCTGCTGACGTCGGCCATTGGCTTCGACGTCGACATCGTTGAGGACACCAATGACGTGGCGGCGCTGGCTGTGCAGGGGCCGACGAGTTGCGCGGTGCTGAAGGCAATGGGCCTCGACGGCATCGAGAACATGAAGCCTTTCGGCCTTGAGTATTACGACTTCGAAGGCACGGAGCTCATGGTTTCCCGAACCGGCTATACCGGGGACTTGGGCTACGAACTGTGGATCGATCCGCCCAACGCCGAAGCGCTGTGGGACCGACTTTTTGCAGCGGGGCGCGATTACGGGATCAGGCCGATGGGTGGTGAGGCGCTGGACCTGTCGCGCATCGAAGCCGGGTTTCTGCTTGCAGCCGTCGATTTTCTGCCAGCCGATCAAGCGATACGCCCGGACCGGACGCGATCGCCGTTCGAGCTCGGCCTCGGCTGGTTGGTCGATCTCGACAAGCCATGCTTCACCGGTCGCCGGGCACTGATTGAGGAAAAGAAAAACGGGTCCCGCTATAACTTCGTCAAACTCGATATCGATGGCAACAAGCCGGCCGAAAATTCGTTTATTTTTACCAAGCGCGAGAAATTTGTCGGTGCCGTGACATCAGCGATGTGGTCGCCGACGGCCAAGGCGAATATTGCGCTGGCATCGCTGGAAGCGCCGCACGGCAAGCCCGGCGAGGAATTTCTGGCCGAGATTTACTATCAGCGTGAGCTGAAATGGAGCCGCGTCTGGGCGCCGTGCCGCGTCGTCGACAAGGTTTTCTTCGATCCACCGCGACGCCGAATGACCCCGGCGCTGGATTTCTGATCGCCCAATAGTCCCTGAGCTGACCAATGCCCCACCGTCTGGATCCGTTACTTCGGCCCGGCTCTATTGCCGTGGTTGGCGCGACTGAGCGCGAGGGTTCGGTCGGTCGCAGCACGGTCGAAAACCTGTTGCTCGGCAAGTACCCCGGAAAGTTATACGCGGTTAACCCGAACTACAAGCGGGTCCTGGGCGTGCAGTGTTATCCAAGTCTGGAGGCATTGCCGGACAAGGTGGAGCACGTGGTATTTGCGATCAGCGACGCACGAATCGAAGCAGCGCTGGATGACGCGATTGCTCACGGTGCGCGCGCCGCAACGATTATGTCGTTGCTGGTGCTCAAGACTGACAGCGAACCGAACCTGAAGCGCCGCGTTACCGACAAGGTTCGTGATGCGGGCCTGCTCGTTTGCGGTGGCAACGGCCTGGGCTTTTATAACTTTCGCGATCGCGTCTGGGCCTGTGGATTCGATACCCGCGACAACCACCGTGCCGGCGGCGTAACACTGATCAGTCATTCGGGTTCGGGCATGGCCGGGATTGTTGACGTCGATGAACGCATCGATTTCAACCTGGCCGTGTCGACGGGTCAGGAGCTTTGCGTCACGATGGATGAATACCTGGATTTTGCGCTGGATCAGCCGGAGACGCGCGTCGTTGGCCTGTTCATGGAAACAGCTCGCAATGCGGAAGGGTTGATCAATGCGTTGGAGAAAGCCAATCGACTGGGTGTGCCCATTGTCGCGCTTAAGGTTGGCCGAACGGAGTTGTCGGCCCGGCTTGTGGTCTCGCATTCCGGCGCGATTGCCGGCCGCGATGCTGCCTACGCTGCTTTGTTCGACCGCTACGGCGTACAGCGCGTCGAAGACATGGATGAACTCGCGACCACATTGATCATGTTTGCGCAGCCGCATCGGGTAGCCGATGGTGGGCTGGTCGCGATTCATGATTCGGGCGGCGAGCGTCAATTGCTGATCGATTTGGCCGATCAGGCTGGCGTGCCGTTAACCAACATCGATGAGTCGACGCGAAGCCGGCTCGAGGAACTGCTTGATCCGGGCCTGCTTGCCGTCAACCCGCTCGACGCGTGGGGCGCCGGCGGTCCCGATGCGGAGCGCATCATGGAAGACTCATTCGCGGCGCTGTTGACCGATCCGGGCGCAGCACTGGGTGCCGTGATTCACGACCGCGCACCGCGGGGAGCAATCTACCAGGACTACGTTGAAACCCTGCGCAAAGGTCATGAGGCATCCGGCAAACCGGCATTCCTCGTCGCCAACCGTCAGGGCACCGGCACGGATCCGGCGGTCATTACGACGACTCGGGAGGGCTTGCCCGTGTTGGACGGCGTTCGATCGTTTCTCGCCGGCGTCCGGTGTCTGCTGGCTTATCGGGATTTTGGCCAGCGAGTGCCAGGGGATCTGCCACAAACCGCGACCGACCAAGCAGCCAGCTGGCGTAAACGGCTTGCGCAGAGCGGGGTTCTGGACGAGTCGGACGCAACCGCGCTGCTAAACGACCTGGGACTGCCGATGAATCCCGTCCAGCCCGCTGCAACAGAAGCATCTGCAAAGGCGGCGGCCAAGGCGCTGGGGTATCCCGTCGTGCTTAAGACAGCCGTTGCGGGGATAGTCCACAAAACCGATCAAAGCGGCGTTAAGCTGAACCTGATCGATGAACAGGCGCTGGTTGGCGCCTACAAGGACCTGGCTTCGAGGCTTGGTCCCGAGGTCCTGGTTGCTTCTATGATCGAAGAGCCAGGTGTCGAAATGATGATCGGCATGCTACGCGACGAACAGTTCGGGTCGCTGGTACTACTGGGCTTTGGTGGCGTGAACGCAGAGTCCGCCAAGGACGCTGCCTATGCCTTGCCACCGTTCGATGCGCAAACTGCGCGACGAATGGTCGATTCTTTGAGGATGCGGCCGCTGCTCGATGGACAACGCGGCCAGGCGGCGCCAGCACTCGATGCATTTTGCGAAGCTGCTGCGCGCTTTTCCGTGATGGTGGCGGAATTTGGCGACGCGCTCCGGGAAATCGATCTGAATCCGGTTATCGTCAGCAACAAAGCTTGCGTTGCCGTCGACGCATTGGTCGTGGGCAATGCGGGTCACGGCGATTCGAATTAGAGGAAAGAGACATGAGTCTGGCAGAAACACGAGATTACGATCACGGCCGCTGGCAGGACGTTGCTGCCAGTGCCGGCGCACGCATCGAGACCAGGCTGTTTATCGACGGGGAGTACGTCGATGCCGCCGAGGGTGGACGGTTCGTGACGACCGATCCGTCGAATGACGAGACGCTGGCGGAGATGTCGGCGGGTACCGGTACCGACATCGACCGGGCTGTCGCAGCGGCGAAAGCCGCGTTCAAATCCGGTGTCTGGTCCCGTCTGGCGCCGCGTGCGCGGACGGAAATCCTGTATCGCTTCGCGGACCTCGTGGACGAGAATGCCGAG
>JAPUGB010000243.1 GCA_027293165.1 Gammaproteobacteria bacterium
AATAATCTATTCTGACGACGATGCTGGTCCCGTTGGATGCTGTTTCATCTCAACTCCTCAACTTAGGTTGAACATAAACATTCCCTTAAACCAGAACTAAATCTGTTCCATAGGCGCTGACGGCATACACGACAAACTAACAATTCGCCACGCACACTTAGTTCTAACGGCCGCTTTTGGCCGTTAGCGGACCCTAATTTCGCCCAGTTTCTGGTGAACTGAACGTCCGCTTTCGGGAAAAGCAGACATTCGCCATGCTCCGCCAATTTCTGCACAGATAGCCGATTTTCTCAGGCTGAAACGAACTTATGGGCAGGCCATCCTCAGGCCATGCTCACCGAAATCTACATTGAAGCACTGCTGGTGAATCAGAAGTTGGCAGATCAGGTTTGGGAGTTGTGGAATGCTGGTCAAACCGACGATGAAACCGCCTGTATAGCCTAGATGCTGATTGCTATGCTCTGCCAATGATCAGCATGGGCACAATTGAGCAGCTTCGCAGCCAAAACCACACCCTTGCCCTCTATTGCCTATCCGGCAGCCGCTGGGGCGAAGCCGACCTGGAATGGCTGATTCAAATCGGGCAAGGCGACAAGCCAGTGACTGAGGCCCGATTCCGGTACCGAATTGTGGAACGTTTGTGGAGACACGCGTGAGGCTGCCGCTGCGATACAGGTGGTTCTCGGTGGTTGCTGGTGCGATCATTCTGTTGATTGCGTTGTGGCCGCGCACTGCCAAGGATCCGCCACCCGGGAATTCGGCGACCCCGAATGCCGGCGTGGGCAGCGCAGTCACTGTAACGGTCGAGGCGGTACACAACGGACCTGAGCCCCAGAGGGAGATCGACACCCCGGCCCAGGCTGGAGAAAAGCACAGCACGCTGCTGAACGAGCAGGCGATGAATGCCTGGTACGGCGGCGATCTGCGGAAGGCGATGACCTTATTCGAGCAGGCGATTGCCGCGGCGCCGGATGATCCGGTGCCGCACACGAATTACGGTCGTTTGCTGACAGTGATGGTGATATTCGATCGCGCCGTTCCATTGCTCGAGCGCGCGCGGGATCTCCAGCCGGAAAATGCGCAGGCCTGGCTGGATCTGGCGACGGCCTACCAAAGAGCCCAGCTTTTCAGCAAATCCTGGGAGGCACAGGCGCAGGCTGCAAAACTCGTGGGTGCGGCTTCTATAACAAGGGATGCACAGGGGCGTTTCGTCGTGACCGGAACCACCTTGAGCGAGTAATTGCACCATTATGTCAAGTGCGCGATTGGTGCAATACTGTCGACGCAGGTATAAAATGTTCGTAACAACGATCTAATTGTCGAATAACAACGATACGGAATCTCCCGGGGGAGTAACGCCATGTTCAAACGGATGTTCGTGGGCCTGTTGGCCTCACTCTTTTTTTCATCAATCGTCCTCGCGCAGACCAGTTTCACCGGAAAATCCAACGGCGCGTTCTATAACATTGCGGTTCCCGTTGCCTGGAATGGCAGTCTCGTGATTTGGAATCACGGATACAGCTTTAACCCGATGCTTGAGAATCCGCCGGATCTCGGGCCGCTGGCCGGTTTGCAGCTGGCCGAAGGTTATGCCGTTGCATCCTCGAGTTACAGTCAAAGTCAATGGGCTGTGTTCAAGACCACGCAGGACTTACAGCATCTCGTTAACGTTTTTAAAGAGCAGGTCGGTACGCCGGCCTCGATAATTGTCACCGGAGCCTCCCTCGGCGGGATCGTAACGGCCGACGCACTCGAAAACGCGAACCTTGGCAATGTCGTCGGCGCGTTCTCATTCTGCGGGGCCCTGGCTGGTAGCCGGGTTTGGGACGGTGCGCTGGACATACGGCTGACTTACGACGCCATCTGCGAGGGCGTGCCGGGCGCGGCGATTCCGGGCGGCCCGACCGGCTTACCATCACAGTTTTACCCGTTTTCTGAAGAGGACCTGGGATTTGCGCTGCAGGCGTGTACGGGGATATTTGTTCCCCCGTTCCTCCGCACATCCGATCAACAGGCGCGGCTCGACCAGCTGCTTGATTCGACTCAGCTGCCTGAGAATTTCATCGCGAGAGATCTCGGCTTCGCGGTGTTCGGTATCGCGGATCTGATCTTCGATCGGGGCAAACTGAACACTCGGCAGGGTATGGGCAACACGGGTGTCGTGTACGACGATTCAAGTGTCAATGCTGATATTGAACGTGTCGCGGTGAACCAGGGAGCGGCGCAACGTCTGTCTGACAACTACAAGCCGGTGGGAGATGTGGGCAACGTCAAGATCGTCTCGATGCATACCGACAAGGACGGCCTCGTCATCGTAGAAAATGAGAAGGAATACCAGGACGTGGTGAGTGCAGCAAACCTCACGGTCGCAATCGTTGTAGAAGATATCCCGTCGCATTGCATCTTTAATCCTGCCGAAGTGACCGCAGGCTGGGAATCCCTGCGTGGCTGGCTTGCCGGCTTGCCGCAACCTAACGCTGCCCAAATTCAGGGCACCTGCCAAATCATTGAAGGTGCTGGTCTGGCGGCAGGCCCCTGCCGTATCGATCCCGGGTTTGTTATTCCGGACATGGATGCCCGTATCAAGCCGCGCTAATTGGAACGTCGCGATTGTGTACAAGAAAACCGGGGCCAGTCCCCGGTTTTCTTGTCCTTGCTAATGTAACCAGCGGATGAAAAGGCCAGCCAGAAAACCCTACCTCTCCAAATCTAAGCTGATCTCCGCCTGGCAGTGCCCGAAGCGACTGCACCTCGAGAAGCATCATCCGGAGCTGGGTGAGGTATCGGCCAAGACCGAGTCACTATTCGCAACAGGCCACCAGGTGGGCGAGATTTCCAAACAACTCTACGGTACGCCCGATTCCGTCGAGATCGCGTTCAACCGCAAGACAAGCCTGATGGTTCGTGACACGGCGGAACTCATCGACGGCGGTGCCGACTTTCCGATCTTCGAGGCGACGTTTCAACACGATGGCATCCTGGGGCGGGTCGTATTCGAGCGATCCAGCGATAAAATAAGCGGCTAACAGGGCGCTCCACTGGACGGCAGTTGCACTGCACTGCTGCCGGTTAGTTTAGTCGTTAGGCTGAGGTTCCAATGTCCGCTTGTGGCCGATAGCGGACCCTCATTTCAGTCAATATCGCGTTGCCTGAACGTCCGCTTTCGGGAAAAGCAGACACTCAGAATTTCGTTGACGGATTTTGTACGTTGAAGGACCGCTTTACGCCCGAAAGCGGACATTAGGCTAATATTGTCCTGAAGGTCCGCTACTGACCCAAAGCGGACATTG
>JAPUGB010000244.1 GCA_027293165.1 Gammaproteobacteria bacterium
TTGGGACCGAGTATCGGCACCAGTTCCATGAACGGCTCCGCATTGAAATACGTCGGTATTGAATTTGCGACCTCGGCCCCGTAGCGACGACCAATTTTCCTGACTTCGGCCAGCTTCGCCTTGGCCTCGCGCTTGGTCACGCCCTCGCAACTGAAATGGGCAGAATAGGTCGCATGCTTGAGGAAATTCCGGCCTGCCAGGCCCATGCGGGCAACCTGCAGGAACCCGTCGAGCGGACTGGTCGCCGACCGAAACACGGACCACGCCGCGTCCCATGGATTGGCCGATTGCATGCGGGTCAGGGCCGTTTTCTGCTGACGCGGGTCGAGGCCGAAATTCTGTGCGACGACACCGAGCTTGGCGATTTCGGTCATCGCGTCCAGCGTACTGTCAGCGTCGGGAAAACCGAATGAGCAGGCGGCAAAGCCGAGCGGCCGCTTCAACAGGCGCATGCTGATCCGCGCCTTGATACCGAGTGCGCCGGCCTCGCCAACGAACAGCCCGGTCAGATCCGGTCCATAGAAGCGGCAAAACGGAGTGCCGTTAACGCCGCCGGCTGATCCGGTCGACAGCAGCTCACCGTTAGCCAGCACGATGTCCATGCCGGTCAGTGATTCGGCGGAGACGCCGTAAAGACCCGAGCCGTAATTGATCGCGTACTGGGACATGGAACCGCCGACTGTCGCGGCGATGCCGGAAAACGGACCCCAGAACGGCGTCCGCAAACCCTGGGCGGACAGAGTCTCAAACAGTTTTGCCCAGGTGACGCCACCTTCCGCCGTGACGTACATGTCTTCGGCGTTGACCTCGATCCGGTTCAGTCGTGCCATGTCGATACTGACGGTATCCGGCCGGACCGGCAGATAACCGTCGGTATACGATGCCCCGCCGCCGCGCACGACGACCGGAGACTTGTGCTTAGCACACAGCCGCACGACCTCCTGTAATTCCTCAACGGTGCCCGGGCGAACCACGGCAATCGCCAAAACGTCCGCACGGCGAAACACGTCGGTCGAGTAAAACAGTCGGTTCTCATCGTCGAGGAGCAGATTTGGTTGGCCGACGATGCTCTCCAGCCCCTCCAGCAATGTCGGGACCGATTCGATATTGGGGTTTTCTACAGACATGGTTTTATGCTTTGAATTGTTCGCAGAGCCGCCATTCTATGCCAGTTATGGGGAACCGTGGGTACTGAAATAATAGGCAGCCAAAGCGTGGATTTGCAGAGCCGGCAGTATCCTTGAGGTTACCGATAATGGATAGCTGACCAATGTTTCGACGCGATACTATTGCGGACTACGCCTCGTTACCGGTATCGGCTGCTAATGCCCCCAGGGCGATTATTTCGCGCTCCACAGCTTCGTATCTTTCCGCTGACGTCGCCGGAAGAATAACGATATCGTCTTCTGACAATCTAAGCCTTTCCATCAGTCCCTGCTTCGCATTCGACGCCTCAACGACCCACTCGTCTGCCTTGGAGTACCAGTACCCCTTATAGACAACTCGCGCAAAGTCAGCCGCCATTCCCCGAATATCCGGGGCAGAACGCAATGCGTTGAAAGTTGAATCCGCGACCCACCCGTCGGCAACACCGCATATATGCGGGACGTCGAAACGTACGTATGCCGGTCCGGACACCGTAAACACGACGTCGGCATCAATGTTCTCCTCTATCGCTTTGAGGCGCTTCCTGTCCGATTTGCTGTTTGCTGGCGACTGTTCAAAAAAATAGGCGCTGCGCAAGTTTTGTTTGTTTGCAAGCAATCCCCTTGCAACGGTCCGCGACACTGCATAGTGCCAGGTGATGCTTGGCGATGACTTGCTTTCCGCTGCCTGAATAAACTCGACGGCAGACCGGGAACCCTCCCCTGCCAGGATCGTCGTCGCATTGATCAGCACATTAATCATTTGCGGCGAAAAATACTTCCCAATTTTGGCCCGCCACTTCCGTGTGGCTGGAAAGATATACGGTGTCGCGGTCAGCGTCTACAGCAAGGGCCCCTGCGCAATTCGCGAGCGTACCGTAGCAAGCTGTTCAGTCTGCTCGGAATCAAGGTCGGTGCTACAGGCTAGCGCTAGCAACCACAGTGCCAGCACGCGGTCATAGAGCCTGCCATACCGAGCCAGGTGATGCCGGTCTTCGTCAGATACCGGGCCCTGGTATGCGGTCAGCAAAGCTTCGGCCTGTTCTTCGTTCAACCCATGGTGCTGGATGACCGTGGCCAGATCGAAGTACGGATCGCCAATGCCTGCGTACTCCCAGTCGATCAAGTGCAGGCTTTGGGAATCCAGAATGTTCGCACTGGTCAAATCGTTGTGACAAAGGCACAAGCGCGATTCGTCGGCGCTGAGCCTGCGCAGTAAAATGTCTGCCTCCCCGGCCATCTGCTGCGCTTCTGCGGTACCAACCAGGCCAACGTAGTGCGTTAGACTCGACCGCAATGCGAAGGGCTTGCCGACCGCCTGCGTCCCGTGCAGGCGCTTCAGCAAACCGGCCAGGCGCCGGAGGTTTTCCGGGCGGCTGATGTCCGAAACCGACCAGCTTCGGCCCGGCAAATATCCCGTCAGCAGGACTCCAGCGCCGGGATCAGCAAATTTTAGCCGCGGTCCTATGCCTTGCTCACCCATTGCGGCGGCGATGGTGGCCTCCGCGTCCCGGTCGAGGCCCAGGGTGGTCGCGATGGGCCGGTCTAGGCGCAGCACGTACCGGCTGCCCGCAAGCTCGACGAGGAACCCGTCACTCACGGGCCCGACCGAAAGCTGCCGAACGATTACCGCTTCGCTAAATTCGGGAATCCTGTGCAGGGATTCTTCCGGAGTCATGCGCTTTGTATCCGCATCGCTTTACGCCAGGTCCAGTAACCGACAACGATCAACACCAGGTACAGCACGAACAGTGCAGCGGTCAGGTAGAGCTCGCGGCTTATATAAAGAAGTACGGACACCCCATCGATAACAAACCAGTAGAACCAGTTCTCGAGCACCTTGCGTGCGACCATCCAGGTCGTCACGATCGCTCCCCAGGTTGTGAAAGAGTCCAGATAGGGAAGCGCGGCCGCACTGAAGCGGGTCAGTAAGACGCCGCTGACCCACGACAGACCAAGGACCACGGCTATCGCGAGTACGTGCCGGGAGACCGGCCATGTGGTCACTGGCAGCGATGAGGCACCGGTGCTTCCGGCGCTCCAGTTGTACCACCCGTACACCGCCATGCCGATGTAGAAGAACTGCAGCACGGACTCCATGTATAGAGCGGCCCGGTACATGACCACGACATACAGGCCGGTGCTCAGCAAAGCGGCCGCCCAACACCAGATGTTTTGGCGTATCGCCAGCAACAGGTAGGCGATGGCGAAACCGACCGCCGCTACCTCCAGTGGCGACATCGCAGCCCACCCGGCTGCCAGGCTATCCAGACCCGTCCCCGATGTCCGGTGCGCGCTGAATGTCCAGGTCGGCGTTGATGTACTTGGTCACGAATACAGCTTTGCTATCACCCTGCATCGTTTGTTTCATGCAGGCGTTAAGCGCTGTGGTCACGGCGTCGAAATCGCCGCGGACCTGCGTGCTCATCTGGTTGGTGACCAGCTCTATTCCGCTGCAGCGGCGCAGGTGGCGAATAAAGTCCTTGATTTGAGGTTTATAGTCCTGATCGAGCGGGTACATGCTCAGGTCGACTGTAATGCGCATATCGTTCAGCCTCGTTCATACCGTTATCAATAGTGGAAGCCTATCGTGATCCCGTAATGCCGCGGATCGCCGAACTTGGTATACAAGGTGGGGGGGAACAGCGGTGGTTCGTTGCCGAAGTAGAACCCCCGCACCGAATAGTCCTCGTCGAATATGTTACGCCCCCAAAGGTACACCGACCACTGCTCCCATTGCTTGCCGATCTTCAGGTTGACGAGTTCGTAAGAGTCGGATTTCTGGTC
>JAPUGB010000245.1 GCA_027293165.1 Gammaproteobacteria bacterium
TCGCTGGCGTCGAACACTCGCACGTCGTCGACCGGGTGGGCGCGGTGCGGCGCCACCTCGACGATGCGATTGCCATCGACGACGATGTCGACATCGGTCCGGTAACGGTTGTTGATACCATCGAACAACCGGCCGGCGTGCACGAACATCCGGTGCTCGTGAATCTCCGGCGACCAGCGCAGCCGCACCGGCAGCGATTCACGCTGTCGGTCCTCAAGGCCGATCTGCGCCAGCCCATCGTTGGCCAGGTAAGTGATGCGATCCGGATCGCCGCTCCAGCTCGGGTAGTCGGCCAGTTCGTTCGCGATCAGTGTGGGGGGCGCCGCCAACTGCCCGTCGGGGGCCACCGGTACGATCCACAGCGCGCCGTTGATGATCAACGCGAGGTGGCTGCCGTTGGGTGCGGCCACCGGACCAAAGTCGACGAACTGCCCCGGCGGCAACAACAGTTCCTGCGCAGGCCCGTCATCGGTGTCCAGCCGAATCAGCCGGTTCACTCCGGGCCGGTACCGTCCCGAATACGGCGTCAGCGCGGCGACCGTAAGAAAACGGCCGTCGGCGCTCCAGCTCATCTGTTCGGGCCACAGTCCCGGTGCCTGGCGCAGGCGACGCTCTTTGCCGCTGGCGAGTTCGAGCACGTGCACCGTGTAATCCCACATGCCGGTTCGCCCGACTTTCTGATAGGCCAGGTGTTCAGCGTTGGGCGAGAAAACCGGATAGCGCATGCCTAGCGCGCTGTTTGTTACCTGCCGGTACGTACCGGTGTTCCAGTCCCTGATCCAGACCTGCATCGAACCCGAGCGGTCGGAAATGAATGCCAGGTAACGGCCGTCACTTGAAAACGCCGGGTCGCGTTCGACGAAGGCATCGGCAGTCAGCTGCTCAAGCTCACCGGTCGGTTCGCGCCACCACAAATCGCCCAGTGCCGTGAACACGACCCCACTGCCGTCCGGAGCGGCAACCGGCGCGAGAATGCCCAACGCAGCATGCGAAGCTGCCGCCGCTGCGACCGGTGACCGCCGTTCGTAGGCGCGCGCCTCGACGGAAAAACTCGCACTGAACGCGATGTTCCGCGGCTCACTGGCCGTCAGACTGCGTTCTTTTATCAAGCCGTCGGCGGTATAGCGCAGCGTCTGGTCATCGACCCAGGCCGGCGCAAAACCGAACACGTCTTCTTCCGGAGCCGACACGGTCAGTTGCTGACCGGTGGCGGCATCCACGGTGACCAGGCGATTGGCAGCAATGTAAGGAAAGCGGATCTCCTGCTCCGGGCGTACCATGGCGAGCCGGCGTCCGTCGGGACTGAACACCGGGGCATGCATGCGTCGCCCTTCGCCGTCCAACAGCAGCCGGGCCGAGCTATCCACACTTTTCGGGGAGCTCTTTATATAGAGGCCCGGCCGCCCACCGCGGTCCGAGACAAACGCCAGCGTCCCGCCATCGGCAGACACTGCCGGTGCATAGTCGTCGGCCGGGTCCGTTGTCAACTGAAACAGCGCGCCGGTGCCGACATCGAGTTCCCACAGGTCGTAGTTCCGGTTGCGGTCGGAACCAAACACGATGCGTTGACTGTCGACCCAGACCGGCTCGCGATCGTCCTGCGTGCCAGCAGTTAGCGCACGCAGGCCGGTGCCGTTGGTATTGATCATCCAGATGTGCCAGTTGCCGCTGCGGAAAGACTGGAACACGAGTTGTTTGCCGTTGGGGCTGAAGCGCGGCAAGCGGTCGTCGCCGATACCGTCGGTGATTGCTTTCGCCTCACCGCCAGCGCTCGGCAGGATCCACAACCGTCCCTGCAGATCCAACGCCAGGGTTTCGCCATCCGGCGAGGTGGCCACCGCGTAACTGGTGCCCTCGTTGACCTTGATCTCTGCCGCGCTCGCGGTTACCGGAGCAACGATGCTGAGCATGGCGACCCATCCAACGGCAGCCGATCGTAACGAGTCTGGAACGAGGGCAGGTATCATGCGCCGGGTTCTTGTTGGTTCTTCGCCTTCCGGTTGAACGACTGGGAACTGCTCTTTGAGGTTACCCGCAGACTGTGGTCGTGGGAGTATACTTTTTTTGTCATCTAAGCTCCCACCGCTGACGAATACTGGTATAACGTCCGGCCCGGAGACGGTCGCCCCTGCTGCATCGAAGTGATATATGGGACTGCCCTATTTATGTGCCCGACCAGCTCCTCTATTATTGACCTCGCGTGCGAGGTTCTGAAAGCGCATTGAACTTATGAGTACAGACACCGTTATATCGACGCCGTCGGGCGCTGAGCACATCATTCCATACCGTCACTGGTGGGGACTGGCAGGATGTGCCGCGGTCATGGCCATGATCCTGTTGATGGCGCCTTATAGCGATGATGTCGTACTGACCGTCAAGAGCGGCAGTTGGTGGTATATGTGGCAACTCCAGGACGCAACGATCTGGACGCGCTTGTCGGCCTGGCTACCGTACAGCATCCATCAAATCGCGATCTGGTTCCTGATTACGGAAGCACGTCGCGAACGACCCCGCTACATTTTCGGCCTGCATTCATTCAACGTGTGGGCGCTTGGCATCAACAGCTTTTTCATTGTTTTGCATATTTTTCAGACCAAGTTGTTCTATGACGGGCTGGCGCAGGATACGCACGAAGCAACCTCGATGGGATCGGTGGTCCTGATGCTGTTCCTGATTTTCCTGATGGAGAACCGCCGCCGCGGAATGTTCTTCGGCAAGAGCGTCAAGTTCATGAGCAACGTTGGCGACACGGTGCGCCGCTACCACGGCTATTATTTTTCGTGGGCGGTTGTTTACGTGTTCTGGTATCACCCGGTCGAGATGACGCAGGGCCACCTCGCCGGTTTTGCCTACATGATGCTGTTGCTGTTGCAGAGCAGCCTGTTCTTCACCCGTTTCCACACCAACCGCTATTGGACAGTGTTTTTGGAAACGCTGTTCGTGATACACGGTGCGGTGGTGGCCTGGTACATTATGGACCGGGGTGACAATGGCCCGTGGTCGATGTTTCTGTTTGGCGGCATGGCGGTGTTTTTGATTACACAGATGCACGGCCTGGGGCTGAGCCGCAACGGCAAGCTCGCCATCGCACTGCCTATGTTGGCGGTGATGGCAACCTTTTACATCAACTTCCCCGACACATTGGTCGGCGTGACGCGACTGCCGATGATCAACTACATCGGAACATTGCTGATGTTCCTTATCGTATGGCTGTTGATACGTGGCGGCCGCCTCGTGCAGGCACTGCGGTCGGACCCCGACAAGGCGGTGGTTTGAGTACGGCAACCCGCGTGCCGGCCTGAGGTGCAGTTCGAAAAAAACCCCGCCGCGGCGGGGTTTTTTGTTTTTAGCGAAGCTAACCGAGCGAGCTCAGCGTCCCCGGTTTTCCAGCGGCACCATGATGTGCGTGTACGGAGTATCTGGCCACATGATCCACGGGCCCCCGTTCAGGTGGTCCGTCGAGATGCTGCTCAGCAAACCCCGATCCGGGTTCAAAAGCATCAGGTGCGGCCCGAGATCGGTGACCCAGTCCTCGGGTCCGGTCGCATCAGTCGCATACGGATCGGCGTTGCTGACCGGTGTATCGCCCTGCAGCATGTATGCAAAGCCAATCTCCTCGTAGCTTGGCTCCGTTTTGCTCACATAAGCGTTCAGGAAGTTCAACCAGGCTTCGGTGACACACCACGGATCATTGCCCGGCGTATTCGGCCGGTCCGGCAGGCAGGTCCAGCCGTTCGATCCTTCGCGAACCACGTTGAAATCCCAGTCCATGATCGCAGCATCGGCTGAGATCGATGCGGGCGCTGCGGACATCGCGCTGGCGACGATGGCGTCGTCGGCGGCGGCACAACCGAAAGCGACGCACAGACCCAGACCCAGTGCATTAAAGCGTTTCATTTGAATTCCTCCCGTGTTGCCGTGTTAATTATCGTTGTAACGGTCCGTTGATACTTCACTCGAACCGTGGTTCAAAGTCAAGGAGCACGGTGGCCCAAACCCGGTAGTCCTAGTCTTTTAGCGCGGGGGCGATTGTCTCGCCAATCAGCCGGATCGAATCGGCCGGATTCTCGTAAACTCGGATGGCGATCTCGGTCAGGCCGTTGCGCTTGAATTCCCGCATGCGCTCGACCTCGCGGTCAATTTCGGCAATCGTCGATGCCGACGTGCCATGCTCGATAATTTTGTTCAGAATTTCATCCGGCACGCCTTCGATGACATCCGACTTGATCTGATAGGCATTGATGAATGACCAGATATTCTCCTTGACGATCTCGGCTTCTTCGTCGCTGACAACATCGCGAATGTACTTGTCGTAGATCGTGCCGCGCACGGCCAGCCAGATGCGCGCTTCCTTGTACGCTTCTTCTCTGCTTTCCTTGACGTGCCAGGCCCAGAAATTGTTGACCGGGAACGTAGCCACATCGCGACCGGCTTCTTCGAGCGCCGGGTCGATGTGCTCGCGTGCCCAGATCACGCGCTCGGGAACGAAATCACTCATCATGATGCCGTCGGCATAACGCGCCGCCGAGGCCAGCATCTGCGGCCCGTTCGCGCCGACATAGATAAACGGCGGCCTGTGTTCAATCCAGGTCGCGTCGTACCAGCGCACCTTGAACATCTCGCCGTTGTACTGCGCCGGTTTTCCGGAGGCTGCAGCCTTGATGATTTCGACGCATTCGCGCACCGCGCGCACAACCCGCGTCGGTTTTATTCCCATTGCGCCGACCGTGCCGCCGCCGGCGCCGACCACGATTTGTGCTCGCCCCTTCGCCATCTCGTTCAGCGTGATCAGCGAACTGGCCATTTTCAGCGGGTGCAGTTCGAACGGGCTGATGGCAATCGGACCGAGCTTGATCCGATCGCTTGCCATTGCCAGTGGGACAAAATTAATGAACGGGTCGCGGGAGTCGTTCATGTTCGAGACCCAGACACCACCCAGGCCGACTTCCTCGGCCAGCTTGCCAAGTTTTAATACGGTCTCCGGTGAATTGTTGGATTCGAGGATGATATCGATGCGCATTGTTGTTCTCCTCGTGGCGCCATTCCGGGAGGGTTGCCGGGCGCGGCCCCCCAACGACACCTCCCGGTGTCGACCGCCACCCGGCAATAACGCAGTCTTACTCCGCGGCTGACCGGCCGGCAAGACCGCCTGACTGCCGTGGCCACTGGATAACCGCCGCCAATAGCGCGCATAAATTGCGGTGGAGCAAGCGAGTCGCCGTGCATCGGCTTGGTCTGCTATGCTTTCCGGCCCACTCGGGCACCGGACAAGTGAATGCCGATTTTCGATTATCAATGCCAGGCCTGCGGCCACGCCTTCGACATCCTGCAAAAAGCGGGCGATGAGGTATTGCGCCAATGCCCGGAGTGCAGCGACAAAACATTGCGCAAACTGCTGTCGGCGCCGAATTTTCACCTGAGGGGCAGCGGCTGGCGCAATTCCAAGGACGCCCAGCCGAAAAAGCCCAATGTGCGTCCCAAGTACGCCCACATGCTCGATTC
>JAPUGB010000246.1 GCA_027293165.1 Gammaproteobacteria bacterium
TTCCTGCAGCGCCTCGCGAACCATGGTCTTGACCAAACGCCGCTTATAGCCCGACGGTGAATACAAATTTGTCACCTCGCCGAGCGCCGGGCGACCCG
Organism: Gammaproteobacteria bacterium; assembly: GCA_027293165.1. Classification (GTDB taxonomy): domain Bacteria; phylum Pseudomonadota; class Gammaproteobacteria; order Steroidobacterales; genus JAPUGB01. The sequence continues at coordinate 99 of JAPUGB010000246.1, forward strand.
CGTGCGTCGCGGCCTCGATGGCTTCCTCGGTCAGACCGGACTCGATAAGAATTTGCTCGGCGTCAGTCAACCGTTTCGGCTCCGGTCCGATAGAGCCCATAATCAGGCGAGCCCCCTCGACCTTGTCGTTGCTGCCGTCGATTGCGGCGGCAAAACTACCCGAGGCAAAGTCCAGTCCTTCACGCTGCGCCAGCTTCGCATAGATGGTTCGCGCCGTCAGCGGATGAACAATAACGGCAATGACGATCTCTCCCGGCTGCAGCACCGTGTGGTCAATGCCGTCATCCTGATAAAACTCCAGCATTTTGACCTCGCGCTCACCGGCAGCGCTGGCGATTATCACGCTCGCTTCCATGGCCATCAGGATCGGCGCCGTATCCGAGCTGTTGAGCGCATGACACTTATCGGCCGTTTTGATCACGTGGCACAGATCGCAGTCGGTTTTGAAGCAGCCCTCACGGGTATCCCGCCAGTTTTCGGACTGGTTCGTGTACCAGCAGCGCGTGTCGAGACAGATGTTGCCGCCAAGCGTGCCGAAATTACGCACGTGCAATGACGCCACCGACTGAATCGAATCGCGCAGCGCCGGGAAGCGTTCGGACAGCAGTGGGTTGCGGGCGAGGTCCGTCAACGTGCACGCCGCACCGATACGCAGCCCGCCGTCCGGCAGTTCCTCAATCTGCTTCAGCTCTTCCAAGCCATTCAGGCTGATCAGGTATTCCGGTGTCTCCAAACGGAATTTCATGTTCATCAGCATGTCCGTGCCACCGGACATGATCCCGGCCTTATCCCCGTACTCAGCCAGCAGGGACAGTCCCTCGGCGAGATTCTGCGGTCTGACGTAATCAAATGGGGGTAATTGCATATCGGGCTCTTCCGGCAACCGCGCCACGCGGGGGCCAATGCTATGCCATGGATTCTAACCGGCGCCAGAGCCGCCGCACAGCTATCCGCTTGGAGAATGCGTTGAGTGCCTCTCGGAGGTTCCTCACCAGTAGGGTTCCAGGTACAGCTCGCAGCTGTCTTTCAGGCTCCGGCCGCCGCTCTCCCGGATCGGGACCATCGCGTGCCACAGCGCCTCGTCCACATCGTTGCACCGCCAGACGCAAGTCCCACGGTTGGCGCTGTTATCCAGCAGGAATGGCTCGCCCCGCAGCTCTGCGGGTGCATCGCGTTGGGCGCAACTTTGCGGGCTATAGACCCCGCCGCCACCGATATAGGCGCCGTCGGATGCGTCCCATTCCGCCTGCGTCGCGTAGCGCTGGCCACAGTCGGCGGCGGCTGACTCGGGTGTCCAGCCACGACCACTGAAATCCTGGCAGAAGCTCGCGCCGGACGGGCCGAAATAGAGGATACAGCTGCCCACCGTCGAACTGCGCGCGGACGGTTCGTCACATGCGGGCGTGATCCGCGGAAATAACTCGGCTTTCGACCAGAGAGCAGCCGTCGTCATCCAGCGAACCATCGCCTCGACCGATACCAGTTTGCAGCTCTGCACACCCTGGAACCAGTCGCCGTCCTCATAGTCCCACGGCACCTTCACAGACGGTGCCTGGATGCTGATGTATTGCGAGCCGTCCTCGTCTTGCCCCGGCCGAATGAAATCCTCGACAGCCGACGGCAGCCACTGTGCGCCGGCACCCATGACTTCGTCGTCAACAAAACGCAGCGGCTTGCCACGAGTTTCGAACTCGCGCCGCTCGTCCTCCGACAATGCAGCCAGCGCTGCCCGGTAGGTAAACTCGTTGACGTCCCGGCAGCTTCGGGCCGGCCCGGTCAGTTCAAGTCCGAACAGATCGTTGATCCGGTCGCGATGGATCATCTTGCAGGACACGGCCGCTTCGATCGTTCCGCCATCGACGGCGACCGTCTGCACCAGTGCGGCGACCGTCACCTGGTTGGTGGCAGGGTCCGTAGCCATCTGTTCCATATTGAAGCGGCTACCGCGGGCCCGGTCCACGACGATTTCGAAATCGTCGCCGTCGGAGTTGGTCAGGATCAATTGCGCGGTCACGCACAGCTGCTCGTTATAGCCCCCATTGGCGATCAGGTCGGCAATGACGGCGCTGGAAGGGTCCAGTTCGGTTACTGCAGCACTGGGCGGCTGGTCGCAGGCGCCGAGCATTACGCCAGCAATGCCGCATACAGCGGACTTTGTTATGAATTCATTCACGGCTGTTTGCCTATGATAGCCGCTTTTCGGGCCGTCTCATGACCCCGGATCAAAGTGATCGGTGGTGTTCGCCTGCTCGGGCAGGAACACTTGACGTTTCGGCATGAACGGCGCCGCCAGCAAACGTGCAATGACCTTGTATCGGGGCCGGCGATTGATCATGACGCCATTTTTTTTGTTAGCGAGTAGTCGATCGACCAGGTACGGGGCCGCGTCATCGGCTGTGTCGGCCAGGATATTGTAGGTGCGCTCGACCGACTCTGGTGTCTGCACCGTCGTATCGTACCCGTTGCGCAGCATATCCGTCACGATCATGCCGGGATTCATCTGACCAACGATAATCATTGTGTCACGGAGTTCACGTGCCAGCGCTTTCGTAAAATAATCGACTCCGCGCTTGCTGGACCCGTAGATCGCCATGCCGTCACGCTGCATTCCAGTGC
>JAPUGB010000247.1 GCA_027293165.1 Gammaproteobacteria bacterium
GGATGTCAGAGCAAGCCGGCGCCGATCTGCCCGTAGCCAGGGACGGCGAAGGGCAGTTAAGCATGGATGCCCTTCGGGCGCCCGCGACGGGCGACGCGCCGGGACTACCTTCAGCAGACGCGGTTGCGGGCTTCGCCGTTCTCGAACGCGACAATGTTGGCAAGCATCTCGTTCAGCGCGCGCTGCCGCGATTCCGTTGCCGCCCAGGCGATGTGCGGCGTAACGATCAAGTTAGCCAGCCGTGCTTCGATTAACGGATCCCCGTCTACCGGTGGTTCCTGCTCCAGGACATCGATGCCGGCGCCGGCGATCCGGCCATTGGTCAATGCATCGACGAGCGCCTGCGAATCCACGAGCCCGCCCCGGGCCGTATTGATCAGCAACGCGTCGCTACGCATAGCGGTCAACGCCTGGGCGTCGATCAGATGACGCGTCTTCTCCGTCAGGGGGCAGTGCAAACTGATGATATCCGCCGCGTTCAGTAGTTCAGAGAATGGCAGCCGTCGAATATCTGAGAGCGCGTCGCCGTTACCTCGCGCTTGAGTGGCCTGATAGGGTAAGTCTGCTGCGACTACCGTCATGCCAAACGCTTGTGCCGTTTTGGCAACACCCTGACCCAGTGACCCGAGACCGACGATGCCCATAGTTTTGCCGTTGATTTCGCGGATTGGAAGATCGAGCAGACAAAATTGCGAGCTTTCCGACCACGCGCCCTGATTCAGCAGCGTGCGGTACTCCTTCAGATGGTGGGTCAAAGCCAGAATCAACGCAAACACATGCTGGACTACTGATGGCGTGCAATAGCCTCGGATGTTGCAGACCGCGACGCCGCGTTGCCGGGCACTTTCCAGCGCGACATTGTCGGTACCGGTCGCGGCAAGGCAGACCAGCTGCAACCCGGTAGCAGCGGCAAACGCAGAATCGTCCAGCGACACTTTGTTTAGCATCACCACCTCTGCTTTGCGAATACGGTCGTGCAGCTGTTTATCGTTTGTACTCGGAAAGCTTGTGAGATCCGGCAGCAGCTGGTTAAGACCGGAGAGATCGAGGTCTTCGGGACCAAGCGAGTCGAAATCGAGGAATACAGCCTTCATTTCGCCACTGTGGATGTCACCTACCTTGACTCGCTGCTTAACCTGAGTGCAGCCCGCGGGCGATTCCATTGACGCTGGCCAGCAGTGCGTTAAGGAGTTGCTCATCGTCCCGGTCTGCGGCGCGCCAACGCTGCAGTAGATCCACTTGCAGCAGGCTCATTGGGTCGACATAAGGATTGCGTAGGCGAATGGAGCGACGCAGAGTAGAACTGGACTCGAGCAGTTCCGTCTGTTGCTTCACGGCCAGTACGGCCGAAACCGATCGCTCGAACTCCGCCTCGATGAGCGGAAAATACAGGTTGTGCAGTTCTCCGGCAAGTGATGAATAACGCCGTGCAATACTAAAATCTGCGATCGCCAACGCCGCCTCGGCGTCTTCGAGCATGCGCTGAAAAAATGCCCAGGAGCGATTCATTTCTATAAGCACGTCCGTACCATAGGCATCGATGGCCGCGGTCAATCCGGCACCAAGCCCATACCACGATGGCAGTAGGTACCTGCTCAATGTCCACGCGAACGTCCATGGCAAAGTCCGCGTGTTGCCCGCGAGAAAGTCCTGATGCGGCCGGTCGGACTGGCGCCCAATGCGCATATGCTCGATTACATCAATCGGTGTAGCCTGTCTGAAGTAATCCGGAAATCGGCCCGATTCGAATACGAGGTTTTTGTAAGCATCGCGGCTGGTTACCGCGATCAGGTTCATGATCGTCGCCCATTCCGCATTTTCTTCCAGCGTATCTTTACGCGGCAGCGCGGTTGCAACTGCAACAGCGCTGAAAGCTTTTTCCAGTGATCGGGATGCGATGCCGCGCAGGCCGAATCGCTCGTTTACGGCTTCGCCGTGCTCAGTGGCACGCAATTTCCCGCCCGCCGTGTCCTCGGCCTGCCCCCCGCGGGCAGCTTCGCCGCTGCGACCATGAAACACTGTGTACTCGATGTTTTCCCGGTCGAACAGTTCAACCAGCCTGGTCTGCGCCCACCGAAGGGCCCAACGGGCCGAAGCGAAGCTGCCATCGGCGCTGTACTCGGAATTACCGACCATGACGGTCTGGTGGTTATTACGCATCTTTAGGTGACGCCGATAGGTTGGATTGCTGAGCATCTCCTGCATGATCCGCGGCGCGCCGGCAAGTTCATGAACCGTGTCAAACATCGGCGCAATGTCGATTGCAATTGTGCCGTCGCGGCGGCGCAGATCACTCCAGCCTGCCAATAGAATGACTGCTAATGCGTCCTCAACGCCGCGGAATTTGCTAATGACGAATGGCCCGATGGCGCGCCGGCCATATTTTCGCCGGCAGAACGCAATAGACTGACAGATAGACAATGCCCGCTTACTTTCGTTATCGAGGTGCGGCGCAGCCGACTCATTCTTCTCCAGGGCGCGGCTAATCCGCTCAACTCGATTCTCAGCGGATTGACTGGCCCAGTCGGCCTCGCCGAGGCTTTGTCCGACAACTCGCTGCAATTCATCGGCGTCCTCGTGGATGTCCAGCGTCAAAAAGTGAAACCCGAAGGTCTCTGCCCGCCGGATCAAACGTCTTACTGCGAATAGGCCAGCATTTGCGCCGTGGTGTGCTTCCAGACTGGCGCCGATCAATTCCAGGTCCGCTATGAATTGATCCACTGATTCATATGGGTAGACGTCATCGTCGTAGGTGGATCGGAGACGCTCGGCCACCAGCCTTAACAACATGCGGTACGGCATGCGCCGGTAGCGGGCGGGGATCGAGCCGCGGGTATTGGGAAACTGGCCGCTATATTCATCAACGCGATCGTCGATCTTCTGGTCGTAGCCGACGCGACTGGAACTTTGGCTAAGCTTCTCCGAAAGCGCCAGGCATTCGCTGTAATAAAGATTGAGAATCAGAGAACGATGGCGCGAAGTCGTTTCACGGATAATCCGGGCACCGGTTTCCGGGTCGTCGGCTAGGTCTCCTCCAACCCAGGAACCGAACCGAACCAGCGTTGGCAGGCGAAGTTGATCAACCGCGCTTCCATAGGCCTCTCCCAGCGCGTCATGGAGGGACTCGTAGAATGACGGTATCACGCGGTAGATTACGTCGGTCAAAAAGAACAACATGTGTTCGAGTTCGTCGAACACGGTCGGTGCCTCCGCCGAGTTCTCCTCGGTTTGCCAGATTGTTGTCACGTCCGCTCGAATGTTCTCGAAACAAGCTCTGCTTTCTTGTGGCGTGAGAGTGGGATTTTGCATTTCGATCAAACGACGCACGATATTTTGCTGTTTTCTCAATATCGTTCGGCGGGTCGTTGCTGTGGGATGCGCAGTGAATACCGGTTCAATCTCGAGTTTCTCCAGCAGGCTTGCCACATCCTGCAAAGATAGACCGGCGTCCCGGAGCTTAAAGGCAGTTTCGTCCAACGCCAAGGGTTGTCGCACCTTCGCATCCTTGAGGTAGGCACGGCGTCGACGAATGCGATGCACCTGTTCGGCGCTATTAACAACTTGGAAATATGCTGAGAACGCTTTGATAAATTCCTGGGCTTCGGGCGCTGACAGTTGTCTGACCAGGGCGTTCAGCTTTTCGGCTGCCTGGGGATCGCCTTCCCGTGCCCCGATGGCGAGCTGGCGGGCAGTTTCTACAGCATCGTAGAGGGGCTCCCCGCCTTGCTCGATTAACAGTTCCCCGATCATGGTGCCGAGCGCATGCACATCCTGGCGCAGCGCTTCGTCCTTCTCGGCGAAGCGAATATCCTGGCGTCGTCCCGCGGCGGATAGTGCAGGGTCTTGTGCGGGCGGTGCCTGACGCTTTTGAACTGACATGCCGTTTTACTGCATTTGGCGGAGGGTGCCCGCCTTGCTGAATACCGTTCACGACCGGTATCCGCGCCGCGAATCTTACGGCCACCGTTGTCACTATGGAAGGACTCGCCACCAATCAACGCGAAAAGGCTGCTTTCGCTGGGCGATTCGGACACCGCCTTTTGGCAAATTAACCGGCCGTTCCACACCTCAGCGGCATTATTGGCCGAGTCGGACACACCCATCAGTTCGGTCAAGTGCCTAACCTGGAGACCGCAAAGTCGATGGGCCAATTCGCGCGACCTTCAGACCGTGGCGTCGCAGCACGCCGAACCCAGGCGTCGACGCAGCAGCCGCTGGACTCGAGTTCACAAAAGCGGCTCGCGATTCTGGCGGCCGCCGGTGAACCACGCCGGGAGCACTGGCAACGCCGCTTCCAGTGTCTTTTGGCAAGCCGTGCGATCGGTGCCTTGTCGGGGGGCGAAGTTCCCGATATCGACGCTGGCGCTTTAGCGGGGCAATTTGGCTTGCGGTTCCGGAAGGTGCCGGCAGACCGGGGCGGCTTTTCGGCGAGCATCGCATTTATTGCCCAGCGAGTTGCGCCGTTGCTGTCGGCCGGCCGGAAAGTTTGCGTCGATCTGACCCCAGTGCCGGGCGACACGTTCGAACCGGCTAACGGCGAGTCGGGCTTCGCCGCTTTTTGCGCCGCATTGCAGGTTCATCTCCCCAGCTTTTTTGGCAGCGCCAAGCCCCGGCCTGGCCAATTGATGTTTTCATTACTTGCGGATCATCCGGGACTGCCGGCCTTCCTGAAATTGCGCGAAATCGACGCGCTGGCCTGTCCATATCTGGGGATACGCATACCGAATCGAATGATGTCCCGGCTGCGGTTCGGTACCGGCGAGACCAACGGGGGCGATTCTGCCTGCGCAGAGAATCCGGACTCCATTTGGGAGCGGTTGACCCGCACCAGTCATCAGGACCCGGGGGTGGTGCTGATCCTGGCAGCAACGACGCTGCCGCTGTCGGATTTGCATTCGTCGGAACGCTGTGAGGTAGCGATGCCGCAGAGCTTGTTCGAGGCGCCGGCCGATTCGGCATGGCTGGCACTGCAGCTCGATGTCAGCAGGCTCGTGGACCCGGTCGCCGGTATCGGATTTCGGCGATTGCGCCCCATACTTCGGGCCGGATTGCGCTTCGCGGACAATCTCGTCGATTGCGTTGAATGGCCATGGGCCAGTCTTCGCCTCGATGCGATGCTGAATCGTCGTGTTGCGGTTCATCTTGTCGGAATTGGCGACCTGGTCGACAAGCTTGATCTGGATCCGCTCGACTTCAGATCATTGCAGCTTGTGGCCAGGTGGCTGGGGCTGATGAAACGCGTGCTGATTCGCGAGTCGGCAGCGCTGGCGCGCCGACGAGGACCGTTTCCCGGACTCGGTGTAAATGATTTGGTGCGTAACCTGGCCCCACACTATGGCCTCAAAGATGCAGAGCGTTTGATTCGTCAGCATAGCCTGCGTCACCGTCATTTACTTGCGATATCTCCGTGGGCGATCTTCCCGTCTTCTGCCTCAAAGCACCCCACAATAGAGTATTGCAACCTGCTGCCGGCGATAAGTTGCGCGGATACCATCAACATGTATGGCGACCATAAGCGGCATGGCCTGCCGCTGCGACACTACCGCCAGCTCATGCGCATGACCTGGGCCTTGTCGCGCAACCGGCGCTGAATTCGTCTCCTCCCTGGACGGCAAAAGGCAGATGCGGTGGAGCCTGCGGCGATCGCCGCGTTGCGGGATAATGTATTTCCGTGCTATAGGATTCACGGACCAAATCGGCCCCGACGGCCTCGAAAAAGTTTTCCCTTATAACCAGAGCGCAGGCCTTGCCCCCACCGCCAAACATACACGCTGTTGCTGTCATCTTTTTGACCGGCGTCGCCCTGTTCCTGTTTACCAGGGATCGCGTTCCACTGGAGGGTACAGCTCTGGCGGTCCTGACCTTGCTGGTGCTCGGCTTTTACCTGTTTCCTTATGGCAGCGTGCAGCCAGCAGACTTTTTCCGCTCCTTTGGTCACGAGGCGCTGATCACGATCAGTGCGTTGCTGATTGTCAGCAAGGGCCTTGAAACCACTGGCGCACTCCAACCACTGGCGTCGATCATGGCGAGTGGATGGCAGGAACGCCCCGGCCTTTCGTTACTGACGACGCTGGTGGTTGGTGCAGTCGCCAGCGCGTTTCTCAACAACACTCCTATCGTCGTCATGTTACTGCCGATCCTGGTCGCCGTTTGCCTCAGAAGTAGTGCCGTGCCTTCCAGCGTGCTGCTACCTATGGGTCTGTCGACTTTGATTGGTGGCATGGCGACGACCATTGGCACCTCGACCAATCTGCTCGTCGTGGGGATCGTTGCCGATCGCGGTTTGCCGGTTCTGGAAATGTTTGATTTCGCCTGGCCGGTGGTGATAGTGGGGATTCCCGGCATTTTGTTTCTGTGGCTTGTTGCGCCGCGCCTGCTGCCGGAGCGCGAACCACCGATGTCCGATATCTCGCCGCGTGTTTTCAAAGCGTTGCTTCACGTGAACGAAGACAGCTTTGCTTTTGGAGAAACTCTCTCAGCGGTATTGGCAAAGACCGAGAACCGCATGCGAGTCGACCAGATTCAGCGTGGTGACAACCTTACCGTTGCGCGTCTCCCTGAGGTCACATTGCAGGCGGGCGATCGCCTGTATGTAAAAGATACTGCTGATCGGCTGAAGGAGTTCGAGCAATTGCTCGGGGCAACCCTGTTCAACGCCAGTGATATCGAGCACCCGATCAGCGAAGAATTTCCACTGGCGACCGAGGACCAGCAACTTGCCGAGGTTGTTATTTCACGAGGTTCACCGCTGCACCAACGGACATTGAACGCGGCGCAGTTTACGGGCCGCTATGCACTGGTACCGCTGGCCATACACCGTGCTCGACCGTCGGCTGATGTTGTGGGTGATCTGGGTGCGACCCGCTTGAGAGCCGGAGACGTGTTGCTTGTGCAGGGTTCCCGCGAAGCTATAGCTGATCTTCGCGCCAGCGGGTCGATGATGGTGCTGGATGGCGCAATGGACCTGCCGCACACGGACCGCGCCAACTGGGCATTGGGCATCATGATAGGCGTTGTATTTTTCGCCGCCACGGGTTTGCTGCCGATATCGATTAGTGCAGTGGCCGGCGTAGGTTTGATGCTAGTTACCGGGTCTCTCAGGTGGCGAGATGTCGGCGATGCTCTGAATATTCCGGTCATTATGATTATTGTCGCCAGCCTTTCGCTGGGATTCGCGTTAATGGTAACTGGCGGCGCGGAATACATCGCGCAGATTTTTGTCGCCGTAACCGGCGGACTACCCACGCCATTGGTACTAAGCGGTCTGATGTTGCTAATGACGGTGCTTACCAACGTTGTTTCGAATAATGCAGCGGCGGTGATCGGAACACCGATCGCAATAAGCGTCGCGCAACAGCTTGGTGCGCCAACCGAGCCATTCATCCTGGCGGTGATATTTGGTGCCAACATGAGTTTTGCCACACCCATCGGTTATCAGACGAATCTCCTGATCATGAGTGCCGGCGGGTACCATTTCACCGACTTTCTGCGAGTCGGCATACCCCTGACGGTGATCATGTGGCTGGGGTTTTCGATCGTCCTGCCGATACTGTACGGCCTGTAGATGCGGCACCGGCCCTTGACGATGCCCCTGGGCGGCGGTGATACTGAGCCGATGCTAACAACGCGCAACAAACTGCAATGGTGGTGGCCCTTCTCTGCGGAGAGGGTCGCTGGCTAGTCTGTAGCGCCGATAGAGCCAGCAACCCATCTCCGTGTTAACGGGGATGGGTTTTTTATTGCTCCGCAAAAAATTCAGGAAGTTGATGGAAGCACCATTTGACATAGCCGCAGACCTTGATACACCCGTGTCGACCTACATGAAGCTCCGCCCATTGAAACCGCGGTTTCTGCTGGAGAGCGTGGAGGGTGGCGTCCAACTTGCGCGCTACTCTTTTCTAGGATTCGGTGAGGCGCTCGAACTACGCCTTGACGATGCTGGCCTGCGTTACGATGGGCAATCTTTCCCGCGACCTGGCAATCAGTCAGATTTACTGGGCGCACTTCGCGATGCAGTGTCGCGAACTCCACAGCTACTACCACATATCCCCGAATTGCCGTTCAGTGGTGGTTTGGTTGGCAGCGCCGGGTACGACACCGTGAGGTATTTCGAGCGCCTGCCGAATTCGCCACAGTTGATCGACGAGCCGCGAGCCCCGGAAGCGGCCTATCTGGCGCCGGATTCTCTGCTCGTTTTCGATCATCTCACACGGCGAATCGCATTGCTGCATGCGGGTCCGGATACCGAGCGTCAGGAGTTGCGAGGCGAAGTCAGGCGACTGCTTGCCGGACCCATGCCAAGGATGTCGAAAAAAGCCAGGCTCGGGCCTGTGAAATCAAGTCTATCGGCCGACGAGTTTATGGCTGCCGTGGAGCGAAGCAAACACTACATTGCCAGGGGAGACATTTATCAGCTTGTTCTATCCGTTCGATTCGCCGGATCGCATGAACTGGAGCCATTCGAAACGTATCGTGCGCTGCGGTTGTTAAACCCCTCTCCCTACATGTTTTTCTGTGATCTCGGTGATATGCAGGTCGTTGGATCATCTCCCGAAGCGCTGGTCCGCCTTCGCGGTCGCGATGTATCCCTGAGACCGATTGCAGGCACACGGCCCCGTGGTGCGGATGCCGATGAGGACCGCGCGAACGAAGATTCGCTGTTGCTCGATGAGAAAGAGAATGCCGAGCATGTCATGCTGGTCGATCTGGCACGCAACGACCTTGGGCGGGTCGCTGCTGCGGGCAGCGTAAGGGTCGAACCATACCGGGCGATCGAACGATACAGTCATGTGATGCATATTGTCAGCGGGGTGCAGGGAATCCTGCGGGACGATAAGGATGCGTTCGATTTGTTCGCCGCGGTATTTCCAGCGGGAACGCTGGTTGGTGCGCCAAAGGTGCGGGCAATGGAGCTGATCGACGAAATGGAGCCGATACGGCGTGGCGTTTATGCCGGTACGGTCGGTTATTTCGGCAACAATGGCGATATGGATCAGGCCATCGCGATTCGCACGCTGGTTTTTCAGGGTGATCGCTTTAGCTACCAGGCGGGTGCGGGAATTGTAGCGGACAGTATTCCGGATTATGAGTACCGAGAGGTACTGGCGAAGAGCGCTATTCTTAGCCGCGCACTGGCGATGGCGGAGGAAGGACTGTGATGCCCAGCGTCCTGCTAATTGATAACTACGATTCGTTCACCTACAACTTGGTGCAGGCTTTTCTCGTGCTGGGTGCCGAAGTAGACGTGTATCGAAACGATCAAATTGAGGTCGCCGTGGCGTTGGATATGGAGCCAAGCCATCTGGTGATATCACCAGGCCCCGGGCGGCCGGAAGACGCTGGTGTATCACTGGCAATGATCGAGGCGTTTGAAGGCCGGGTTCCCGTTCTCGGAGTTTGCCTGGGGCACCAGTGCCTGGTCGACCACTTCGGAGGTCGTATCGTTTCAGCGCGGCGCCTGATGCACGGTAAGACATCGATGATTGATCATGACGGCGCAACGATTTTTTATGGCCTGCCCAACCCATTCGAGGCTGGCCGTTATCATTCACTGGCTGCCGAACGGAACACCGTCCCGGACACGTTGACAGTCACGGCCCGGACACCAGGTGGCGAGATCATGGCGGTGCGACACCGCGACAAACCGATGGAGGGCGTGCAGTTTCACCCTGAAAGCGTGCTGACTCCGGACGGTGAGACCTTGCTCGAAAACTTTTTGCAGCTCCGCGCCGGTTAAATCAGATGGCCATGGATTCAAAGGACATCCTCGAGGCACTGTTGGAGGGTCAGAATCTCGCTCCCGATCAAGCTGCTTCACTGATGAAAATGCTGGCCGATGAGAGCATGATGCCGGCCCGGGCTGGCGCACTGCTGGCAGCGCTGCGTGCCAAAGGTGAAACTGCCGACGAAATTCGGGGCTTCGCGACGGCAATGCGTGAACTCGCCCGCAAGCCAAAATTACCGGATGGCATCCGAGCTGCCGATTCGGTGGGCACGGGCGGCGACAGGTCCGGAAGTTTCAACCTTTCTACCGGTTCGGCGCTGTTGGCCGCCGCCAGCGGGGTCCCAATGGTCAAGCACGGTAACCGTTCCGTGTCCAGCAAGTCCGGCAGTTCCGACGTGCTGCAAGCGCTGGGATATCAACTTCCGGCCGATCCGGAAGCGGCCGTCCGGGATCTCCAGCGATTCAATTTCACGTTTCTGTTTGCGCCGGTCTTTCATCCCGCGATGAAAGCCATTGCACCCGTACGGGCAGCGCTGGGCGTGCGAACGCTATTTAATATTCTCGGCCCGCTGAGCAATCCGGCGGAACCACCGTTTCACCTGATTGGCGCTTACAGCATCGAGATCGCGAAACTGATGGCGGACACTCTGTCCGGTATGCAAATCGAACGTGCATTTGTCGTGCACGGCGAGCCGGGTTGGGATGAAGCGACGCCTGTCGGTGCGTTTGAACTGTTTATCGTTACGCCCGGCGCGGTGCGGCAGGAGCGCCGTGACCCGGCAGATTACGGGATCCCGCGATGCTCGGCGACCGACCTCGCCGGCGGTGATGCGATTGAGAACGCCAGTGCGCTTGAGGCCGTCCTAAACGGTGACGACACCGGAGCCCATCGTGATGCTTTGCTGCTGGGCGCCGGGCTGGTGCTGGAACTGACCGGGGTAAGCGCGGATCTGAATGCTGGGCTGAAACGTGCCGCGGATGCGCTGGAGTCAACGGCCGCTGCCCAGCTGCTGAGCCGATTGCGCGGCTTGGATCGGGGCCAATGACGATGGCCAATCGACATAACCCACTGCAGCCGAATTTTTTGGCCCGCATGACTGAGGCCAGTCGGGCACGAGCCGCCATCGCCGAGGCAGAATATGGCATGGCCGAGCTGCAGCAGTTGGCCGAGCGATCCACGGCCCCGCCGCCGCTGATCCTCAGCGACGCCGGGTTTGACCTGATTGCGGAAGTCAAACGCCGTTCGCCGACAGAAGGGCAATTGGCCGGGCAAGGGCTGTCGCCAACCGATCAAGCGCAAGCCTATGTCAGTGGCGGCGCAACCGCACTGTCGGTGTTGACGGAACCCTCTGAATTCCATGGCAGCGTCGAGGATCTGCGATCGGTTGCAACAGCGGTCACGCCGGCTCCGGTTATGCGCAAGGATTTCCTGGTATCGCCCTACCAGGTTCTCGAAGCCCGGGTTTCCGGGGCCGCGGGAGTATTGCTGGTCGCGGCAATCCTCGACCGCACGACGATGCAGGATATGCTCGATTGTGCACTGGGTCTGGGCATGTTCGTGCTGGTGGAAGTGTTCGATCGCGTGCATCTCGACCATTGCATGCCGGTACTCGAATCGCTTGGATCGGTTTTTGATGGCGATCATTGCCGGGTGCTGCTGGGCGTAAATTGCAGGGACTTGCGTTCGCTAAAGGTCAACTTCGAAAACTTTGCCGAAATTGCACCGCAATTGCCGACAACGATGCCCTGGGTGGCTGAGAGCGGAATCGCCGAAGCGGCTCAGGTACGCGAACTGGCTGCACTCGGGTATCGGCTGGCATTGGTTGGAACCTCGCTTATGCGCAGTCGGGATCCCGCTGCTGCAGTTCGGGCGTTGTGTATGGCTGGTCAGTGAAAACCTTCGTGAAAATTTGTGGCTTGACGGATACTGATGCGGTTGCAGCGGCAGTGGCAGCAGGTGCGGATGCCGTTGGCTTCGTGTTTGCCGAATCACAGCGACGGGTCAGCGCTGATCGGGCAGCCGAGCTGGCAATGGCGGTGCCCGCCCGGATCAAAAAGGTAGCAGTCATGCAGCATCCCGAGCGGGACGAATGGGCGCTGGTTCAGCAGGTGTTTCAGCCGGACTGGCTGCAAACGGATGCTGAGGATTTTGCTGGGCTCGACATGGTCGACGGTATTCGGCCGCTGCCAGTTTATCGGGACCATGCCGGTTCCGGTGTAGCAGTAGTGAACTGGCCGCAGCGAGTTTTATTTGAGGGCGCGCAAAGCGGTCGCGGACAAAAACCGGACTGGAACCGCGCTGCCCACATCGCTCGTCGCTGTGAACTGGTTCTCGCCGGCGGATTGGATTCGGAAACCGTGGGCGAGGCGATAAACAAAGTCAGACCCTGGGGTGTGGATGTCAGCAGCGGGGTTGAACAACGACCCGGCATAAAAGATCCGGACAAGATAACTGCTTTCGTGCAGGCCGTACGTAGACTGGAATCGAAACATGCGGGTTGATCTGACTAAAGCAGAGCGGAAAAAATTGCTAATGCAATTGATCGCTGGCGATCTACCGGATGCGCGCGGTCGCTACGGGCCTTTCGGCGGTCGGTACGTACCCGAGACGCTAGTGCCGACCCTGGAAAGAATGGAGCGGGGTGTTCATGAATCGCTTAGCGATGAAACGTTCCTGGGGGAGCTCGATCGGGAACTCAAACAATGGGTTGGTCGTCCGACGCCGCTAACCTTTGCAGGCCGCTTGAGCCGGCGCTGGGGGGTCGAAGTTTACCTGAAGCGTGAGGATCTGGCCCATACCGGGGCGCACAAGATCAACAATGCACTCGGGCAGGCTCTGTTGGCGCGCCGCTTGGGCGCGCAACGTGTGATCGCTGAAACCGGCGCGGGTCAACATGGGGTAGCTGCCGCCGCAGCCTGCGCTCGGGTCGACATACCCTGCACGGTGTATATGGGCGCCGTGGATATTGAGCGTCAGGCGCCTAACGTCGATCGGATGTATCAGCTTGGCGCTACGCTGGTTCCGGTCCAAAGCGGTGACCGCACCTTACGTGCGGCGATCGATGAGGCATTCCGGGACTGGGTCTCCAACCATGACAATAGCTATTATCTGCTTGGCTCGGCAGTCGGTCCGCACCCGTATCCATACCTTGTCCAACGATTGCAATCGGTCATCGGCACAGAGGCGCGGGCGCAAATATTGGCGATGACCGATGCGCTTCCCGACGCCGCCTTTGCCTGTGTCGGCGGCGGGTCAAACGCGATCGGATTGTTTCACCCTCTGCTCGCGGACGAGTCAATCGAATTGATCGGCATTGAGGCCGGCGGTCGTGGTACCGGCCTTGGCCACAACGCAGCAACACTCGCCACGGGCAGACCCGGGGTGCTGCATGGCAGTTACTCGATCCTGCTCTACGATGACGACGGCCAGATTCAGGAGACGCATTCGGTATCGGCCGGGCTGGACTATCCAGGGGTCGGACCGGAGCACGCGCTGCTTCAGGCAACCGGAAGGGTGCGTTACGTGAGCGCGACCGACACGGAGGCGCTGGAGGCGGTTCACGAATGCTGCTCGGCGGAAGGCATTTTGCCGGCGCTGGAGTCTGCGCACGCATTGGTCGGGGCGCGCAACTGGGCCCGTGAGAATCCGGGCAAGCGGATCGTTATCGGACTGTCCGGCCGCGGTGACAAGGACCAGCCGACGCTTAGTCAGCAGAGCTCCGACACCAACGATACAGTCGAACAACCCCGATCCCTCACGGTTCCGTGAACGCCACCGATATGTTGCCGCACGGGAAAATCGCCTCCGCTCTTAACGTCGCAACAGCTGCCGGCCGCGTCGCGATGGTACCGTTCATGACTGCCGGATACCCGGAGCGCGACGGGTTCATCGATACGTTGCGCGAGGTTGCCCGTTACGGGGACGTCGTTGAAATCGGTGTACCGTTTACGGATCCGATGGCCGACGGGGTCACGATTCAGCGCTCTAGTCACGCGGCGCTTGCCAATGGGGTCAGCCTGCAATGGATCCTGGATGAATTGGCGGGTGCTTCGGGTATCAATACACCGTTGGTTCTGATGAGTTACCTGAACCCGCTGCTTGCGTTCGGCTTCGATGCACTGGCAAAGCACGCCGCACAAGCAGGCGTTTGCGGTTTCATTGTGCCGGATCTGCCGTACGAGGAAAGCGGGGAGTTTCGCAGCGCACTGGCGACCGAGAACCTGGGAATGATTCAGCTGGTTACACCGGCAACGCCGGAAGCTCGCCTCGAAAAATTGTGTGCGGCCAGTCAGGGATTCATCTACGCGGTTACCGTGGCCGGCATTACTGGCGGCTCGCAGGATCTGCCGGTCGACGTCACCGATTATCTTGACCGCGTAAAATCCTGCGCATCGATCCCTGTGTGTGCGGGGTTTGGTGTGCGCAGTGCGGAGCAGGTCGCAGAGCTTGGCGCCCATGCCGATGGTGTCATCGTCGGTTCAGCTCTGGTGGAGCAATTGGAAGCGGGTAAGGACCCGTCAATTTTTCTTCAGCAGTTGGTCGGCAAGTAGAGTCGGAATTTGTCTCGCCTCAGGGACGCGGGCGGGCCATAAACAGCAGTACAAGCGCGCTGGCGCCTACTCCCCAACCAAGCTCAATGGGTTCGGCGTTAAGACCGATCAAAATCGATGCGGCAATCAGCATTACCGAACCGGTGGCGAGCAAATAACGGTGTCTGGCCCAGCCACGCATAGTCCGTCGATCGGGCCGCCGGGGCTCAGTTTGTTCTTCTTCCAGCATGCGATCCACGAACCGGCCTAATGCCTGCGGCAGGCGCTCCAGTGCGTACTGGATCTCCGGTAAGTCCCGCCTGAGCTGTTGCGCCAGCGCACGGGGACCGGTGCGCTCCGCCATCCACTCGCGCAACACCGGCTGACCGGTCTGCCACAAGTCGAGTTCGGGATAGAGCTGACGGCCCAGACCCTCTATGTTGACCAAGGTTTTTTCCAGCAACACGAGTTGCGGCTGGATTTCCATGTTGAACTGCCGCGCGATCTGAAACAGGCGCACCAGCACCTGGCCAAACGAAATGTCCTTCAATGGTTTGTTGAACATCGGCTCGCAAACTGTTCGTATCGCCGACTCGAGCTCGTCGACGCGTGTTCCTGCAGGTACCCATCCGGAATCGACGTGCAGCCGTGCGACGCGGTGATAGTCCCGGTCGAAAAAGGCGATGAAATTCTCGGCCAGGTAACGGCGATCCCGATCGTCCAGTGTCCCAACAATGCCAAAATCGACCGCACAATAACGAGGATTGTCCGGGTCGGTCACGTCGACAAATATATTGCCCGGGTGCATGTCAGCGTGAAAGAAGTTGTGCCGGAATACCTGGGTGAAAAAAATCTCCACGCCATTTGCAGCAAGTTTAGGTATATTGGTTCCGGCCCGACGCAGACTTTCTATGTCACTGATCGGAATGCCCCTGATCCGTTCCATGACCATGACACTGGGACTGCAGTAGTCGAAGTACACTTCTGGAACATAGAGCATTTCGGAGCCCAGAAAATTGCCGCGCAGTTGGGCCGCATTGGCAGCCTCACGCATCAGGTCGAGCTCGTTGAGGACGGTCTTCTCGTATTCGGCGACGACCTCTACCGGTCGCAGCCGTCGACCGTCAGGCCAAAAGCGCTGGGCCAGCCGTGCAACCGTGTGTAGAACCTCCAGGTCACGTTTGATCTGCTGCCGGACGTTTGGCCGCAGGAGTTTAACAACCACCTCTTCACCGCTAACTAAACGCGCTGCATGTACCTGAGCGATGGAAGCGGCCGCCATCGCTTCAGCGTCAAACTCGGCAAACACTTCATCGGCCGGCCTACCGAATGCTTGCGCAACCTGATCCAGCGCAGCATCGGCGGGAAATGGGGGCACCTGGTCCTGTAGCTTCGCAAGCTCGGTGCCGATGTCTGCGGGCAGAAGATCCGGGCGGGTCGAAATCGACTGGCCGAATTTCACGTAGATGGGGCCGAGTTCCTGCAGCGCCTCCCGGATGCGAACGCCGCGCGGGAGAGCAGTGCTGCGTCGGACCCAGGTCCACGGCGATAACAGGAACAGGAATCGCAACGGCCGTAACAGGTGGGTCTGGGCGACAATCTCGTCCAGGCCATGCCGAACAAGCACCCGCTGTATCGTCAGCAACCGCAGTACTAGCCGAATCCGAAACATAAATGCAATCAGCGCGTTTGATTTTCGTGCAGTTGCTTGAGCCGCGCTTCGGCCCGGGCGACGGCATTGGCGAGTTCGTCCACCTGCTGACAAAATTCCTGGACTTCCGCCGGTGCGGGCAGGTCGCGGCTTTCCTCCTGGAAATATTCCGCGGTACTGCGAGCCAACGAGTGACGAGCACGCTCGGCCCAGCTTCCGAGATTTCTGCCCATCCTGCCGAACTGATGGGCGATTGAGTCGCCAACCAGCCGCGACAATTCCTCCTCGAGATCGGGCTGGGCGAATTTGATCAATTCGCGAAATCCAGTGGCGATCTCCGCATCGCCTGAGATTTTCACGCTGCCGTCACGAATGGCGGCTTCTGGGTCGGAACCGAGCAGGCGCTGCAAACTGAAAGGCCCGCCGGTCATGATGGCATCCGCATCTTCGGTGGCCCGTTCCGTGACCCGGAGTTTGCCGCCATTTGCGCATATGCGCATCCCGATGCCGGTATCGTCTATCCGGACCGCCAGTGCACGACCGTCAAGCTGTTCGCAAAGCTGCGCAGCGGTGGTTGAACGACGTATGCCGCGATTCAGCAGGCGTTCGATTGGTTGCAACATTGAATCAGTGAACACCGGGGTTTTCCCTTTGTGGCTATTCAGTGTCTACTCGCCGAAACCGCAGCTAATCTTGCGCCTGCGGATGCAATTCTGCGATGTGCGCTTCCCAATTTGCACCGTCGAATGGCAATACGGTTTGCTGTTCCACAGTTCCCGCGTCAAGACAGCGGGCATTGACACTGAAACTGCTCGGGTGCGATCGAGGCCGATAAAACGATTTAACTCCGCAAATTTTGCAAAACAGATGATCGGCCACACCCGTATTGAATCGATATGATATCAGCGCGTCCCTTCCCGAAACCAGGCGAAAGCTCGATTCGGGCACGATCAGATGCAGATAACCGGTCAGGCAACAGATTGAGCAATTGCAATCGTGAACTTCTATCTTCGCTGGAGCCTCAATCTCGAAACGCACCGTTCCGCAGTGACAACCTCCCAGGTGTAATATCAATTCCACGGCCACAGCTTCAGTACTTGTAGGCAACATGCAGGGCAACGATACCGCCGCTGAGGTTGTAATAATGACCGTCCTCCAAGCCTGCGTTATCCAGCATGCTCACCATGGCATCCTGGCCCGGGTGCATACGAATTGACTCGGCCAGATAGCGGTAACTCGCACTGTCCCCGGCAACGAGCTTGCCCAGCGCAGGCAAAACGTTGAATGAATAGATATCGTAAAGTGGTCGCAGAATTTTCAACGTCGGCTGCGAAAATTCCAGTATCAGCGCGCGGCCGCCGGGTTTGAGCAGCCGCGCCATCGACGTCAGTGCCTGCACTTTGTTGGTCACGTTGCGCAGACCAAACGCGATCGTTACGCAGTGAAAACTTTCGGCGCGGAATGGCAGGCTCTCTGCGTTGGCCTGAACCACGCTGAGTGCGGCGCTGAGCCCTTGGTCCATCAGGCGATCGCGCCCCAGCGCGAGCATTTCGGCATTAATATCTGTCAAAAACACTTGGCCTTCCGGGCCAACCTGCCGCAGTAAGCCGGCGGCGAGATCGCCTGTACCGCCAGCGACGTCCAGGGCGCACTGACCCGGACGCAGGCCCGTTTTCGCCAGCGCAAATCGCTTCCACAAGCGATGCGCGCCGAGCGACATCAGGTCATTCATCAGGTCGTAATTCGGAGCGACCGAATCGAATACGGCGCGCACACGCTGCGTTTTCTCGCCAGTCGCGACCCGCTCATAGCCAAAATGCGTACTGTCGGAGTCCTGCTTGTTGTGCATTCTTGTCAGCTTTCGACGAAATCGACTATCGCGTCCGGTCACAGGATATATCGACTGAGGTCCTCATCCTGCGCCAACTCTCCCAGGTGGTCGTCTACGTATGTGTCATCCACGGTAACCTGTTGGCCGCTCCGGTCGGCCGCCTCGAACGAAATGACCTCGAGCAGCCTTTCCAACACCGTGTGTAAGCGACGAGCTCCAATATTCTCGGTCTGATCATTGACCTGGCAGGCGATATCGGCAATCCGGCCGACGCCTGACGCCTCGAAACTTAGTTCCACACCCTCGGTGGCCAATAGGGCTATGTACTGTTTCGTCAGCGAAGCATCGGGCTCGGTCAGAATACGCACGAAGTCGTCAGACGTAAGTGCGTTGAGCTCAACGCGGATCGGGAAGCGGCCCTGTAGCTCAGGAATCAGATCGGATGGTTTGGACGCGTGAAATGCTCCGGATGCAATGAACAGAATATGATCGGTTCTCACCATGCCGAATTTTGTCGTTACGGTACATCCTTCGACGAGGGGAAGCAGGTCACGCTGGACTCCTTCGCGCGAGACATCAGCACCCATGGTCTCGGCTCGCCTCGCTACCTTATCCAGTTCGTCAATGAACACGATGCCGTTTTGTTCGACGTCGTTCAAAGCAGCGATCTTGATGTCTTCCTCGTTGATCATCTGACTCGCTTCTTCTTCAGTCAGCAGCTTAAACGCTTCACCAATCTTCAGCCTGCGGCTACGAGAACGGGTACCCGAGAGGTTCTGGAACATCCCCTGCAACTGACTGGTCATTTCCTCCATTCCAGGCGGCGCCATGATTTCTACGCCTACCGCCGAAACCTGCACGTCAATTTCGATTTCCTTATCGGCAAGTTTCCCCTCCCGCAGCATCTTGCGGAATTTCTGCCGGGTATCGGACCCGCTGTCGTCATCCCGTGCAGACCCAGCCGCCGTTGGCAGTAGCGCATCTAGGATCCTTTCCTCGGCGGCGTCTTCAGCCCGGTACCGGACCTTTTCAACGGCGGTTTCCCGCGTGATTTTTACTGCCACGTCGGTAAGGTCACGAATGATGCTGTCGACTTCCCTACCGACGTAGCCTACTTCCGTGAATTTGGTAGCCTCGACCTTTATAAAGGGTGCCTTGGCGAGGTTGGCGAGGCGCCTGGCAATCTCCGTTTTGCCGACCCCGGTGGGACCCATCATCAGGATATTTTTTGGGGTGATCTCGTTGCGCAGCTCCGCATCGACCTGCATGCGCCGCCAGCGGTTGCGAAGGGCAATCGCCACCGCCCGCTTGGCGTGCCCCTGGCCGACGATGTGTTTGTCGAGCTCCTGGACAATTTCACGCGGGGTCATTTGCGACATGGTGTTTGATCTCCGCAGCGATTCACCCGGCTTTGCTTCCATCTGCTTTTAGGGTTTCGATAACGACGCTTTGATTCGTGTACACGCAGATCTTGGCAGCTATATTGAGGGCTCTGTGAACAATCTCTTCGGCGCTGAGATCTGTATTTTCCAGCAGTGCCTGTGCCGCGGCTTGGGCAAAGGGTCCGCCCGATCCGACCGCCATCAAGTCGTTTTCAGGCTCGATGACATCGCCATTGCCGGAAATGATCAGAGACTTTTCTGCATCCGCGACGCATAGCAGCGCCTCCAGGCGGCGAAGGCGACGATCGATGCGCCAGTCCTTGGCCATTTCAATTGCCGCCCGGGTCAGATTTCCGTACTGCTCGAGTTTGCCCTCGAACCATTCGAACAATGCAAATGCATCCGCCGTGCCGCCGGCAAATCCGGCCACGACCCGGTCATTGGCCAACCGCCTGACTTTGCGTGCGTTGCTTTTGACCACGGTGTTGCCCATGGTTACCTGGCCGTCACCGCCGATGGCGACGACGCCGTTTCTCCTTACCGACACGACTGTAGTGCCGTGAAACTGTTCCATTTGTGGATCCTCTCCGGCCCGTGACTCGACGGAATACCCGGGCTATTTATTCTCGGCTCGCGCGCGGGAAACGCAGCCGCCCTATTCGGCCATTCTATTTGTTTTGCCGCCGCGCCCTTGGATGTGATTTATCGTATATCTGGGCAAGGTGCTGAAAATCAAGGTGAGTATAGATCTGTGTGCTACTGATGTCGGCATGTCCGAGCAGTTCCTGTACCGCCCTGAGGTCCCCGCTGGATTCCAGCAGGTGGGTGGCAAAACTGTGGCGGAACAAATGCGGGTAAATCCGCTGCGGCAGCCCCGATTCGCGCGCACGGCGCTTGACCAGTGCCTGCACCGTCCGCGGGCTGATTCTGCGTCCGCGGGGGCCAACAAAAAGGGCTGTTTCTTCGACTACCGCAAGCCCCGCCCTGACCCGCAACCAACCGGATAAAGCTTGCCGGGCCCAGCGGCCAACCGGCAGGATCCGCGTTTTGTTGCCTTTACCGGTCACTCTGACGGTAGCGTCCGCCAGGTCCAGATCGTCCGGATCCAGGCTCACCAACTCGGCCAGCCGTAGACCCGAGGAATACAGCAGTTCCAGCATGGCCCGGTCGCGCCAGTCGGCCGGCTTGTCTCCCTTGATGTCCAGCAGCCGCGCCATCTGCTCTGCGTCCAACGTGGCGGGAAGCCGTCTTGGCGTGCGCGGAGCCGAGACCGCTGTGCCAGGGTTATGCTGTAACCGGCCTTCGCGGACCAGGTATCTCAGAAAACTGCGCGTTCCCGATAGCCTTCGTTGGATACTGCGAGGGCTCAGACCGGAAGCATGGCTCGAGGCGGCGAAGTGCCGCAGGTGATGTACGCGCAACTGATCCCATGACGCAACACTCTGCTGCATACAAGAATCAGCAAGACAATCGAGATCGCGTCGATAGCTCTTAACTGTATGTGGGGATAGCCGTCGCTCGAATTTAAGGTGATCGAGGAAGCTGTCGACGAGTTCCAGTTGGCTTACATCCATGCAACACCTGCAAAACCTCGGCGACTGGATGCCGCTTGACGGGCATCGTGCTCAGTCGACGCGCAGCGCGCAGCCCACCAAGTCGCCAAGCCGCGACAAAAAATCCATGCTTTTACCGGGATGAAAATAGTCGGCGTCCCGGTTGCCAATAGCGAGAAACCCGACCCTGCAATTGGGTCCGAGCGGTACGAGGGCTGCGGAACCAATTTCCAATGCGTCAGCACCAAACAGGAAGTCCCGCTGAGTGTCGCGTATTCGGCCGCAGCGTGGAGCGTCCGCCTCAAGGAACGTCTTAAATGGCGCAATGGCAGCATCAGTGCGCTCGATGACGCGCAGGAAGCGGCCGAGCTCATTTTCATCGCTGCGCGGTTCATCGAAAAGAATCAGCACTGCAACGTCGGCACTGAACGCCGTATGCAAAGCTTCTTCAACGACGCTGACGGCGTCTTCCCTGCTCCGTGTTGCCTGAAGCTGGGTGGCGACAGCGTGAATCTTGGTTGCCAGCGCCTCGTTGCTGCGGGCCACTTCGACCAGGTCTCGCAACTTGCGCTCCAACGCGTTGTTTTTCTGTCGGAGTACGGAAACCTGCCGTTCGACAAGGGATACAGCTGCGCCACTGGTACGATGCGGCACCCGGAGGTTAGTCAGCAAGGTATGGTGTCGGTCAAAAAAATCCGGGTGGGACTGCAGGTAGGCAGATATTGATTCTTCGGTAAGATCCTCGGCGATACCTTGCGATTCTTTGACAGTGCTCATATATCCACGGCTCCTTCGAACACAGTTACTGCTTCTCCGATAAGCCAGACTGGTGTGTCGTTTCCTTGCCAGCGTACCGTGAGGTTGCCGCCCGACATTTCCACGGTGACATCGTCCGTGAGCTTGCCCATACGGTGGCCGATCACTGTTGCCGCGCAGGCGCCGGTTCCACACGCCCTGGTTTCGCCCGCACCGCGCTCGAAAACCCGCAGGCGAATGCGCCCCGAGTCCACCACCTGCATAAAACCGATGTTAGCACGGTTTGGAAACTGCGCGTGGCTTTCCAGCGCGGCTCCCAGCTCTGCGACGGGAGCCACGGATAGGTCGTCAACTTCGATCACCGCATGGGGATTTCCGATCGAAACCACTCGAAGTTCAACGAACTCATTACCCACTTCGACCGAATAACTTGCTTGTTCCGTGTCAGTGACAAACGGTACGTGCTCTGGACGAAAATCCGGAACACCCATCGCCAAAGCCACCGAGCCATCCGCCTGAATCCGTGCCTCGAGCGTACCTGCGGCGTGCTCGAGCACCAAAGGCCGGTCGCCAAACTCGCCCGAGTTCGACAGCAACTTGGCAATACAGCGGGCGCCGTTGCCGCATTGCTCGGCTTCGCCTCCATCGGCATTGAATACGCGATAGTGGACGTCTGCACCCTCGGAGCGCGGCGCATCGAGCCAGAGCAGCTGGTCAAAGCCGATCCCGCTACGCCGGTCCGCCAGGCGCCGGATCAGGGCGCCGGTGGGGGTTTCCAGCCCGTCGGCGCGTACGACGATGAAGTCGTTGCCTAAGCCGTGCATTTTTGTAAAAGGAACCCGCATGTGCCGTTTCCTACTAAGGCCCGCCGGGGCGATTATAAAGGCCGCGCCCGTCTGCTGGGTACCAGAGCGACAGCGGCTCACCAATCGCCACTTGATTTGCTCAATTCGAATTGAATTTTGGCAAAGGCGACGATACTTTAGTGTAGCGGATCGAATTGGGGGATAACTATGCGTCACATCATGGTGCTTAACGCCAAGGGGGGTTGCGGCAAGAGCACGCTGTCGACCAATCTCGCCAGCTACTATGCCTCGGAAGGCTACAAGGTTGCGTTGGTCGATTACGACCCGCAGGGTTCAAGTATCGACTGGCTGAAACGTCGCCCGGAGCATCTGGCACCCATCACCGCCGTTGAAGGTTATCTCTATGGTCTGCGGTATATGCCGCGAAACATGGATTTCGTGATCCTGGATGCCCCGGCCCGTTCGCACGGTCCGGAACTGACGGATCTGGTAAATCACGCCGACACCATCATTGTTCCGGTACTGCCATCGAGTATTGACATGCAGGCAGCCGGAAAATTCATCGGTGAACTGAAAGCCAGGGGCCGGGTGGCGGGACGCGGAGCGAAAGTTGCGGTGGTTGCCAACCGGGTGCATGAGAACACGCTGATATTCGATGAGCTCAACGAATACCTGGGCAAGCTCCGGGTACCGTATGTAACCGCGTTGCGCGAAGCCCAGAACTATATCCGGGCCTATACCCGCGGGCTGGGTATTTACGAGTTGCCCGAATACCTGGCGTGGCCGGACTGGGAACAGTGGGACCCGTTAATCGAGTATCTGGAAAGCCGTCGCAGCAGGCCCGCCGCCTGATCGGGCAGCGGAGTCGAATTAAGCTCAGCTGATATATCCAACGCCGCTGGCCGTGCCGCCCGCTGTATGCTGCAAACAGACTTTGACCTAGGGATCAGTGGTGAGCTTGCTTTCCAGCTTCGGAATCGCCGACCCCGCATAACTCAGCGACAAGCCTTTTTGAAACGCGTCAGACGCCGCATCCTGCTCGCCGACATCCAACATCAACTGGCCTAGTTCGTGATAAGCAGCTGGACTTGGGCGTATGCTCAAACTGGATTCCAGGTAGCTGCGCGCCTTGCCCCACAGCTGGTTGCGAATGCACAGTCGTCCCGCCGTTAGCAGCAGCGCGGGATCGTCTGGTCGGTGTTTAAGCCATGCCTCAGAGCGCCGCAAATGAGCCGCAATGTCGTCCACTTCCAGTTCTCCGTATCGCAGAATCAGGGACTCGTCCCATTCGTGCGCCAGAGCCTTGCTGATCGCTGCTTCCGCAGCGGCCATGTCGCCGCTGGCAATACAGGCGTCAATTTGTGCCCGGATCAGTCGCGGATGCTTGCGCAGATCTCGCGGCACCGCCTTCCAGTACTCCCTGATTTTTTTTCGATCGGTATCGTCCCGGCCCAGCAGCCCGGCGTAAGCATCGAGCGTCCATTCGTTCAGCACCTCGGCGGGGACATGCGCACGCTTTGCAACCTTTGGCAGCATGGCCGCGAGTTCCTGCCAGTCCTTCTGCATCCAGTACAGTTCGGCCAGCAACTTCAGGGCTTCCGCGTTTCGTGGGCTCATTTCGCGCAGCTGCTGCAAAGTCGCCAGCGCGGCTTCCAGTTCGCTATTCGAGACTTGTAGCTCGGCCTGCGTTAGCAGAATCGCGCTCGCAGCTCCCGGTTCCTGTTCGTAGGCCATTGTGAGCCAGGTGTCCCGGCGTTCCAGGTCACCCTGAAATTGTGCAGCGCGAGCGGCAGCGAGGTAGTTAAGTAATGGTGTCTCACTTTCACGCACGCCACGCGTCAAAAGCTTCTCCCCCTTGGCGAAGTTGCCCTCAGCCACTTCTATGTAGCCGCGCGTAATTTGACGAGCTGCTCGCCGGGCACGTGCGCGCGCGGCAACTTCCCCGATCTGGCCCGGGGCCTGCCAGATGCGCGTCACCAGCCGAACGGCAAGGTAGAGAAGCAGCATCAGAAATGCCAGGATCGGCACGGAAGTTTCCAGCGCGTAGCCGTGAAAATTGATTAGGACGTAACCGTTGTCCTGTAGCAGGAAACTAGCGGCCACAGCGCCAAGCGCCAGCGTCAATACGACAACGAGGCCAAACTTCATTGCGCTATGCCTGACGCTGTTAATTGGGTAAGCAGGGTTAGCGATCCGGTTATGTCGGGCAAGCTGCTCCCGAACTCTACCGCTTCGAGTTTCGTGAGCGTATCCAGAGCGGCACGGACCCGCGCTGAATCAGTATCGAAGGATGCCGTCACGCGTTCTCTGACCTGGGTTAAAGACTGGCGGTAGAGTTCACGCTCGCCGCGCAAAAACGCCAACTTCGCTACCTGCACCTCCAGGTCCATGGTTCTGATCAACAGCGCTTGGTCATCTGCCGACAGTTCCGGGGCTGCCTCGAGGTTGGTCTGCCGCACGCTAACGATGCTGGAGAAAGCGTCTTTCACCGATTGTATCGCTCGGTCCATGCCAGCTTCGCTGGTGGCGGGCTCCGGCGCCTCGCGCCTGAACTGGTCCGGCCTGGCGCTGCGAAGCGGCATGGCCGAGAAATTGCGCGCCAAACTCTGCAGGGTTAGCGCCACCCCGGCACGGTCCGGTTGGGGAACTGCCCTGAGCGCTGCAACCTCGTCGCTGATTTTTTCTCTCACCGTGGTCATGCGCGGATCCGCCAGGTCGCGCAGTTTCGCATCCGCTAGAATCAGCGCCCGCAATGCGACGTCGACATTGGATGCGAGATTGATCTGCGCGTTGGCGACGCGCAGGTAATACTCGGCTTCGGCAACCAACCATGCAGTGCGGGCTTCATCTGCCACCCCTGGAAGATTGGCCACCGATCGTTCTATGCGGCCCGATCGCACCGACAGCTCTTCAAGGCTTCTATTTTGCGTTTTAAGGTCCGCTATCGCTGAGTCTAGGTCTCGCGCACGGCGTCTATCCTCGGTTTCGAGGCGCTCCAGTCGCGCTGACAGCTGAGCCAAGTCGACGCGCGAAAGGGCGACCTCTTCAGGTACTCCGGTTAGATTGCGCAATTGCCACCAGACATAGCCGGCAGCGAATGCTGTGATCACAGCCACCCCCAGCACGATTAGCAGTAAGCGGCGCTTTCCACCGCGTTCGCGCGCAGGTACCGCCGGCTTGTCCTCGGTCGCGCTTTCTTCCGCAGGGGTTGGTGGCGCGTCAGCCTCCGCTTGCTCCGCGACCTCCGTATCCTTGTCGGGCGCGTCAGCCTCCGCTTCCGCTTGCTCCACGACGTCCGTATCGGCGTCGGGCGGGTCAGTGATGTCGTCTGTAGGCTCAGTCGGCTCGGGTTTGTCTGGGCTCATGGTAAAACTCGGAGTCTGCCCGATCACGGGCGGCTAACCATTTTGCCAGTGAATGACCCCTGCATGCACGGAAAGCCGGTGGGCAACGCGGCACACCGGCCGTGATCCGGCTCAGATTCCCTTGCGCAGCCGGCGCTTTAGCGTGGTCACATGTCTGCGACTGACCGGGAGCGGGTCGGGGCAGTCCTTGATTCGAACCGAGTGAGTAGCCCCTTCATCCTTTTCGAGGCGATCGAGATACTGGATTGCTACCAGCGCATTGCGGTGAATGCGGAGGAAGCGATCCGCAAACTCGATTTCCAGATCCTTCAGTGATTCATCGATAAGGTCGTCGCCATCGAGGTGACAGACTTTCACGTATTTCTGATCGGCTTGGAAGTAGCGTATTCGGTCGACCGGGATCAATCGCAGCTGCTCACCGCAGCGGGCGCATATATGGGTTCTGGATTGCGCTATACCGTCGCGTTGCGCCAGCGCTGAAAGCTGCGGCAGGGTCAAGCGGGCTGCGAGTTTTAGGGCTCGTTCAAGGCGCTCCCTGCGCACCGGCTTGAGAAGATAGCCGATCGCCTGGGCATCGAATGCGTCGACTGCGTATTCGTCATAGGCGGTGGTGAAAATAACTGCCGGCGTTTTATCCAGTGTCCCCAGGTGTCGTGCCGTCTCGATACCATCCATATTTGGCATTCGTATGTCGAGCAATACGACGTCCGGCTGAATGCGGTTGCAGATATCGATGACCTCGTGACCGTTTTGCGCTTCAGCCACCGCCTGCCAACCGTCGATCTCCTCCAACAGTTGTCGCAGTCGCGAACGTGCCGGTTGCTCGTCGTCAGCAATTAGTAATTTCAGTGAATTCACAGACGCACTCCCGCCGTCATGCCGCGAAAGGAAAGCTCAGGCAGACCTGGTAACTTTCCGGGTCCTCGAC
This sequence comes from Gammaproteobacteria bacterium, assembly GCA_027293165.1. Classification (GTDB taxonomy): domain Bacteria; phylum Pseudomonadota; class Gammaproteobacteria; order Steroidobacterales; genus JAPUGB01. Next base: position 26,527 of record JAPUGB010000247.1, read on the forward strand.
GACTTCCAGGCTAGCGCGTTTACCAAACGCCAGCTCGAGGCGCTGGCGGATATTGTTCAAAGCGATTCGATTGCCTGCGTGACCGGCCTGATTCGCGCTCTGCGGCCGAGGATTGCTAACGGTGATGCTGATCATGTCTCCCCGGCGCCGTCCGGAGATCTTAACCACACCCCCTGACGGGTCGGGCTCGATGCCGTGATAGATTGCGTTTTCCAGCAGCGGCTGAATCGTCAATCCGGGTATCATCGCGCGCATCGGGATTTCATCGACGAACCATTCAACAGCCAGCCGATCGCCCAAGCGGTGTTGCTCCATGCGCTGATAGATTCTTGCTACCTCGAGTTCCTGCTTCAGGCTGATTGGCTGTCCGGGTTCGCCGAGCGAGGCCCGGAATAGATCGGCCAAATCCTCCACCGCCTGTTCAGCAGCCTCTGGATTGGTTCCGATGAGCGCAGCGATGGTATTCATGCTGTTAAACAGAAAGTGTGGGCGAATGCGAGCCTGCAGCGCGTGGAAACGCGATTCGGCCTCGCGTTCGACGTTGCGTTTCCATTCGTGGGATATATAGAAGTAACGCAGTGCCAGTGCGGTCACTATGCTGCCAATGGCGAGGTTCCGGAGCAGGAAGCCCCAGTGCTGCGGTGGAAACCAACTGCCTGTGCCACCCGTCGCGGTATTCCCATAAAGAAAACCCAGCCAATACACGAATTCGGAAACCAGCGCCACGTTTAGCACGACCAAAAGCAGCGTTATAGCGCTGGCTTTGTATACGCTGCATTCGGATAGCGCCGGTCGGGCTACCGATAGCACCGCAGCCGCGGTAAGAGCCATCCATAACATCAGCAGCGATGTTTTGGCCAGGTCGGGAAAAAACTCTGGCCAGGGCACTGCCCGTGCCAGCGACAGAATTATGGCAACGATTTCGGCGATCAGCACGATCGCGAGGACCGCGCTAGACGCGCCGAAATCCGGCAGATAGAAATTGTCGGAGGGTTTGGCCTTGTCAGTATTAGTGCTCATTGGCGGCCACGAATCAGCCGCTGCACCACTCGTCGACTTGTCGGCGAGCGTCAACACGCGCCTGCGTCAGTTCCTTGTCATTCAGGTAATCCCGCTCGCCGTTGGGCAAATCACGATACAGGCGCCTAGCAGTCGCATATTGCTCTGCCTGGTCTTTCGCCATGTCACAGTTGGCTCGGCGGTCGGCGGCGACCTTCCCGGCTTCTTCTGTCAGCATCGCCTGCTCCTCCGCTGCAGATTTGCGGTCATCGGCAGCAGCGGCATATCGCTCTTGGTTGGCGGCGACCTGCTTCGTCACCTCGGCTCTGTTTGTCGGTTGCACCCTGAGTTCGATTTCCTCGTCTGCGAACTTGGGACGATCCGAATACGAGACCTTGCCGGTATCGTCGTCTACCGAACGGTAGATGGTCTGGGCCATGGTGGAACCGGCCAGAAGGCTCAGCCCCAGCAGGGTGGAAATAATTATCGTTTTCATGGTTTCTGTCCCTAGGCCACAGGTCCTTCAACAGGGCCTCGCCGGCAATCCGTTTGGCGTCCTGATCGGCGCGAGTATCCCCCGGCAGGCGGTGGGCAGTCGTTGACGGGAGTCACGAATGGGCGGTTCGCGGCGGGGGGCAGACTTGGCCCCAAAATCGGCTAAATAGCGCCTAAATAGCGCGATTATGTCGCCAAATGCTTCGATCGTCTGGGTTGGCGTCGAATTTCGCGGACTCGGGCCGAATTCGGGCCCGCAAACCCGCCAAAATCCTTGCTACGGCGGTATCGACGCGCAACGGGGAGACCGGACCCGGCTCAGAGGTTGTAACCGCTTTCCTGGTGCAGGGCGATATCCAGGCCCTCGGATTCGTCCTCTTCGCTGACCCGCAAGCCGATCAAAGCGCCAACGGTCCTGAGGATAATCCAGCTGACGGCGCCGGTGTAGGCGATCGTTACGACAATACCGATGGCCTGCAACCTGACCTGATTGCCTATACTGCCGTCGATGCCGGCGCCTCCGAAAGTTGCGGCAGAAAATACGCCGGTTAGCAGTGCGCCAATAATTCCGCCAACCGCGTGAACGCCAAACACATCCAGCGAATCGTCGTAGCCCAGCAGGTTTTTCAGTTTGGTGGCCGCAAAATAGCTGGCAACGCCTGCGGCGATGCCAATGACGATCGCGCCCATGGGGCCGACCGAGCCCGAGGCTGGGGTGATCGCGACCAGCCCAGCAACGGCCCCGCTGGCGATGCCCAGGACACTGGGTTTGCCGTGGAGTAGCCATTCGCTGAACATCCAGCCGAGCGCCGCAGCGGCTGTCGCGACCTGTGTGACGGCCATGGCCATGCCGGCAACGCCGTCGGCCGCAAGTTCTGAACCGGCATTGAAACCGAACCAGCCGACCCAGAGCATGCCGGCTCCGACGATGGTATAGCCGAGATTATTGGGTGGCATCGCGACGCGCTGATAACCGGCACGTCGGCCGATCATTAGACTCGCCACCAGGCCAGCGATCCCGGCATTGATGTGCACGACGGTCCCGCCAGCAAAATCAATAACGCCGAGTTCACCCAGCCAGCCGCCGTCGCCCCAGACCCAGTGGCAAATCGGGGCGTAAACGAGTGTGAACCAGAGCCCGGTAAACCACAGCATTGCGGAGAATTTCATGCGCTCAGCAAAAGCACCGACGATCAACGCTGGCGTGATGATTGCGAACGTCATCTGAAATGTCATGAATACAGTCTCCGGGATCGTGCCGCTCAGAGCCTCGACGCTAACTCCTCTCAAAAAGAGCTTGTCGAGCCCGCCCCAAAACGCGCCCTCGCCGCCAAAGGCGATGCTGTAACCGTAGAGTGCCCACAGGATCGATATCAGCCCGGTAATCGCGAAACACTGCATCAGCACCGACAAGACGTTTTTGCTGCGTACCATGCCGGCATAGAAAAGGGACAAGCCCGGGATCGTCATGAACAGCACCAGCGCGGTGGCTGTCAGCATCCAGGCTGTATCGCCCGCACTGAGTTCGTCCGCGTACGCGTTGCTCGTCATCAGTACCAGGCCGACTGGGATGAACCGGCATAGTCCGCCGCTGCGAGTTGACTCCATTATGGTTTTCCTCATATCTAGTCCGTGGCCGGATGGCATAGCTCAGACAGCGTCCGGCCCGGTTTCACCGGTGCGGATGCGAACGATTTCATCGAGGGTGGAGACGAATATCTTGCCGTCGCCGATCTTGCCGGTCCGCGCCGTATTTTCGATGGCCTCGATGACCTGCTCGACGACGTCGTCCGCCACAGCCAGTTCGATCTTTGTCTTCGGCAGGAAATCCACTGTGTACTCGGCACCGCGGTACAATTCGGTGTGACCCCGCTGCCGACCAAAGCCTTTGACTTCAGTTGCGGTGATACCCTGTACGCCGATGTCGGCGACGGCCTGGCGAACGTCATCGAGCTTGAATGGCTTGATGATTGCCGTGATCAGCTTCATGACGGCTCGTCCTCACTCGGTTGCGCTAGACGCTCTTCCGATGTTGGATAACGAAAACGATTTACTGACGGTGAGCACGATCGATGTGTCGCTGCCGGTGCCTGCGCCAAAGAATTCGATCAGGTCGCTGTTGCTGTAGTTGTAGTAGGCATCAAAATCCAGCCCCAGGTACTCGGCTCTGTAGCCTGCCTTGATGTAGTCGCCATCGAAATCAGCGCCCCAGGCGCCGAGCATTCCATAGAAGCCGTTCTGCTCCAGGGTCACCGCGAAATAGCTGAAATCCTGTTGGGGGTTGCTGTCGTACTGGCCGAAATTCGCTTCGAGCGACAGGAATTTCCATGAGCCTGACAGGTTTAACTCGGTCGCATTTTCGTCGAAGGCCTCGGTAAACGAATAGACCGTGAAACCTATGCCGTAACTGAAATCGTCAACCTGCCCGGTATAACCGCCATAGAAATCCATTTCAGCGCCCGGGTCGACGTTGGCCGCCCAAACGCCAGTGTAGAAACCGCCTTCATCTTGGCTCCAATCCAGGCCGAGCATCGCCGAAGAGTTGGCCAGCGGTATGCCCCGGAAGATGTAATCACTCATCCAGCCGATGTTGCCAGTCACCTCCGCCTGGGCGGTCGCGCCGGCCAACGCTATCGCCAAGGTTGTCAATATCCGCGTAACCCGTTTCATGATGATTTGCACCCTTATTGGTTGTTTGCCGCACGCTCCCTGCATGCGACTATTCCGCTACCCCCTGTGATAAAGCAGGTTCTGTGCCAAAATATGGAAACCATCGGATTTCAATGGCTTAGAGATAGTTGGCTCACCGACAGCTGCTGTCGGCGCACCAAATCGGGGCGGTGAATCCGGCCCGGTGCATTGAAGTAGGGCGCAGCTCAGGTCGTGGCCGGTTCAATCGGGGTAACCGGGAATGTTTTGAGAAAACGGAGAGGTCGTGGACAAACAATTCATTGATGATCTGGCTAATCGCTTGGCCAACGCTGTACCGCCCGGCATGAGAAGTCTGCAGGATGATCTGAAACGCAACTTTAGTGGCTTGCTTCAGTCTGGTTTTGCAAAGCTGGACCTGGTGACTCGCGAAGAATTTGACGTCCAGGCCCGGGTGTTGGAGCGTACCCGGCAGAAACTGACCGCGCTCGAGCAAGAACTGCAGTCACTGCAGCAGCAAGTTAAAGTTAAACCGGACTGACTCACAACAGGGCGTTGGTTGTCGTCGCGGCGATGCAACTCGCCACCGTTTATACCCGCGCACAGGTCGCACTTGAAGCTCCCCAGGTTACCGTCGAGGTCCACCTCGCGGCCGGGCTGCCCGGCCTGTCTATAGTTGGGCTGGCCGAAACCGCAGTTAAAGAGAGCAAAGACAGGGTGCGCGCGGCCATTACCAATGCCGGTCTTAAGGTTCCCGATCGTCGGATCGTCGTCAGCCTTGCACCGGCCGACTTGCCAAAAAGCGGCGGCCGGTTCGACCTGGCTATTGCGATCGGGATCCTGGCCGCATCCGGGCAAGTTTCTGTGGACGAGCTGAGCGGATACGAGTTTCTCGGGGAGCTGTCGCTGTCCGGCGAGCTGCGCGGGGTTCCAGCCCTGCTGCCAACGTTGATGCAAACCGTGCACAGCGGACGACTGGTGGTTGTTCCGCGTGCGAGTGCCGGGGAAGCGAGCCTGTTGAACTCCGACCGAGTGAAAATGGCCGCGCATTTGCTCGACGTCGTGCGGCACTTGCAGGGGTTGGGCGAACTGAATGCAGTCCCATCAAATACCGCCAACCCTGAACCGCGGGCGGCCCGCGACCTCGCCGAAGTGCAGGGGCAACATCTGGCAAAGCGTGCGCTTGAAATCGCCGCGGCCGGCAATCACAACTTGCTGTTGATCGGTCCGCCCGGCACCGGCAAGAGCATGCTGGCGCGCCGGCTCCCAGGCTTATTGGCGCCGATGACTCACGACCAGGCGCTGGTCTCAGCGGCGCTGCATTCGCTTTCGGCTACTGGCAAACCACTGCGGTGGAGGGAGCGGCCCTTCCGTGCGCCGCATCACACCGCATCTGCCGTCGCGTTGGTTGGCGGTACGGCGCTGCCGCGTCCCGGCGAGATTTCGCTGGCCCACGGCGGCGTATTGTTTCTCGACGAGTTACCGGAATTTGACCGGCGCGTGCTGGAGGCTCTGCGAGAACCGCTTGAGACCGGTAGGATCAACATTGCGCGCGCCGGTCGCAGCGCTGAGTTTCCGGCCCGGTTTCAACTGGTGGCCGCGATGAATCCGTGCCCTTGCGGTTTTTTTGGCGATCCGCAACGGGCCTGTCGCTGCAGCCCGGAGCAGGTGCGTCGTTATCAGTCCAGAATCTCGGGTCCGTTCCTGGATCGGTTAGACATAGTGGTGGAATTGACACGCTCCGCCATGCATTGGACTCCCGCCCCACAAGTTGCTGGTGATTCGAGCGATACCGTCAGGCAGCGTGTCATTTCGGCAATCGGATGGCAGCACGATCGATGCAATAAAACGAATTCGGCATTGGTAGCCGGCGAACTTCGTCGTTACTGTATGCCAGACGCCAGCGGCCAACGTTTGCTGTCGCGGGCAGCAGACAAGCTCGCAATGTCGGCGCGCGCCTGCGACAGCGTTTTGCGTGTGGCCCGCACCATTGCTGATCTGGCCGAGCAAGTCTCCGTCGGCGCGGCGCACGTCTCCGAAGCCCTGGCACTCCGAAAAGATCTGGGTCGATCAGCCGAGCACTTGCGAATCGGTTGAAGGAGTGCCTACTGCGATTGCCGGACGATATATTCGACCGCCGCGATTATTTCCTCGTCCGACAGATCCACGCGACCTCCCTTGGGCGGCATGTAGCCGGTGTCTCCTTGCAAACCTTGCAGTGCATGCTCGTTGAGAAGTATTGAGCCTTGAGCGATGCGCGGTTGCCAGGCTGCCACGTCACCGGTCGCCGGTGCACCCCCTATGCCCGGTCCGTGGCACGCGATACAGGCGATGTTGTAAACCTGTGGTCCGGACATCACCTCAGCTGCGGGTTCGGCTGTCGCGACCTTAACCGCAACATCTTCTTCCAGGGATTGCCCAGTTACCGCAACCCGGCCGAATGGCCGAATGTTCTCAAGCACGGCGGCCTGATATTCCGGATCATTGCGGCTGGCGCTATTTCGGTTGAGCTCGCCGACAACGCCGAGCAGGGTAAAAAGTCCCGCGGCAATACCAATTGCAGCTACCGTAATAACCGTGGACCAATGAACAGACCTCTGATTTGGATCTCCCAATTTGCGCTAGACTCCTTTTTTGATCGAACTGGGCCGCTGCGATCGGGGAAACGGGGGCGAAAGTATAAGGGCTAAGCTAGCCGGTATAAAGACGCGTCGTTCCGATGCGTGTACGGCGAGACGGTTGCTTAATGCTTGCCGGCGAACCATCAGGCGGAGAGCGGGATGAGACATCCATGCTCGCGGCCGCAT
>JAPUGB010000248.1 GCA_027293165.1 Gammaproteobacteria bacterium
GCCGGGACTATGCCGGCAAACCCTGGCCTCGCTGCATCAACCTGATTGTCGGCCCGTCCCGCACCGCCGATTTGGGCTTTCCGCCAAAAATGGGCGCTCATGGACCGGGCCGGGTGCATATTCTTGTTGTGTGATTCCCAAATCCAAAAAAAAGGAGCGGGGGGATGTTCCGTAAAATATTGATTGGGTTTGTCGTGCTGTTGCTGCTATCGGTCGCAGCTGCCGCGATATACCTGCAACGGGTTAACGACTACCAGGCTGATGGCCGAATTGATCTCGATATTCTCGATCGGCCGGTTACGGTCATTCGCGACGAAAGCGGGGTCCCGTATATCTATGCGCAGTCGATGGCTGATGCGCTACGCGCCCAGGGTTTCATCGCGGCACAGGACCGGCTTTCCCAAATTGAATTCACGAAATATATGTCCGGCGGACGCCTTGCTGAGCTGATAGGGCCGGCGGGGTTGCGCACAGACATTCGCCATCGCGTCGTTGGAATTCCCCGACACGGTAAGCGGCATGCCGCATTACTGACACCCGAGGCGCGTCGCTCGATCCAATATTTTCTGGACGGGTTGAATGCTTACATCAAGAACCAGGTCCACGAGCATCCGCTCGGGCTTCGTCTTATGGGGATCGAGGCGACGCCGTGGACCATTGAAGACGCGATGACGATGCGCTATTTCCTGCACTGGTCGAGTACCGGAAATCTGGAATCCGAACTGATTACGCAGGCACTGGTGGATCGCCTCGGTGCCGAGCGCGCGGCGGAAATCAGCCAGTTAACGATCAATCCCGATGCGGAGGGATCATCCGCTTTTCGTGCGTCGCCGGACTCATGGAGTGTGGCGGGTCTTCGTATTACCGATCCAGGATGGTTTCAGCCGCTGTCGGAACGGTTTGCGGCCGGCAGTAATCAATGGGTTTTCAGCCCAGGCCGTTCGACCACCGGTGCCCCGGTGTTGGCCAACAATCCGCATATTGATGCACGCCGATTGCCGGGCATCTGGCACCCCGTCGCTTTGATCACTCCGGAGTTTCGTGTCGTCGGTGCAGCTGGACCCGGTACCCCGGGATTTGCAGTGGCCAGAACCAGTCATATTGCATTCGGCGTGACCAATTCGAATGGAGACGGTCTCGACCTGTTCATCGAGCGCGAAGACCCTGAACGGCCCGGCTATTACCTCGAAGGCGAACGTTCGCTTCCATTCGAGCTCATCGAGGAAACGCTGTTAGTCCGCGACCGCAGCACCGGCGGTTACCGCGAAGAGCCGCTGGTGATTCGCCTGACTCGCCGCGGGCCGGTCATTTCCGATCACGGCATGACCATAGACGACGGGCGGGTCATATCCATGCGCTGGGCGGTTCCGGAAACCATGGAACCCGATCCTGGTAGCCTGCCGTTGTTGATGGCCAGGAACGTCACCGAGGCCGGTGCCGCGATTGCCCGTATCGGGGCTTATTACAACTATGTCGTGGCCGACATGGACGGCAATATTGCGCATTTCACGGCGGGCCGGGTGCCGATTCGACGGCGCGGGGATGGTTCGGCACCGCTTGAGGTGATGGACGGCAGCGATGCCTGGGCCGGCATGATCCCGGCGGACGAGATGCCGGGAGCCGTTAACCCGGCGCGCGGCTGGGTCGGCAATGCCAATCACCGGACTTTGCCCGCCGATTACCCGTACGCGTATTCAACGCATTTCGCGCATTCGTGGCGTTACCGACGCATGCTGCAATTGCTGGACAAGCCCGGCAAATTCAGCCCGGACGATCACTGGCAATTCATGCGGGATGTTGGCAATACGATGGCGGAGGCGATCGTTCCGCGGATGGTACCGGCGCTGCTGGCGCATGAGGAGACGCGCGAGCTCGGCGAGATTCTTTCCGCTTGGGACTTTGTCGATGATCCGGACGCCGTCGCGCCGACGATCTTTCACGCCACCTATCGAAGTTTCGCCAGGCGGGTGTTTATCGACGAGCTCGGTGAAGAACTCGCAATGCGCATGCTGCAGCATGTCTACTATTGGCAGGATCGCCTGTACCGCATGATCGAGGCAAACGAGTCCGCTTGGTTTGACGATGTTGATACCGAGGCCGTCGAAACCCGCGACGAACTGTTTTACCTGGCGGCCCTGGATGCAATTGATGAGCTGTCGGTGACGCTGGGGCGGAATCCACAGGAGTGGCGTTGGGGGCGGGTGCACACCGTCACGTTCTTCAGTCCGATTATTCCCGGCGAGGCCGCCGCCGCGATACTGGGCGCGGGCACGCACCCCATGTTCGGTTCCACCGAGACGATCAATCGTGGCAAGTTTAATTTTAATGATCCGTATGCTGCGACCTACATCGACTCAATGCGTTTCGTCGCCGACCTGAGCGACCCGGACAAGGTCATGGCCGTACTGGCGGGCGGCGTCAGCGGGCGACAGTTTGATCCGCACCTCAAGGATCAGGTCGAGCCGTGGTTGTCCGGCGAACCGCATTACCTGTGGTTCAGTGACGAAGCGATCGAGGCGCACGCGCAATCGGCATTGCTGCTGACGCCGTGATTGCCTGACAGCGGGGTTCGATGTGTCGCGTCGCGTCGCTGGCCCGCCGTTCGGCCGCCCGGGACGGATCCTTCGCTTAACCGCGCTGCGACATCCCTGTCTGCGCGCGGATCGGCGAAGCCTCGCTGCGCTATCCTGCTCCGTTCGGCTTCCACGACGCTCGTGCACCCGCCTCGGCCGCCCGCGCCTGGGAGGGAGCGACGGGTAATCGGCTGTCAGGTGCCGGGTGAATGCGCAGAGCGCATTAGCGACAGCGTAGCGCCGGAGCATTTGCGCGGTGCCTGGCGGCTCAGTTCCGATGAAATCGCGGCGCCGGATGTTACAAACCCTTATGCCGATGGAGTTGGTGATCTGCTAGACTCGCGCCGCGTCGACCCGGTTGATCAGCCGGCTTGTGCGAAATCGCTTCTGTTAACCAGGGAAATCTTATGGCTCTATTGGACCGGCTATTTGGCCCGAACACGATCGACGAACCATTCGTCAACAGCCCGATGCGGGACAACTGGTACCAAGCCAGTTCGTACTGGCCGTCGTCTTTCTCACTGATCACGACCGTCAGCGAAGATGGATCAACAAATATTGGTCCCTATCAGCTCACGTTTCCGTTTGAGGTCATCAACGAGCGCTCATTTCTTGTGTGCAGCCGCAAAGGTTCGAACACGTCGACGAACCTGCAGAGCAACCCCAAATGTGCGTTGAACTTTGTCGAGTTCAATCGCAAGCATCTGGACAAGATCGTTGGTCTGGGTTATCCAGGCCAGACGACCGATGAGAAAATGGCGGACAGCCCCTATACGCTGATCGAGAGCCCGACGCCGGGGCGCGGAACCGCGGATGGCTGCCCGCTGATACTTAAGGAAGCGTTTCAGGTGCACGAGGCGCACTGGGACGAGTCTTTCAAAATCAAAGACGACGGCAAGACGCCGGAGTACCTGGTGCTCAGGATCGAAAATATCCTGTTGAAGGAAACCTGGGCGAAAAATCTGGAGAACGGCACGCGGCGTATGTCAAACTGCCGATCACGTTTGGGTTCCGGGACGGCGAAAAGTTCTGGTTCGCGGAGCGCAAGAAGGCGTTCTGGTTCCCGACACCCACCGATAAAGGGCCGAAGGAAGAATCCGTGCTCTACGAAGCCAATCGCATCGACCCGGAAGTTCAGTTCACGCGAGATGCCTGTAAGCAGCTGACCGGCGTACCGAAGCCGTTTATCAAGACTGTGCTCAAGGGAATCATCAAGCAGGCCCAGGAACGCGGGGTGACCGAGGTCGACCGTGAATTCGTCGAGATGATTAACAAAGAACGCAACGGCTGATCAGGGATCCGCACTGATGGCCGAAGCGAAAATCGACTGGAAACAATTAGGTGTTCGCGTCGTCCGCGGTGCTCAGTTGGATGCCAACACAGCCCAGACTCCCGGTATGCATCGCTTAGCCGCCATCACGGCCACCTCGGCTAATGCGCAGAAAATTTGGGCGGGTACGGTGACGATTCACCCCGATGCGAAAACGGGTCCCCATCACCACGGCGAACTGGAAAGCATCATCTACGTGGTCAGCGGCCAGGCCCGAATGCGCTGGGGCGAGCGGCTTGAATATGTGGCGGAAGCGGGACCGGGTGACTTTATATTCGTTCCGCCCTTTGTGCCCCATCAGGAAATCAACGCCAATTCAAATGAGCCTCTGCAGTGCGTCCTCGTGCGGAACGACCAGGAACCGGTGGTGGTGAATCTCGAGATAGATGCTGTGGAAGAGCCAGAGGAAGTGGTTTGGGCGGATCCCCACCATCCAGTCAGTTAACAGCCTTCCCTGAGTGTCCGCTTTCGACCCCAAGCGATCATTAGCGAAGTCCTCTAACAACGCTTTGGAACGGTGTGTGGGGCGTCTAGTCTCCATCGGCGGGGCAACTAAGAGATGGCGATACAGGTCCGTCCGAACTAGAATTGCCAGTCCTTGAAGAAGCTGGCCCTGTCTCTACCGAGGCATGCGAAGGGGGATGTTATGGACAGAAATTCAAACCCATCCAATTGTGCGTCGCAGATGCTCCGTACCTTGGTCGGGTGCGCCCTCATGGGGCTCGCATTGCTCATTGCAACCGTAAGCCCGTTATCCGTGTCCCGAGCCCAAGGTGCCGACGCACCCACGGTTTTGATCACCGGGTCGAATAGAGGCCTAGGACTTGAATTTGCCAAACAATATGCCGCAAAAAATTGGAATGTGATCGCCACGGCGCGTAATCCAGATGCTGCTGATGATTTGCAAGCCCTCGCGGAGCAATATCCGAACGTCGCGATAGAGCAATTGGACGTTACGGATCGCGACATGATGGATGCCTTGGCGGAGAAATACAGAGATCAGGCAATCGACGTTCTGCTCAACAATGCGGCTATTTTGCGAGGACCGACACCCGATCAAATGTTTGGTGACATAGACTTCGACCTATTTGATCCTTACTTTCAAACCAATGCGATGGGCCCTTTAAAAATGTCTCAGGCCTTTTTTGAACACGTGAAGGCGAGCGACCAGAAGATAATTGCTGCATTGACCGCACGGGCTGGCTCCTTCACATCGTCGTCGCGGGGCCGCAACTTTCCAGGGATTTACTTCTATAGAGGAAGCAAGGCAGCGTTGAACAAGTTCATGTCGCAATTGGCGAGAGACATCGAAGAAGATGGTGTCAAAGTGGCACTCTTGGAGCCTGGAATCGTGATCCACGATAGGGATCCGGATGAGGAGGGTCGAAGTTTTCGAGGTCTGGTGGACAGCGAGGATAGCATTGCCGGCATGATCAAAGTCATTGAAAACCTGACGGCCGAACAATCCGGAAAAGTTTATCGATGGAACGGAGAAGAAATACAGTTCTAACGCCTGGCGGTTCGGTTCTGCACTGGGGCTGCTGGGGTGGATGCGGGGTAAATCGACGTAAATATCCCTCATTAATCGAATTAGAAGCCCGGCCTTGAGCCGGGTTTTTCTTAGTCTGTGAATGTCCGCTTCTGGCCGAAAGCAGACATTGGGGCTCTAATTCGACCGCACCTGCCTGACTGTCCGCTACACTCCAAAGCGGATATTCGCATATAGGCCTCCCCGTCACATTGGGGGCCTCGCCCCACAAATCGCCCCGTCGCGGCAGACTTGACTCGTGGTCCGCGATAAAATTTCTTAGACACAATTAGCGGAGTACGACATTGCACAGCCCCCACGGCCGGCTGTCTCCGGCCGCCCCACCCGCCGACAATTTTCTGGAGGCAATGAACCGGCATTTCGCTGTCTTTGCCTATACACAGCGGGCGGTGTCGCTGGTCTGGGATACGAATCGCCGCCTCGCAATCCTGCTCGCGCTGCTCACTCTCGCGGCCGGGCTGTTGCCCGCGGCGGTGGCCTGGATCGGCAAGTTGATCGTCGACGGCGTTGTGATGCAGATGAATGCGGTTCGCGCCGGAGCTTCGGCTGATTACTGGGCGGTGCTGCAACTCGTCTTGCTGGAAGGCTTCATCATTGCGCTGATGAACGTTGCCCAGCGTGGTATCAATGCTTGCCAGTCACTGCTGCGGGCCCAGCTTGGGCAACGGGTCAACGAGATGATCCTGGAAAAGGCGCTGACGCTGGATCTTAGCCAGTTCGAGGATGCCGAGTTCTACGACAAGTTACAGCGTGCCCGGCGCGAGGCTTCCAGCCGCCCACTCAGCCTGGTGATGCGCAGCTTCGGGTTGTTCCAGCAGCTGATCTCGCTGGTCAGCTTCGGCATCCTGATCGCGCAGTTCTCGATCTGGGCGATGGTGCTATTGATCGTTGCGGGCCTGCCCGCCTTCGTCGCCGAGACCAAATTCTCCGGCGATGCGTTTCGGCTGTTTCGCTTCCGTGCGCCGGAGTCGCGGCTGCAAAATTACCTGGAAATCGTCATGGCGCGCGAAGACCATGTGCAGGAAGTGAAGCTGTTCGGCCTCGGTCCGTTACTGCTGGAACGTTACCGGGCAATCTTCCGCAAAATCTACGGCGAGGACCGCGCCCTGACGCTGCGCCGGGAAGGCTGGGGCCTGATACTCACGCTGGTGGGCACCGCGGCCCTGTACGGCGCCTACGCATGGATCGTGGTCGCGGCGATCAATATAGCGATCACGCTTGGCGAGATGACCATGTACCTGCTGCTGTTCCGCCAGGGCCAGGCGGCAGTGTCGGCCGGGCTCGGCTCGATCGGCGGCATGTACGAGGACAACCTGTATCTGACCAACCTGTACGAATACCTGGAGCAGGCCCCGGCGTATGGCCGGGGCGACGCCGTTCGCGGCTCCGATCCGGATGACGGCGTGCGTTTCGAGGATGTGAGTTTTCGCTATCCCGGCTCGCCGTCGCCCACGCTGGTCAGCATCAACCTGCATATCCGGCCCGGTGAAAGCCTTGCACTGGTCGGCGAGAATGGCGCCGGCAAATCTACTTTGATAAAACTTCTATGTGGATTTTATAGGCCTGACTCCGGGCGGGTGTTACTGCATGGGCGCGACGTTCAGGACTGGGAGCCGGATGCTCTGCACCGCTGCATCGGCGTGATTTTTCAGGACTTCAACCGCTACCAGTTCACCGTCGGCGAGAACATCGGGGCCGGCGATGTCGAGGGCTTTACCGACGAGGCACGCTGGGAGGATTCCGCCCGTAAGGGCATGGCAATGCCGTTCGTCGAGCGTCTGGAGCACGGCTTCCGAACCCAGCTTGGCAGCTGGTTCAAGGGGGGCAAGGAGCTGTCGACGGGCCAGTGGCAAAAAATCGCCCTGTCGCGTGCGTTCATGCGCAGTAACGCTGAAGTCCTTGTGCTGGACGAGCCGACTGCCGCGATGGATGCCGCCGCCGAGGCCGAGTTGTTCGAGTACTTCCGCGGGCACACGCGAGGGCGTATCACGATCCTGATCTCGCACCGCTTCTCGACGGTTCGCCAGGCCGACCGCATCGCCGTCCTCGAGGACGGCAGGGTCCGGGAGTGCGGTACCCATCAGGAGCTATTGGACGAGGACGGGCTGTATGCCAGACTGTTCCTACTGCAGGCCGAGGGGTATCGGTAGGTGCCACAAAATCCCGTTAGCGAACAGCAGCGCCCATATCAGCGGGCAGTGACTCAACCGGGCGTCGTTGACGGTGCCGAGAGGAACATTCATTTTCAATCACGGACAAACAGGGGTGGGTGATATGGGAAGTAAAGATAAAGGCAAAAGGGAACCACAGAAAAAGGCCCAGCTTACTCCAAAGGAAAAACGTAAATTGAAAAGAGAAAAGAAGAACAAATAAATATGCACCGCCAAGTTTTAATTGCAACGTAGTTGCTTGGTAAGGACGTCAACGGCGGCGCGTTTGCCGGGCGTGCTATCGCCGGTCCGCTGTTTGAGGAGCTGGACAGTTCATCGAGTGACTGCTTCTGGCGGTTCACGGGCGTCGGTATTTGTACTAATATTGCTGCGGCATGCCGAGTAGATAACATACCGAACGCTGACTACTTCGCCGCCCGATTGAGGCCTGATAAAAACAAGGGGGATTCTGCCATGTTGAAATCCAAATATACCGTGATCATTGGGTTGATCGTTGTTGCAGCGGTCGTTTACTTCGTCGGTTATCGGGACGGGACGCTGGATCGTGATCCCCCGGGCATCGCCAGTGCCGATGCCCAGCAAATCTCGCCGGTGACGGCGCGCGACCGTGCTTTTTACGCGCCCAACAGCGAGGACCTCGCACCGGATGAGATGCGTTTGATTGCCTGTGGTACCGGCATGCCCACGGCGCGTCCGAAGCAGGCGGCGTCGTGCTGGCTGCTCGAACTGGGGAACGGCGACAAGTTTCTGTTCGATGTCGGGACCGGATCCGCCGAGCGCATCGCGGCCCTGCAGATCCCCTACAACTTCCTCGACAAAGTCTTCCTGAGCCACCTGCATACCGACCACTTCGGTGATCTGGATGCGTTGTTTATCGGTGGCGCCTTGGCCGGCCGCCAAAAACCGTTGCGCGTTTGGGGACCGGCCGGGGGCACGCCGGAGCGCGGCACGCAGTACGCCCTGGAGCATTTGTTCAAAGCCCTGACCTGGGACCGTGACGGCCGTGCGGGGCTCACCGATCCACGTGGATATCAGATGTTTGAGATCACCGAGTTCGACTACAAGGCCGTGAATAACATCATCTATCAGGAAAACGGGGTGACGATTCGGACTTTGCCGGCCATCCACGCACTCGACGGTCCGGTGAGTTTCATCGTCGAGTGGAACGGTCTCAAATTCGTGTTCGGAGGCGATACCTATCCGAACAAGTGGTTCGCAGAATACGCGACGGGTGCCGACGTGGCGATCCACGAGTGCTTCGTCACCGTAGCTGACATGATTGAGAAATTTAAATTCACACCACAAAGCGCCCTGGCCGTGGGCACCCAGATCCACACCGCGCCCGAAGCCTTCGGCAAAATGATGTCCATCATCCAGCCGCGGCTGGCCATCGCCTATCACTTCTTCAACGATTTCGACACCGCAACGGTGATCGATGAGCGCATCCGGACAACCTATGACGGTCCGCTGAGTCTGTCGGTGGACTATATGGTGTGGAACATCACCAAGGATGATATTCGCGTGCGGATGGCAATCGTTGATGAAGACGTCTGGCCACCTCCGGCCACCGATACGCCCCAGCTGCCCGATCCAAGTATCAGGATTCCGTATTCGGACTTCATCGCGGGTGGTAGATACGACATGCATGACGTGATTCAGCCGATCTATGATGAGGTTAACGAGCAGTACGGAATCAACGAGCAACAGGACTGATTCTGGCTGCCATCTGAATCAATAAAAGAAACCCGCTTCGGCGGGTTTCTTTTCGAGAGACGAATTGATCGTCAGTCGCTTTGTGCTTCCCTGGGCATCTGCGCTGGACCTTCCCTTGCAGCATTCAGTTTCCCGGGATCGATGCCAAGCTTTTCCGCGGTTTTGCCGAGTTCCTTCGCCGTGACTTTCCCGTCGTCGGCAAGCGTCGCCATGGCGGTATAGGCAATGTGTTGTGCACTGACCTCGAAGTGATCGCGCAGGTCGGGCCGTGACTCACTGAGCCCGAAACCGTCGGTTCCAAGGACCGCATACCGGCCTGGCACCCATTTGGCGATGCTCAGCGGCAAAGCCTTCATGAAATCGCTGGCCGCGACGAATATGCCCGACTCGTCTTTCAGCAGGTCCTCGACATAGGATACAGCGGGCGCGTCGGTTTTCCTCAGGCGATTGGCGCGTGCCACGCTCAGTGCTTCGCGTGCCAGTTCGTTGTAGCTGGTTGTGCTCCATACATCGGCTGAAACCCCCAGGTCCTCGAGCAGTTCACGCGCCGCGAGCACCTGGGTCATGATTGCGCCGCTGCCCAGCAAGTGTGCCTTGCGACCCTTTTTCGGTTTGGAATCGGATTTCCGGAAACGATACAAGCCACGGATAATGCCGTCCTCTACGCCGCTCGGAATGGCTGGCATCGGGTAGTTTTCGTTGTAGATGGTCAGGTAGTAGAAAATCTCTTCCTGCCGGTTGTACATGCGCTCGATACCGTCCGTAATGATGACGGCCAATTCATAAGCAAAGGCCGGATCGTAGCTGCGCATGTTCGGAATGGTGTTGGCCACGACCTGCGAATGCCCGTCTTCGTGCTGCAAGCCTTCACCATTGAGCGTCGTGCGTCCGGCCGTGCCACCGAGTAGAAATCCACGGCTGAGCATGTCGCCGCAGGCCCAAATCATGTCACCGACGCGTTGAAAGCCGAAGATGGAATAGAACACGTAGAACGGAATCATCGGGATGCCATGGACCGCGTAGGCAGTTCCGGCTGCCATGAACGACGCCATTGCGCCTACTTCGCAGATGCCTTCCTGCAGAATTTGCCCGTCCTTGGCTTCGCGGTAGGGCATCAGCGTGCTGCTGTCCACCGGCTTGTATTTCTGGCCCTCCGACGAATAAATGCCAGCGCGCCGGAACAAGGCCTCCATCCCAAACGTACGGGCTTCGTCCGGTACGATGGGCACGATGTAGCGACCGAGCTCATCGTGCTGCATCAGTTTGCCGAGCATTCTGACGAAGGCCATCGTCGTTGAAATCGCGCGTTCACCCGAACCGTCCAGTTGCTCACGGAACAGCTCGAGATCCGGAGCCCGCAGGGCCGGGCATTCGACCTTACGCTCGGGCAGCGCTCCTCCCAGCGCCTGGCGATGTGTTCTGAGGTAGCGCATCTCCTCGCTGTTTTCCGGCGGCAGGTAAAACTCGGCCTTCGCCAGTTCTTCGTCCGACAACGGGATACCGAGGCGTCGGCCGGTTTCGACGCGTTCTTCGGTACTCAGATTTTTTTTCTGGTGGACGACATTCGATCCCTCGTAACCCTGCATGCCGTAACCTTTGATCGTCTTGATCAATATTGCGGTGGGTTGCCCCTTTGTCTGTACTGCCCGCTCGAAGGCCGCATAAATCTTGCGCTGATCGTGGCCGCCGCGGCGAATGCAACGGATTTCCTCATCAGACAAGGTCTGCATGATCCTGGCGAGCCTTTGATTCGTTCCAACCCAATGCTCGCGAACTTCCTGCCCGCTGGAGACCGAGTACATTTGGTAGTCACCGTCGACGACCTGCTCCATGCGCTCCTGCATGACGCCATCGCGATCCTGGGCAAACAACGGATCCCATTCACCACTCCAGATAACCTTGATGACATTCCAGCCCGCGCCGCGAAAGCTGCGCTCCAGTTCCTGGATAATTTTGCCGTTGCCCCGCACCGGCCCGTCCAGCCGCTGAAGATTGCAGTTCGCCACCAGGATCAGGTTGTCGAGTTGCTCGCGCGCGGCGATATTGATAGTGCCCAAGACCTCCGGTTCATCGGCCTCGCCGTCGCCAATGAATACCCATACTTTGCCGCCGTTGCGAGGTTTCAGGCCACGGTTTTCGAGGTACTTGACGAAGCGGGCCTGGTAGATGGCGCTGGGTGTTGACAGCCCCATCGATGCGCATGGCATCTGCCAGAAATCAGGCATGTTCCGCGGATGCGGATACGATGAAAGGCCTCCGCCCGCTTGCAGCTCCCGTCGGTAGTTATCGAGTTGTTCGCGAGTCAGGCGTCCCTCGAGAAATGCCCGCGCATAAACCCCGGTGGCCGCATGCGCTTGCACGTTGATCAGATCGCCGCCATAGCGCGCACTGCCTTTCCGGAACACGTGGTTAAATCCGACTTCCTGCATCGTTGCAGCAGACGCATAGGTGCCGATATGACCGCCCACACCGCTCCCACTGTCATAGGCGCGCAAGACCATTGCCATCGCATTCCAGCGAATGATGTTCTCGAGGCGATCCTCGATTTCGATATCTCCAGGGTAGGGCGGCTGCTCGGACAGCGGGATCGTATTGCGGTAGGGGGTGTTCAGCGTTGCGTCTTCAACGACAACGTTGGAGCGCGCCAGATAATCGCGCAGTGCCCTGAATATGAGCTTGGCCCGATCCGGGCCCTCGGTGCGCAGCACCGACTCGATTGATTCGAGCCACTCCTCGAGTTCAATATCATCTGTTGGTATATCAACCGGGTTTGTAGACATCAGTTCTCCTGAACCGTTTGTTTGTATTAGCCGCGGGGCGGTTGCTCAAAGCATTGTGACCCGAGCGGCACGGGGCCTGCAAATCGCTGCGCTTCTGCGCTGCTTGCCGGCATGTCCGACGAACGGTCTGGGGCCGAAAGCCGGCCCGCGTTCGGGAGACGTCGTCTCGCCGCGGGGGTATTATGCAATGCCGCTGTCGGTGATGGCCGCGCAACGGGTTGCGGCTTCGGCAGCCGTCCGACGGTTTCGCAGGGTGACATCAAATGATTAAGCGGATCTTACAGGTGGTCGTTATCGCGCTGGTAATGTCATGGGTGGCCGGGGCCATCGCAGAGGTTCCAGACGATGCGACGAAGATTCAGCCATTGGGTGTCGGCGAGATGGCGCCGGTCTTCGATGCGCATCTCGTTGATGGCGATCTTTACCGTTTCGACCCGGGGCAGCGCTCCCATCCATCGGTGTTGATTTTCTACCGCGGAGGCTGGTGTCCGTACTGTAACAATCACCTCAAAGAAATGCAGGATGCCGAACCGGTACTGCTGGATTTGGGTTTCGAAGTGTTGTTCCTGAGCGCCGATCGGCCGGAGATTCTATATTCCAGCCTGCGCCAGGAAATGCCAAATTATACGTTGTTGTCGGATGCCAGCATGGAAGTGTCCCGGGCGTTTGGAATTGCGTTCGTCGTTGACGATGCGACGCTCGCTCGCTATAAAAAAGCCGGGCTTGATCTCGAAGCGGTATCGGGCTACCCGCATCATCAACTGCCGGTGCCGGCCGTGTTCGTCATCGATGCCGCCGGCGTGATTCAGTTCGTCTATGCAAATCCTGACTACCGGGTTCGGCTCGACGCTGAGCCGCTACTTGAAATGGCACGTGAAGTTTTACCGCCTGCAATCGGCGAATGACGGCCCATGCGCTCTTCGCATTCACCCGGCACCTGCAGCCAATACCCCATCGCTCGCTCCGCGGCGCGCCACAACGTATCGAACTCGGCTGCAGGTACTGCGCGAATGCTCCGGCGCTACGCTGGCGCTAATGCGCTCTTAGGATTCACCCGATACCTGCGGCCCCCAAAGCGACCCTCAGTGGTGGCTTGCAGGTGAATGTTCGCCGCGTTGTGCGACCCAGGCGCGGTGCCGGGGGTATTGTCGAGGCGACATCGGCACGCCGGAGCCGAGGCAATGCGACCGGCGACGCTCACGGCCCCTCCGGGCTGTCCCGCTGCGGGGGAGCGGAGGGCATCCGAGCGTCGTGGCCGGCTTGCAAGACATGGATGTCAGAGCAAGTCGGCGCCGATCTGCCCGAAGCCAGGGACGGCGAAGGGCAGTTAAGCAAGGATGCCCTTCGGTCGCCCGCAGCGGGAGCAAGCGATAGGTTATTGGCCGCAGGTGCCGGGTGAATGCGAAGAGCGCATGGGCCGTCATTCGCCGATTGCAGGCGGTAAAACTTCACGTGCCATTTCAAGTAGCGGCTCAGCGTCGAGCCGA
>JAPUGB010000249.1 GCA_027293165.1 Gammaproteobacteria bacterium
GCGATGCTCTCCGGCGGCTCGATCAGGCCGGGAAACTTTCGCTCTGGCGCGGGCCGCGTCGCGACCATGCCCGGGGAAAGTATACCGACGATGATGCCGTGATCTTTTAGATCGGCTGCAACGTTGCGCATGAACATGTTCAGCGCAGCTTTGCTCGCTTTGTAGAAATACTGCCCGGGCAGACCACCGCTATTGAGGCCAAACGAGCCAGCCTGGGAAGTAATCGCGATGATCTTTTTGAGCCGACCGGCCTTGAGGTGTTCGACAAACGCCTCGGACATCTTCAGGGCACCGCGCGCATTCGTGCGCATGAACATGTCGAACTTATCGTGCCGTAGCGCTCCGAAGGACTGGTCCGCGAAATCGCCGAACACACCTGCGTTGTTGATCAGGATATCGATCGGCTTGCCCTCGAGCCGAGCGGCCAGCGCATCAATCGAGTCCAGCTCACTGACATCCAACTGCTTGATACTGACGCCCGGAAACTCCGCGGCCAGCTCTTTGAGCGCTGCCGCCTCCTCCGGTTGCCGGGCGCAGGCGATTACTCGCCACCCCTTTTCCGCATATTGCCTGGCAAATTCGAAACCGATGCCGCGATTGGCGCCAGTGATGAGTACGGTCAGCGATTTTACGGGGCTCACGGTATATTGGCTCCGCGACCGATTGTGAGTGCTGCGGGTTCAGCACCGAGCCTCAGCACAACGTATTCCGCGACGTCCGGATTCAAGCGTCGCGTTCCCAGATCTGCTTGGCCGAGTAGCCGTTTTTCCACAGCCAAGTGTCGGTGAGGAGAATCCTGTACGGCACGATCTTGGCCACCTGTCGCTCGAACGGTTTGCTCGAGTCCATGCCGAGGTCTTCCATCCACGGCTGCCAGTGAAACACGTCCATGCCATGGTCCCAGCCAGGTGCGTGCGGTTCGATAATCTCGGCCTGGGCAAAGTACTGCAGGCCGCGTGCGCTTTGCCAGCCGAAATAGTCGAGGTTAACCGACAATGACATGTACGGATCCCGCTGCATTGCCTTCAGCTTCGGCGTGCCAGGGTCCGGCAGCATGTACAGGTCCAGACCGTCGGCGTAGTACTCGATCGGGCTCGCGATTGGTCGGCCATTCTCACCGATCGTAGCAAGCACGCAGATGTTTTTTTGCGCCAGCAGCTTCTGAAGCGTGTCCTCGAGCTCGTCTTTGGGCATTTTTTTGTTGGGCCAGGGTGGTTCCAGCCACGGGTAGGCGACACTCACAATATTGTCCTCCGCTCTTCAATTTATCGACGCGGGTGCCGGCAAGCGGTACCGCATTTTTTGTGATTACCAGACGTCCTGGTTTGATGCCGGGTTGTTCTGTCCGTATGGCCTGGTCTTTATAGCATGCCAACGGGCGCAGCCCGACTTACTGATTCCGGCGGGTGATCTCCGCCGGAATGTTCCAGTCGCCGGTTTCACTCTGGTAGATGATCGTAACAAAAGCCCGGCCCCTGACCAGGCCCTGCCCCCACTCAGGATCCAGTGTAGCCAGCGGCTTGGCTGCCTTGATCTCATTAAGACTCATGCCCTGATCGATCAGCTCAACAACCCGCGCGCGAGCGTCGGCCAGCATGTCGCGGATCTCGATCATACGGGCCCGGTCCGCCAGTGGCCCATGACCCGGAATAATGATCGTCTCGTCGTCCACGATTTCGAGCATCTGGTTCGCGGCCTCGATGACGCCTTTCAGGGTACCGCCGCTGGCAATATCGATCAGCGGATAGCCGCGGTTGATAAATGTGTCACCTGTGTGCAGTACGTTGGCTTCGCGAAAATAAAAAGCCGAATCGCCATCGGTATGTGCCACTGGTACATGAATGACCTCGATCACCTCGTCATTCAGATAAAATGTCATGCGATCATCGTAGGTGATAACAGGCCACGCCTCCGGCGGTCGTGGACGTGTCCCGGTCTTGAAAAACAGGTGGTACTGGTTTGAAGTCAGCCGCGCGCGAACGTTCTCGTGTGCGACGATTGTGTAGCCCAGGCGGCCAAGATTTTCGTTGCTGCCGCTGTGGTCACCGTGCCAGTGCGTATTGGCCACGAACGCAATCGGCTGATCGGTCAGTTCGGCAACGGCCGCGATTATCCGCTCGGTCATGGGCGCGAACTGATCGTCGATGACGAATGCACCGTCTGCCCCGGCCGAGACGCCGACATTGCCGGCCGGCTCCATGACCATCATGTAGACGCTGCCGCGCAGTGGCACGGTCTCCAGCGGCCCTTCAAACCGCCGCCCCTGCGCTGACACCGGCGGCAGGCTCAGCACCTGGAGCAAGATTCCGAGACCCAGTATTCCCGCCCATGGTCGTAGCGTCATACTCTTTCCAACATACTTGCCCATAAAAACTTTCCGCCGTTGGTGACTTTGTGCCTGCCGCGCGTCCATTGTTAGGATGGACTGAACTTCGCGCCACCGGAGCAGCCGAATAGTTCGCGGTGCGGGTAACGACGGATTCACAGGTGAATCAAAACAATCAAGCTGTCCGCCGATTGTGTGTTCAGGCAGCCGCTACGGTTTGTGCCCTGGCAGGCCCCATGGCCCATGCCGATATCAGCCGCGAAAATTTTACCGGCTATGCCACCCTGACCTCGGACTATCGCTTTCGAGGCCTGTCACAGACCAACTCGGATCCAGCGTTACAGCTAGGGATCGACTTCCAGCACGACTCGGGAATATTCGCCGGCCTGTGGGGCTCGAACGTCGATTTTGCAATGGATCGGTTTGAGGAAGAGGCGCGCGATGTTGAGTTGAACTATTACCTGGGATACCACCGCTCGATTGGCCGCGACTGGGCCGGTGTGATCTCGGTGATTCGATATGCCTACCCCGGCGCATCGAAGAACTACGATTACACCGAAATTTCAGTCGGCGTTAACTATGTCGAACGCCTGTTCGCCACCGTGGCGTATTCGGACGATGCGTATTCTCTAGGGGGATCAGCAACCGTTTACGAGTTAGCCGCGCAG
>JAPUGB010000025.1 GCA_027293165.1 Gammaproteobacteria bacterium
GCAGAAACGCCTCTAAGGTGTAAGGCAAAACTCGTTCGGGCCGGTATGGCAGCGGACGAGGTATTGCGGCACTGCGGTGAGCCGGACACGAAGACGGTCGAGCAACGGCCGGTATTCTCGGGCAACCGACAGACCGGTACCTATGAGGTCGAGATTTGGCGTTACGACCGGGTGAGCGGACAGTGGCCTGCAGACCTTGAGGTAGAGGCCGGGGTGCTCAAGAGCATCGTTTACGTAAAGTA
Source organism: Gammaproteobacteria bacterium (assembly GCA_027293165.1). Classification (GTDB taxonomy): domain Bacteria; phylum Pseudomonadota; class Gammaproteobacteria; order Steroidobacterales; genus JAPUGB01. The sequence goes on from JAPUGB010000025.1 coordinate 243, forward strand.
ACGGTCATCGCCCCCGGGTTTGATCCCTTCACGCCTTCCCCAGAACCACCGGTGAGTTACGAATATCGTTGAGGTAGCGATTCACCAGCACGTTCGTTGCGGACACCGCGTTCGCTTTTACCGTGAAGCACGGTGGGTTGCGTCGCAGCTCCGGCCACTCTCCGGTCTCGATAATGCGCTCGAGAAAATTCAGATTCCTGTCGATCGCCTCCATGTACGGGTTACGGCCGTTGTACAGTGCTTCGATGTACCGGTAGGCCCCACTAAAATAACCGTCTAGACGCTTCAACGCCGTATCGCGGTAAAAGGCGGGAGTCTGGCGCAGCAAATCAACACCTGACTGGTAGCGAACCTGTTTGAAGCCGTCGCCTTGGTCGCAGATCGCGATGCCGGCCAGCACAAATTCGCAGTACAAGCGATCGCGGCATTTCTCCAAATAACAGCGATCCGCCATCTGGGCGACCAAATCAGCGGTGCCGAGCAGATGGCCAATCAGGCTGTCTTTTGGATTATCGAGTTCGATCTCGTCGAGGTTCCTTTCATAGCCCGTGAAATGAACGATCTCGGTAGCGATGGGAACCGCTTGAGCGAGCCCTATTTTCGGGAGGTAATCGCGCAGGTAGGCGGCACTACGCGAAACATGGGTCCGCGTATACTCTGCGCCGTTGTGGTGCGCGGTGTCAGTGGTTCCAAGGATATACCCGGAGTCGTGCAACAGTGCCGTGATCAGACCGACGGTCGCGCGGTATTCCCCGAGCCGGTCAGGTGCCGCCACGGACCGTTCGTGGCCGGCGATCAAGCGCGCCATGGCCAGAGTTACGTCGAGCGTATGCTGCTTGTCGTGATACACGGTATCGCAACCTTGGTGGCCAGGCATTCGGCCTTCGAAGAGCAGGCGAAAATCGTGGAAGGCCATCCACCCCAGGTCAAACGACGCGGTCGGGTAGGCGGCCCGGAATAATCTGCCGACGGCCGCTCGCACTTGATCTATGGAACTGACTTTTACGGTGTTCGTAACATCGTAGTCATGTCTTCGATCTTTCGAAGTCGCCCGTGAAACCGGTAGTGATTCGTTATTTGCCGCCATAGTGTCTGCGGTACCGCGGAATCGGCGTAGCATCCCTGCAGACCTTTACATCGCGCTTCCCTCGCGACTTGAGGGTACATTCTACATGCACCCAACATTCGCACAATCGCCGTATCTGCGGAAGTAGTCGGTAAACGGCTGACCCGGCTCGATTTGTCGCCGTAGCTGTCGCGCAGCTGGCGCCATCGCTGCTTGTGGTGGGTCAGTCGAAAACGGCCCAGACCGGCGCGTGGTCTGATGGGCGCTCGAGCCGCCGCGGAGCTGGATCGATGCCGCTAGCGCTGCACGCAGCGGCGAGCGATTCTGAAACCAGCATCAGATCGATACGCAGTCCCCGGTTCCGACGGAAGGCCCCTGCGCGGTAGTCCCACCAACTGAAACCGTTCTCCGCCTGGTCAAATAACCGGTAGCTGTCGACCAGACCGAGATCCGTCAAGTTGCGCAGTTTCTCTCGCTCCGCGTCACTGCACAAAACCTTGCCCTCCCATTCGGCCGGGTCGTGCACGTCCCGGTCCTCGGGTGCTATATTGTAGTCACCGAACACGACTAGTCGTGGATGCTTCAGCAATTCCGCGGCGAGAAACTCGCGCAGGGCATCGAGCCACTCCATTTTGTATTCAAATTTTTCCGAGCCAACGGTTTGGCCATTTGGCACGTAAATGTTAATCGTACGAATGTCCCGGTAGGTCGCTGCCACGACGCGCTTTTGCGGATCGTCATATCCCGGCAGATCACAAATCGTATCCTCAGGCTCCTCGCGCGACAGTAGCGCGACACCGTTGTAGGTTTTCTGACCATTCACGAGGCTGTGATAGCCGGACTCCTTCAAATCGCTTACCGGATAGCTCTCGTTCAGCATTTTGATTTCCTGCAGACCGAGCACATCCGCTTGTTGTTCCTGCAGCCAGTCCCGCACATGGTCAATACGCACACGAATTGAGTTCACGTTCCAGCTTGCGATTTTCATCGTTCGGAAAGATGCTTGTATCGTGAGCTCAACTCGTCAGGTCGCTGACCGATCACCCGGCGGTGAATGAATACCGGACCGAACCAGCAGTGCTTCGACATCTGGGGCGCGCCCGCGAAAGGCTCGGTACGCCTTACCAATATCAACACTGCCGCCAACCTCCAGTATTTGTTGACGGAATGCCCCTGCGACTTCGCGATTAAACAGGTCGTCGCCCTGGAACGCTGCAAATGCGTCGGCTGCTAGCACCTCTGCCCATTTATAACTGTAATACCCAGCTGCGTAACCACCGCCGAAAACATGGGCGAAGCCGTGCGCAAGCCGGTTGAATGGCGGGTACCGGACAACCGCCACCTGTTTACGGACCTCTTCGAGGATATCGGCGATTCGTCCACCGGCTTCATCCGAGTACTCTGCGTGGATGCGCCAGTCGAACAACGCGAATTCCAGTTGCCGCAACATTTGCATGCCGGCCTGGAAGGTACGCGAGTCCTGGAGCCGTTCGAGCAGTTTTTCTGGCAAAGTTTCGCCGGTGACATGATGACCCGACAGGGCGATGACAACGCGTGGGTCCCAGGCAAAGTTTTCCATGAACTGGCTTGGCAACTCCACCGCATCCCAGGGTACACCGTTTATCCCGGCGACACTCGGATAGTCCATGCGGGTGAGCAAATGGTGCAGCGTATGTCCGAATTCATGAAATAGAGTAACGACTTCATCGTGAGTGAGCAGTGCCGGGTGGTCATTTGTTGGCAATGTGAAGTTGCAGACCAGATGGGCGACCGGCATTTGCAGACGATCGCCAATATGCTTGCGAATAATACACTCGTCCATCCAGGCGCCGGCGCGCTTGTTCGGGTGCGTAAAAAGGTCAAGGAAAAAAGCGCCAATCTCGATACCGTTTGCGTCAAGAAGTTTGAAAAACTGCACGTCCGACCGCCATGTATCGACGTTGTCGGCTCGTTCAGCGCTAACGCCAAATAGTTTGTTGGTGGCTAAAAACAGTCCCTCGAGGACCTTGGGTAACGGAAAATAAGGGCGCAGCTCCTCATCAGAGAAGGAAAACCGGTCGCGTCGGAGCTTTTCGGTGTAATAGTCGAAGTCCCAGGCTTCGAGCTCGGTGCCGGCAAATTGCTCCAGTTCCGCTAGTTCGCGACATGCCATGGACCGTGACTCGTTGAGCAATTGCAGAAGAAACCCCCGCACTTCCTCGACGGAACCGGCCATTTTGGTGGCTAGCGAATACTCCGCGAAGTTTGCGAATCCTACCAATGCCGCCTCTTCGGCACGCAGAGCGAGAATACGATCCATAATCTCGGAATTATCAAACTGGCCCGCATTCGGGCCCTCATCCGATGCACGGGTGGCCCAGGCGCGGTAGAACTCGAAGCGCAAATCGCGGTCTTCTGCATGGGTAATCACGGCAACGTACGTCGGCTGGTTAAGGTGCAACAGCCATCCTTGCTTGCCTTCTACTGCTGCTGCGGAGCTGGCGGACGCGAGAACCGTCTCCGGTATACCCGCCAGCCGTTCACGCCGGCTCTCGTGCCAGGACCACGCGGCCATGGCGTCACGCAGGTTCTGCTCGAATTTAGCCTGAAGCTGCGTGAGTTCTTCGATGACCACTTTGAAACGGTCTTTTTTTTCGGCAGGCAAATCGACTCCCGCCAACCGGAAATCCCGCAACGCGTGGTCCAGCAGATACTGTTCGGGGCTATTACCCGTGCCCTCAAGGCCGGCGGAAACCTTTTGATATAAGGCGAATAGCCGTCGGTCCTGGGCCATTTCGGTTTCGTAGCGCGCCAGCAATGGCAGGCAAAGGTTATATGCCTCGCGCAGATCGTTCGAAGTCAGAACGCCGTGCAGGTGGCTGACCGGTGACCAGGTTCGATGTAAACGATCGCGAAGTTCCTCTAGTGGAAGAATAGAATCGTCGAAATTCGGTTCTCCTTTAGCGCTGAGAATCGCTTCCAGATCCGCTCGGTTTTGTTCCAGAGTCGTCCGCAACGCGGGCTCGACGTGTGCCGCGCGGATCTCGCTGAACTTTGGTAAACCGCTGGTTTCTAGAAGCGGGTTGTACATCTGTTTGCCGATCGCGCTGGAGAATTGCGGCGATGCTAACACATCCACTGCTGCCGGCTGCCGGGGCGATAAAGTGGTTCCGCTGTCGTAATATGCTGATTCAGCTATTCGAGAAAAAGTTATGGATACGACGGAGCAGTACGATCTGGTCACCATAGGTGGGGGCAGCGGCGGCGTTGCGGCATCCCGGCGAGCCGCCGAGTACGGTGCGCGTGTGGCAATAATTGAAAAGGGGCGAATGGGCGGCACCTGTGTCAATGTCGGTTGCGTTCCAAAGAAGATAATGTGGTATGCCGAAAGTTTGGCGCACGAAATACACGAAGCACCGGAATACGGATTTGACGTGTCGGTTCGCGGACAGAACTGGGCGGAATTGAAGCGGCGGCGGGACGCTTACGTGAAGCGGTTGAATGATATCTATGAAAACAATTTGGCAGCGAGTAACGTCCGGGTCATTGAGGGTGAAGCGCGATTTGAGAATTCCAACACGATCCAGGTTGGTGAACTTTCGCTGACTGCTCCGCACATTATTATTGCAACCGGCGGCGAGCCGAGAGTACCGGATTTCGATGGAGCCGAATTGGGCATTACCTCCGACGGTTTTTTCGAGCTTGCTGAACGACCTGCCAGCGTGGCGATTGTTGGTGCCGGTTATGTCGGCGTGGAGTTGGCCGCGGTGCTGGCCGCTCTCGGGTCCGATGTCAGTATCTGCGCCCGCTACGACAGCCTCTTGCGTTCGTTCGACGAGATGTTGCAGCAGGCAGTTATCTCGGCACTAGAGTCGGATGGCGTCGAGCTCAACTGGCACGCAATGGTGGAGCGGGTCGAAAAGGTTAAAGACAGGTTGACGCTGTACACCGAAGATCAGCAATCGGTCGGGCCTGTTGATTGCGTCATCTGGGCCGTAGGTCGCCGGCCTTTAACCGCATCACTGGGGCTCGAAAATACCGGCGTATCGCTGAACGAAAATGGGTTCATCCGGGTAGACGATTACCAGGCAACCAACGTGGACGGTGTATACGCCGTAGGTGACGTAACCGGCAGGCTAGCGCTGACGCCCGTAGCCATTGCCGCAGGCCGCCGCCTCAGTGATCGGTTATTCGGTGGCATGAGCGATCGCCACCTGGACTACACAAATGTTCCTACGGTGGTATTCACTCATCCTCCTGTCGGTACGATCGGGCTAACTGAGACGAAGGCCCGCGAACTCTACGGTGATCAGGTACGTGCTTACATCTCGAAATTTGTGCCGCTGTCCGATGCTGTAAGCGCTCAGAAATCCGAAGCACAGATAAAATTGTTAACTAAAGGGGAAGAGGAAACCGTGATCGGAATCCACCTGTTCGGCCCCGCTTCGGACGAGATGTTGCAGGGATTCGCCGTCGCCGTACGCATGGGTGCGACGAAAAAGGATTTCGATGACACAGTTGCGATCCACCCGACCAGCGCCGAAGAACTCGTGCTGATGCGCTGAATCTGTAGTGTTCAGTCGCGCTTGCTGAATATTAGATTCGGTCAGCGTAGCCGGCTCAGCACCGGATCAGTGTCCGGCCGGACGCCCCGCCAAATGCAGAATGATTCTGCTGCCTGTTCGACCAGCATGCCCCAACCCTGATGAGCCTCCGGAGACCCGTGCTCGCGTGACCAGGCCACAAAGGGCGTGTCCTTCATAGAATACGACAAGTCGTAACAGACCGTATTGGGCCCGAGGATCGACTCCGGGAAAGGCGGTACCGCACCATCAAATCCCGCCGACGTGGCATTGATAACGAGGTTAAACGACTGGCCCTCCAGACCATCGAACGAACTCGATGCAATATTGCCGAGCGGCAGGAAAAATTCCACCAGGGTCTTGGCCTTTTCCTCGGTGCGGTTCGCCACGACCAGCATTTCCGGGCGAGCCTCGAGTAATGGTGGCACGATGCCGCGGGTGGCGCCGCCCGCGCCCAAAATTACGATCCTTGCACCTTGCAGCGCAATCCCGAGGTTATTGGTCAGGTCTGCAACCAGTCCGACCCCATCGGTGTTGTCACCCTCCAGTTCACCGGACTGCTGTGGCGTGATGGTGTTGACTGCCCCGGCCATGCGCGCCCGGTCCGTCAGGATATCGACAATCTGTGCGGCCTTGCGCTTGTGCGGTACGGTCACATTCAGCCCTTTGCCGCCTTCCTCCGTAAATTTGGTTATCGATGCTCGTAACTGTTCCGGTGGCACGTCCAGGGCCTCATAACTGATTTGCTCACCGGTCTGCCTGGCGAACAACTGGTGAATGATCGGTGACTTGCTATGAGCTATGGGATGCCCGATCACTGCGTACCGATCAGTGTCACTCATGGCCCTAGTCTCCGCTGACGCGCTGGGTGGCTCGGTGGTCACCCCCCTCCGGGGATCCACTGCTGTGCTGCACGGACTGGCATTGGCCGCAGCTGAGCCGGGGATAAAGAGGCATTTTTACCATAATCCAGCGCGCTTTCCACGTTTTTGAACGTCCGGGACAAGTCCGGGGCGCCACCGGTGCCGTCAATCGGCTGGCACCAGCCAGCCTTTGCGGCGCTTTATCAGCAGCATCAGCCTCGCTAGACTGCCGGTTCCCGTTTCGGGCGTGAGCTACAAAGATGGTCGGAGAACCTGCATTGAAGCGGTGTCCCTGGTGCGAAAACGTCAGTGACGACTATCGTCGTTACCACGATGAAGAATGGGGAACGCCGGTCCACGATGATCGAACGCAATTTGAGTTCCTGATGTTGGAAGGCGCCCAGGCTGGACTCAGCTGGTCGACGGTGCTGCACAAGCGGGATGCCTATCGCGAGGCTTTTGCCGGTTTTGACGTTGAACAGGTCAGCCGTTTTAGCGCGCGCAAGATTGAGAGTCTGTTGAAAAACCCGGGCATTATCCGCAATCGGCTCAAGGTTCAGGCAGCCGTGACCAACGCACGCGCATTTCTTGAGGTGCAGGAGGAATTTGGCAGTTTCGACACCTATATCTGGCAGTTCGTCGACGGATCCCCGATCCAGAATAAATGGCGCAAGCAAGCCGATGTTCCTGCGACATCATTCGTGTCAGATCAGCTCAGCAAAGACATGCAACGGCGGAGGTTCAAATTCGCCGGCACCACTATCATGTATGCACACTTGCAGGCTACCGGCCTGATCAATGATCATCTCGTTGGTTGTTACCGGTATCTCGAATGCGCCCGCATGTCCGAATCATAGGTGAATCGATTTTAAGTTTCGGGCAACGATAAAAACACAAAGGTGAAATTATGTCCCTAACGATCACAGCACTATATGCATCGCTTGCCGGCCTGCTCCTGTTGTTTCTGAGCTTTCGAGTCGTTCGCTGGCGCAGAAAATTGAGCGTTGGTCTTGGCGATGGCGGTCAGGAAAGCCTGTTGCGGGCGCAGCGCGCACAGGCCAACTTTACTGAATACGTGCCCATCGCCCTGATTCTACTCGCCGCTGCTGAGTCGCAGGGTCTGGCGGGATGGTTACTGCAGACGGCCGGGGCTATTCTCATGCTGGCGCGGTTGCTGCATGCCTGGGGTCTCAGTCAGAGCAGCGGCCGCAGCTTCGGCCGCTACTGGGGGACGCTGTTGACCTGGGTGGTCATACTTGCCCTATCACTTGCAAATATTTTCGCAATTATTTCTGGGGCTGTGGTCGGCTAGTTCGCATCGATGTCGATCAGGGTGATCAGTGGGTCGCCGAAATTGTCGGTCGCGATCGAATCGCCGTTCTGGTCAACGCCGAAATGCATCACACCGCCAAGATAAAGTGCCGGCGCCAAGCTCTGCCAACTCGCGGCAATCGAGCTCATCGAGCCGGCAGTGACGTTGTCCGGTGCCCCGCTGAGCACCAGGTTGCCGCGGTCAATGTTTTCATCGATGCTCCAGACGAACAACGACGTCGCGGCGCCGGGTCCGCCGGTGATCTCATCGGTCTCAAAGCCATGGATATCGACGACGTATCGGCCGGCAACCGGGTAGGGAATATTGATCTCCTCGTCGGCAGTGAACGTTACGCCCTCGCCGCCAGCACCCTGTGATTCAAATAACGTGCACGGCAGCGTCGCGTCGCCGGGCGCGAGACAGCGATATACGAA
>JAPUGB010000250.1 GCA_027293165.1 Gammaproteobacteria bacterium
GATGCCCAATCCGGGCACTAATTGCTCAGCTGCTCCAATGCCGTTTCGGCATTGCTGACCTTGAATTCCCCGCCTGCCTCGATATTGACCTGCGTGGCGACGCCATCATCGACGATGATCGAGAAGCGCTGACCGCGCTGCCCCATTCCATAGCCACTCGCATCCAGCTCCAGGCCGAGCGCCTGGGCATAGTCGCCGTTGCCGTCGGCAAGCATCAAAACCTTATCGCCGACGTTGCGATCCTTACCCCAAGCGTCCATGACGAATACGTCATTGACCGCCATGCAGGCAATCGTGTCAGCGCCTTTTTCGCGGATCGCATCGGCATGGTCAACGAAGCCAGGCAAGTGATTCAACGAGCAGGTCGGCGTAAAGGCGCCTGGAACCGAGAACAGCACGACCTTTTTGCCCGAAAACAGCTCCCCCGTTGATAAAGAGCCTGGGCCCTCATCCGTCATGATGCCGAAGTTACCGTCGGGCATTTTGTCACCGGCTTTGATGGTCATCAGGTTTCTCCTTATTGTTTATTTGTCGGTCAGCCTGAAGCAGCGGCCAAGCGCGCATTGTAACCTCGATCGGTACTTCCAGCGCAGTGCTTGAAATTATTACCCCCGGCCGACTTCATTCAGCCCAGCAGAAACAGTGACAACTGCGGCAAAAAAGAAACCAGCATCAGGCCGGCCAACATCATCGCCAGAAACGGCAGGACTGCGCGACAGATCGTCCAGAATTCCTCCTTGAATACGGTCATGGCAACGATGAGGTTCAGGCCCAGCGGCGGGGTCAGGTAACCCATCTCCAGATTGACGACCATGATGATGCCGAAGTGAACCGCATCAATGCCCTGCTCCGCGGCAATCGGCTGCAACATCGGCGCCAGGATCAGGATCGCAGAGCCGATATCCATCAGGCAGCCCATCAGCAGCAGGAACAGGTTGGTGCCCAGAAGGAAGGTGGTCGAATCGGAAATCAGCCCACTCAGCCACTGCACCAGGTGCTCGGGAACCTGCTGGTAGGTCAAGAAAACGTTGAGGCTCAGCGCCATCATCAGAACGGGAAACAACGCGCCTAGCAGTTGCGAGGTCTGCGCTACGACTTCAAACAAGCCCGACCAACCGAGTTCCCGGTGGATCAGCATCTCCACGACAATCGCGTAGACGACCGCTACGGCGGCCGACTCGGTTGGAGTGAAATAGCCGCTGTAGATGCCACCCAGGATGATTACCGGCATCAGCAACGCCCAGATGCCGTCTCGAAACGCAGCCACCAATTGACCGGTCTGCCATCGCTGGCGCCGTTGGCTCCGGTTGCTGACCACGGCGTAGACCACCATCATCAGGGTCAGCAAAATTGCCGGCCCCACTCCGGCGATGAACAGGTCAGCAATCGACGTCTGCGTCATGATGCCGTAAAGAATCAGTGGAATACTCGGCGGCACGATGACACCGAGCGTACCCGCGGCACTCAGCGCCCCCAGTGCAAACGCTTTGGGATAGCCGGCTTGTAGCAGCGCCGGATACATGATCGCTCCAACAGCCAGCAGCGTGACGGTTCCTGAACCGGTCACTGCCGCGAAAACGGCGCAGGAAAGCACGGCCGCGATCGCAAGTCCTCCAGGGACCGGTGCCGTCAGGACGCGCATCAGTCGAATGAGCCGAGCTGCGATACCCCCCCGAGCCATGATGTTGCCGGCCAGTATGTACAGGGGTATGGAGAGCAGCACTTCCTTGTTAGCGGCATCCCAAGCGTCGATAACGATGTTGGTCAGCATGCCATCGCCGAATACAAGGTAAGCGTAGGCAGCAACGCTGCCCAGCAGGACGAACAGATTCTGCCGCAGAAGCAGCAGCGCCAGCACCAGCACCACAAGGCCAAACGCAGACATCAACCGCTCCCCGCTTGTTCGTCGGTCGGCCGAAGTTGCGGACGCAACGCATAGATTGCATGGCGCACTGCCGCCACGGCGAAAGCGGCCGGAATCACCACCTGAAACGGCCAGACGACCACGCGTAGCACCACCGAACGTTCCTGCATGCTGTAGGTCTCGGCAACGACCTGAACAGCAACTGCGGCGAAAGCCAAACAAAACAGCGCCATGACGCCTTCCTGCAGGCGAATCAACGCAGCGTTCCAGCTGACGGGCAGCCATCCATCCGCAAACCGCGGCCGCAGGTGAGCACCGCTGGCCGAAGCCAGACCGAACCCCGCCATCACGATAAATATGTTCGCGTATACGCCCACCTGCCGGGCCCAATGCATGCCGGAACCCGTCAGTTCGCGGCTAAGAACGTCCGCGAAAATCACCGTGATCAACACTGCAAAGGCAACGCAACTGATCCACTGTTCAGCTTTGAGCAGGCGCTTCAGGGCAGTTTGAGCAGATTGAATATGCATATCAGGCGCTGCCAGCCGGTGCAAGTTGGCGAACCTGCGGTATAAAAAGGCTAATCATCGCGGCCGACAAGATGTGCATGACCGCAACCGCGGCGAACACCGGCTGATAGGAAAAGTGATCGATGGTCCAACCCACCACCACGTTGAAAGCCATCGCACCAAAACTACCGATCGCACCAAACAGACCCCAAACGGTGCCCACGTCGCGTGCGGGGAAAAGATCGGCGGGCAATGTGAACAGGCTGGAAGCTTTGAATTGCATCGCAAACATCGCCGCCGCAATCAGTGCGATAGCTGTTGCGGCGCTGTCGGCGGTCACTGCCGGCAAAGCGACCGGCACGAGCAATGCCCCGATCCAGATCACGATCTTGCGGGATCGATCCAGGCTCATACCGCCCCGGATCAGTCGCTGGCCGAACCAACCGCCGGCCAGGCTGCCGAAATCGAGTGCCAAAAAAGGTATCCACGCGAACAGCGCGATCTCCATGATGTTGAAGCCCCGAGCGGACGAGAGATACAGCGGCAGCCAGAACACGAAAAAATAAAAGGCCCCGTCGCCGATGAACCGGCTAAGCACCAGTCCCCAGATTTCCCGGTGGCGCAGGACCCAGTACCACGGGCGTTTCACAGGAGGTTCGGCGCGGTCCCTGCCGGTCAATATCAGCTGCCGTTCCTGCGCGGAAATGTCAGGGTGCCGCTCCGGGCTATGAAAATAGCGCTGCCACCACCACAGCCAGACCAGTCCAATCGCACCGGGAATGATGAACGCGACGCGCCAGCCCAGCGTTTCGATGATCAGGCCGACCAGCGGCGGCGTGATCATCGCGCCCAGACCCGGACCGACGGCCAGTATACCGACTGCCATCGAGCGTTCAGCGCGGGGAAACCATTCGGCGACCGCCTTGAGTGCCGCCGGAAAATTGGCTGCCTCGCTCAGGCCTAACAGCGCGCGGAAAGTGAAGAAACTGAGAAATCCACGCCCGAATGCGTGCGCGATCCCGGCAAGGCTCCAGGCAATGACGGCCAGGCTGAACGCGCGTTTGGTTCCGAGACGGTCGATGACTGGCCCGGTCAATAACTGGCCAATTGCGTAGGCGAACAAAAAGCCCGAGGTGATCCAGCCGTACTCCGTATTGCTGAGCGAAAATTCCTCCATCAAAACGGGAGCGGCCACGGAAAAGACCTGACGATCCACGTAATTGATCGTCGTAATCAGGCACAACATGATAGCGATACGCCAGCGCAGAGCGAGCCTAAAGCTCATGCTGAATTCCTGCAATGATTGATAATATTAGTAAGTAAAATCATATAGTTATTTTTTTTATATAATATTCTTTCTCTATTTTTGTCGAGTGTAGGTAACTGCTTGAGCAACGCCAAAGACCCCACAGCGGCGGTGCTCCCGCGTCAGCCGTAAGCAACTTGCTTCTGCAGGCGGGTATTCTCTACCATAACCCGCTCGAATCCGCGCCTTTCGCGCCGACAGCGACGCGATCGGGCAGACAAAAACCCGACCAATCGGGTACCGTGCAAGCATTACCCTCAGGCAAGGAACATTCATGAGCGCAGCAGCAGAAACTCTCGCGCCATCCAGCGCGACCCGGGAATTCCTGGATCAGGATCACAAGCTATTCATCAATGGGCGCTGGCAACGCTCGTCGACCAGCGAACGCACCGTCGTTGTGGATCCAGCCACCGAAGCGCAGATCACGACAACTGCAATCGCGGGCGAGGACGACGTCGAACAGGCGGTTGCAGCAGCACGCGCCGCGTTCAAGGGCGAATGGTCCAAAATCAATTCGCACAATCGAACGCGGCTGCTGCTCAAATTCGCCGACGCAATCGACGCGAATATGGCGCTATTCTCCGAGTTGGAAGTGCTAGACAACGGCATGCCCGTCGGTATTGCCACATATTGTGTCCGCAAGGCGGGTTCCGATTTTCTGCGTTATTACGCCGGCTGGTGTACCAAGATTCACGGCCAGACGATCCCGGTGTCGCCGATGGAAGCTGCGAATGGAGACACCTTGACTTACACGCGCCGGGAACCCGTTGGCGTCGTGGCGGCGATTACGCCGTGGAACGCGCCACTGCCGATGGCCGTGATGAAGCTTGCCCCGGCACTCGCAACCGGGTGCACGATCGTGCTGAAACCGGCTGAACTCACGCCGTTGTCGGCGCTGCTGCTGGGACACCTGGCCAAGGAGGTCGGTATTCCGGACGGTGTCGTCAACATCCTGACCGGGCACGGATCCCAGGCCGGCGCGGCACTGGTGGCGCACGATGACGTCAATAAAATCGCGTTCACCGGGTCGACCGAAGTTGGGCGTCAAATATTGCAGCAGGCGGGCGGCAACCTGAAAAAAGTGACCCTTGAACTCGGTGGCAAATCCCCGGTGGTCGTGTTTCCGGATGCCGACATCCAACGGGTCATCCCGGGCGTTGTCCGGGCCGCCTACTTCCTGCAAGGGCAAAATTGCATGGCCGGGACGCGGCTGTTCGTGCACCAAGACATTTTCGACGAGGTCGTCAACGGTGTGGCCGATGTCGTCAGCCGCATGAAACTCGGTCCCGGCCTGGACCCGAGTTCCGAAATGGGCCCGTTGATTTCAGCTCAACAGCGCGAGACCGTCATGGGTTACATCCAGTCGGGCAAGGAATCCGGAGCGAAACTGATTACCGGTGGCGAAGCACTCGAAGGCAAAGGCTACTTTGTGCAGCCGACGATCTTCAGCCACACCAATCAGGACATCAAGATTGCCCGTGAGGAAATCTTCGGGCCCGTACTCTTTACCCAGGCGTTCGGGGATTCAGACCTCCAGGCCATCGCGGACGAAGCCAACCGCTCGGATTATGGACTGTCAGGCAGCGTCTGGACGCGCGACATCTCGGTTGGTCTGAAGATGGCGGCGCTGATCGATGCGGGGCAGGTCAGCGTCAACTGCCACGCCGCAGTCGATGCAGCCATACCGTTCGGAGGCAACAAGCTGTCCGGCTGGGGCCGGGAATTTGGCCAGGAAGGGCTGGAACCGTACCTGAAAACGAAGGCAACGACCGTCCTGTTCTGATTGATTCCGGCGGGGTACCCGAGGGCCGGCCTTACCACGGCACAGTCTCGCCATCCATGTCGATAAACCGGCCCGTATCAGCCGACCCGAGGCGCGCGAACAGCGCCTGCTGGGCCCTCACGCTGTCGGCCGGATCGATCGGCGCCGCGGGCCCGCCAAGATCGGTGCGACACCAGCCGGGCGACATCGCGATCACGATCAAATCCTGCCATTCGGCTGCCATGCCGCGCGCCAGGATATTCAGCCCGGCTTTGCTTGATCGGTAGGCATAAGCACCGCCGTGCAGATTTTCGGTAATCGATGCCAGGCCGGTGGACATCATGACCAGCAGACGCTGCTCGCCTGCGAGCAGGTTCGGCCTCAAAGCCACAGCAATTTTGAACGGAGCCAGCAGGTTGATCTCCAGCAGCTCTCGCCAAATCACGTAGTCCATGTTCGCAAGACTCTGGTAGGCCATGCCCTCGGGCGCTCCGGCCGGCCCGAAGGTGCCTGCGTTATTGATCAGGATGTCGATCGGGGTGCCGTCGAGTTGCTCGGCCAGCGCCTCGACAGCAGGGTGGTCTGTCACATCCAGTGGCACGATACGCACCGCATCACCATGACGCTCGCAAAGCGCCTGCAGATCCGTCGCGGCTTTTGGGTCTCTCGCCGTGACCGTGACCTGCCATCCCTGTGTTGCGTACTGCCGCGCATGCTCGAGGCCGAGTCCGCGATTGGCGCCAGTAATGAAAACGTGCGGCATTTGCTTTGCTGCTTATCGGATGATCGCGCCGTTTATCAGCGGCTGATTTTACCGGCCAGGTCCCCGTAGATCAGCGACTTGAAGAAATCGTTGTTCAGCAGGCTGGTCGGGTAAGCGTGCGCCGGTTCGGAAAGTTCATCGAGGGCCGCCACTTGGGCCGCGTCGAGCGCGACATCCAGGCACTGTAAGTTCTCGTCGAATTGCTCGACGCTGCGCGCCCCGAGGATCGGGATCACCCTGCCCTGCGGCCGGTGCAGCAGCCACGCGAGCGCCAACTGCGCCGGCCTGATGCCGATCTCGGCGGCCATCCGGCTCAGTCCTTCGGCCACTTCCAGGTTCTGTTCCCGCAGCATCCGGGCGCCCCAGGGAGCGGCCTTGAGCCGCGTTCCGGCCTGCTTGTCCGGATCAGCATCCCGGTCGAACTTGCCGGTCAGCAGCCCGGCTGCCAACGGACTCCAGGCCGTGACGGCCATGTCCTGGCTTTCGGCTAGATCGAAAAAGTCGGCTTCGATGCCGCGTTCGACCAGGTTGTATTGCAATTGCAGCGCCGTATAGGGCGTCATGTTTCGTTCCCGGGCCAGAACATTGGACTCCGCGATGACCCATGCCGGCATATTAGAGACTCCGATATGCAGCACTTTGCCGGCACGCACCATGTCATCGAGGCCGCGCATCACCTCGTCAACCGGTGTGAAACGGTCCCAACCATGCACCCAATAGAGGTCAAGGTAGTCCGTACCCAGGCGACGCAGGCTGGCCTCAAGCGCCTGCACCATATTCTTGCGCTGGTTTCCGCCCGCGTTTGGATCCTCGGCGCGAGTCGTCATGCTGTATTTGCTGGCGAGCACGATGCATTCGCGTTCCGGACCGATGAATTCGGCCAGCATCTTCTCGCTGGTACCGCGCGTATAGATATTGGCCGTGTCGATGAAGTTGCCACCGGCCTGACGGAAGCGGTCGTAAATCTGCCGGCAGACCGGCTCCGGTGCCCCGCTGCCCTGCTCCTCGCCAAAAGTCATCGCGCCCAGGCAGATTTCTGATACACGCAGGCCGCTCCTACCTAATATTATGTATTTCATACACTTATTCTATTTTTATAAAATTATTCTTATGCAATTGCTGCCACGCTGTCGGTCGCAGACGTCCGCCGTATTCTGCCAGGTCCGGTGCGCGGATGGCTACGCCATCCTGGCTGGAATTGCGCCACCAACGTTGCCCGTGCCACGATTCGATACCCTTCCCGCAGCGGGATGTGCATCTGTATCAGCACGACGCCGATTAGTCCGTGATCGCTGTTGGTGATGCCATGAACGAACGCGCGGAAACCCAGGCGCTGTGGGATTTCCCAGCTAACGTGTCATCCTGAGCAGGTACTCCAGCATCAGTCGCTCTTTCTCGGGACTGGTTTCATAGCCGACGGCGGGCGGATAACGCATGCGGTTGCCGGGGATCATGCCGTGCGGGTCAGCGATGAACGCCGCCATGGTGTCCGGTGTCCACACGAGACCCTGAGCCTGAGCCTCGAGAAAAGCATCGGAGTAGTAAAAACCGCCCACAACTGCCGCGGGCTTGCCAAAAATCCGGTACAAATTGGGCCCCACCCGATTTTCGCCGCCCGGTTCGAGCGTGTGACAGAACCGGCACCAGGTAAACGCCTCCTTCTGGACGGCCAGCTCCGCATCGGAGATTGATACCAGCGGTTCAGCATAGTAGTCGGTCAAATTTTTTCCCTTGAGCAATTCGTCGACCTGCGCCTGGGATACCGAGTAGTCCGCGCTAAATGGCAGCACGCCGAACCACCAATAGGGGAAAAAAAGTGCCAATATCAGCAGAGCCAGCAGCACGGTCCCATGAACCAGGCGCGCTCCCGGCGACCCGCTCACGTCGACTTCCTTTTGGCGTGACTGGTTTTCATGCTTGCATCAGACCAGGGAACCTGGCAGCAGGCGCAACAGGCCCGTCCGGTAGCGAAAATGCTGATACACGCCCACCACGAACCAGGCGGCAAACAACATCAGATAATAAAAAGACAGCGCGCTGTGCAGGTATCCCATGGACGTGCGCAAGCCTTCTCCGTCCGGCAACGCGGCCGGAACGTCGATGCCGAACAGGACGATTTCGCGATGATATTCTCCCCAGGCATAGAACCACCCAATCAATCCCGTCACGGCAAAGCTCGCAACCAGGGTCGCCAGGATGGCCCGACTGAAAGCAAAGGAATTTTCCGGCAATCCTGGTGGCGGCGCCGGACGCGGCCCTTTGACGAACCAGATCAGGCGCAGCGCGGCAAGCACGACAACCAGCAACCCCAGGCTGTCGTGCAGTAGGCGCAGAAATTCTCGCTGATCAAGGGGAGTACGCGGTAGCTGGTTGATGTTCCAGAACAACAACAGGAAGCTGACCGCCAACAGCCCGCCCAGCCACGTGGCGATTGGGTCTTGGGTACCGGGGTTTGTCTGCTCGGCCATTAGCGTTTGAGACCCCTAAATATAACAATCGCCCGAACCGGGCGGCCGGCAGCGGCAATGGTATCTCAGCCTTGCGGATATTGCAGCGCAGCCCTTGCAGGCTCTTCTGCGTGGTCAGCGCTGGCGGCCAATCTGGCCCCAAGTCATTCTAGCGACGACGCAGCGGCTGATCGGATTGTTAATGTCCACTGAGCGGATTATAATCGGCCACTTGGCGGTCAGTGCACCGATTCGAACAACGATAACAAAAAAGGTTAGCACCATGAGTTCCACTCGCCCGATCCGTGCCTTGCTGAGAGGCCTCGAAGTCCTTCATGTTCTGAACCGACACAACGGCGCAACCGTTTCCGAGGTAGCGTCGACGATAGATCTACCGCGCACGACCACCTACCGAATCCTGGAGACACTTTGTGTCGCAGGTTATGCCTACCGGGCTGTATCTGACGATCGCTATCGCTTGACGATCATGGTCAGGGGATTAAGCGATGGTTTTGACGATGAAGCGTGGGTTACACAGATCGCCAGGCCCTATTTGTACGAGCTGGGCCGCGAACTGGTTTGGCCCGTGACGATTGCAACGCTGTCGGGAAGAACAATGCTTGTTCGGCAAAATACAGATCACCGCAGCCCGCTGGCAGTTGAAAAAAGAGGGCCCGGATTCCGAGTATCCATACTCGGCTCTGCCGCGGGTATTGCCTATCTCTCTTTCTGCCAGAAGGAACAGCGCGATACGTTGCTGGACCTGCTGGGCAAGTCCAAGCGGGTCGAAGATCAGCCGGCGCGCAACCGCAAAAAAGTTTACGAAACACTGGTCGAGACCCGCAAACGAGGCTTCGCGATCTGGGATCGGGCACGGCGCATTTCCGATGAAAAGAGCTTCGCGGTTCCGGTTATGGCAGAAGATCGGTTGCTGGCAACCCTTACAATCAGATTTGCGAGTACCGCCGTAAGCGAAACCGAAGGAATCGAACGCTTTATTCCCAAATTGCGCATTGTTGCCAAGCAGATAGGTGACGAGTTTGCACGTCAACACCTGGAAGACAACATTGTCCTGCCGCTAAGCATGGAAGCACTGACAGGGTAGCCTGACACCGAGCGCGGATGCCGGGTCCGACTCCGCTCGGCTGCGGGTTCAGCTTGAATAGCCCTTTACATAGACGCTCCCCAGCGCCTATCGCTAGGACCGCGCGCTAAGCAGCTTTTTTCCGGCCGGCTTTCTTCTTAGTCCCTCGCGCTGCCGTGGCCTTTTTCGCGGCCGTTTTGGCTGGTCTTTTCTTGCCTTTAGCGCTGCCTGGCTCGATCCGCGTCCCGAATTGTGGCTGCTCCGGCGGTTCCAGCCCGGTTTCTTTCTTGCAACGCTTTTTCAGTTCGGGAATTGTGCCTCCGAAATCGAATAGCTTTGTGCGGCCACGTTTCTTCGCGATGCGCGCGCGGAGTGTCTTGGTCTTCTTTTCGTCTACACTGAAATCGTCATTCAACACGACACCGTAACGGCGGGCACCGTCCCGCGTCACCAGCCCCGCCTCGACATCGAAAGCGACCTTATCGGTGGGGCGTTTCAACGGATCGCTCCAGCCGCCGCCCCCCCAGGTGTCGAAATGTAACAGATCGCCTTCATAAACTTGGATGCGGTCACATTTTGACGGCAGCGGTTCGACACCGCCCTTCTTGCGGTAAAGGGTCTTGCGGCTACGTGTACCCGGATGACCGCCCTTGACCCCCCATGGGTAGGTCAACCAGCGATCATCATGAATCGAAATCTCACCATCCTCCAGGAACCTGTACGCGATTCGCAGGCCGTTGCCGCCCCGGTGCAGACCCGCCCCTCCGGTGTCTGCCAGGGTTTCATAGGCCTCGATCCGCAGCGGGAAATGGCTTTCGAGGAACTCGTTCGGTACATTCGTAAAACTCGGCCACATCGAGTGTCCGTCCGGGCCGTCGCCGGAAGGCTTGCCCGGCACGCCGCCGAACCCGATCTGGTACAACTGGTACCACTCACCGGTCTTGTCGTATCCGGAGTACATGAAATGCGGGCTGTCCGAAAATCCCGCCGCGCACAGAAAGTCCGGGTTACCCTGTCCTAAAAGTCCGCCGAGGATGTCGAAAATCCGTCCCAAAGCATGGGTGCGGCAGGACAAGGCGGCAGGTGCCCGCGGCTTCAGGAGCGTACCCTCCGGTATCCGGACGTCCATCAGGTCATAGAAACCATCGTTGAACATGATCTGCGGGTCAAACACCATGATCATGTAGACGCCGCAGAACATCTTGAACATTTCCTCGTTCAACAAAAAGTTCACCGAACTGATGGACTGCGGATCAGTGCCGTCAAAGTCGAATATGACCTTGTCGCCTTCACGCCACATTGCACATTTGATCTTGTACGGGCCCATCCCCATCCCGTCGTCACAGATGTAATCCTCGAAAAACTGCTTCTTGGTCGGAACCGTGTTTTT
>JAPUGB010000251.1 GCA_027293165.1 Gammaproteobacteria bacterium
CATTGACGAAACAGCAGTCGACAGGTTTATCAGGCAGGCCAGAACTATCAGCATGGATATTTGCTTGGTCATCGTATCTTCCCCGGCGCAAAACCTACGTAGTTTGGTATACCTCATTTCTGCCCAACATTCATCAACTTGACGAAAGTTGGCGGCATTAATCGCTCATTAGGTCGTGCGGCCAATATCCATCTGACGGAGTACCTGTTGTGACAGCCAGCTACCGGCGTCCGCCAGGTCGAGGATTACGTCGAAGTGATTGCGGTCGGCGATTTCGGCCAGCGACACCGTCATGCCCGCGTTGCGCAAAACGTCGTGATACTCGTCCGTCTGCCGCTTGAATTCGGTCGTCTCGTGCTCACCGTAAGCGAAGATGACCGGGCAACGGCTGAGCGGCGGATAGCGAATCGGGCTTAAGCTCTCGGCCTCTGCGGAATCCATGCCCACCTTGTCGTTGACATAGCACAGGCGAACCGGCTCGAGGTTATAAACGCCACTGATGGCGCAGACGCCCTTTACGACATCCTGCGGGAGACCAAGTTCCGGCCAGTCCGTGACCAGCAGCATCATGGCAAGATGTGCGCCGGCAGAGTGCCCTGACAGGTATATTCGCTCGCGATCGAAACCCAGTTGTTCGGCATGCCGGTACAACCAGCCGATCGCGCGCCGGTTTTCCTCGACGATACCCGTCAGCGTCTGCTGCGGCGCGAGCGTGTAGTTGAGCGCCGCGAATGCGCTGCCATGCCGCTGAAACATCGGTGCGGCAAAGGACGACTCGTTTTTACTCAGCAGTTGCCAGTAACCGCCATGAATGAATACCTGCAGTGGCGCTGGTCCCGGCACAGCCGGCAAAAACAGGTCCAGAGTCTCCTCAGCGCCCGTGCCGTACTTCAGGTCCGGCTTGCACAAGCCGTCTCGCAGCGCGTTGCTCTTCGCCGTCTCGCTGGTGCGCCGGTATTGTTCGAGGTAAACATCAATGTTTTCGACAAGGCTGCTCGGCGAGTATTCGCGGTCGAGCGTACTTTGATCGAAGTTCAGGTAGACGGGCATATTGATTCGGTCGGCCGCTCGGTCAGGATCCGCAGTCCATGCGAACCGTTGTGGGATTACCGGTTCTTGATCAGCGTGTCCTGCGATACAGGCCCGGCCATCGATGACTTGCCGCCAATCATCTTGTACCAGTCACGAAATGGGCCGGTCGTATTCTGCCAGAACGTCCGGTATTCGCCCTGCGTCTCCGGGCCGATGCCCCAGGGCGTGTATTCATCCTTTTCGGGAATATAGAGCGTGCCGAACATCCGGTCCCAGATACTGGTGATAGCCGCCAGGTTCGTATCCCAGTGTTTTTCCAGGTAGCTGTGGTGCGTATGGTGCATGGCCGGACTCTGCAGCCATTTTGCGAGCCAGCGCGGATAGTGGAACTGCACGTGGTAGTGACGGAATGAGCCGTTGAAGCCGAACAGCAGTGAGAAAAACCCGATGTTGAAGAGGGTCGCCGCCACAATCCCGCCATCGAAAATATACGCGAACACGCCGCCGATAAAACCATAGCTGAACGCGGAACCGGTGGCCCAGATGGGGCCGGCCAGAAAGTGTTCACGGGACCGGGTCAGCGGCGTCAAAACCTCCGCGGAATGGTGCACTTTGTGAATTGCCCAGCATGCGGGCACTTTGTGCATCGTGTAGTGAATGGCGTAGAAAATCAGGTCATATAACAGCAGCGTGCAGAGGCTGTACCAGAGCATCCAGGCGTAATTGATCTCCAGCGCCGGTGTTGCACCGAAGGCCCATTCCAGCGAACCGATGATGTATTGCTCGGTGACGGGCCCAACCGTCGCAAACAACGACACCGCCCAAAGCGGACGCAAAATACGCTCGATCACCCAAAGCCAGATATCGACCCGCGCGGATATGTGTGTGTAGATGTCCTTCGGCAACAGGAAATTGAACAGGCTGGTCTTGCGCTCCTGGCCGTCGGCGTCTCTTGCGCCGTGACCCTTGCGAACCAGAAATATCAGCGTGCCGATCGCCAGCGTAAGCAGAATTGTCGGCCACTTCAGGTCGCGGGGGATATTCGCCGCGGCAGTGTCCCAAACGACACTTGCCGCCCGTTGCGTCATTTCAGTCAATGGGCCGACGACACCGGTTGTGGTTTCGGCGGCGCTGAGCACTGCACTCAAAATCGGCATGGCGGCTTCTGCAAGAATCGACACGTCGTTGCTCCTGGATTCGACCGGGTCAAGCCACTGAGTTTACCCCTACTCGCCGAGCGCGGCGAGTTGGTCGGCCTGGTATTCGCTGATCAGCGGCTCAATGATGGGGCCGAGGTCGCCCTCGAGAATTTCCGCGAGTTTGTACAACGTGAGATTGATCCGGTGGTCCGTCACCCGGCCCTGCGGGTAGTTGTAGGTGCGGATGCGCTCGGAACGATCGCCGCTGCCCACCAGCGACTTTCTCTGTTGCGCCTGCTCCGATTCACGCTGCGCGATCTCCGCATCCATGAGTTTTGCCTGCAGCAGGGACATCGCCCGCGCCCGGTTTTTGTGTTGCGATCGCTCGTCCTGGCATTCCACGACGATGCCGCTCGGGATATGCGTCAGGCGAACGGCGGAATCGGTCTTGTTGACATGTTGTCCGCCGGCGCCCGAAGCGCGATAGGTATCGACGCGCAAATCACCTGCATTGATTTCGATTTCTTCGATTTCGTCAGGTTCGGCGAGAATTGCCACGGTACAGGCGGAGGTGTGTATCCGTCCCTGCGACTCCGTGGCCGGTACCCGCTGCACGCGATGCGCGCCCGATTCGAATTTCAGTTTTGCGTAAATGCCGCTGCCGGTTACGCGACTGACGATTTCCTTGTAACCGCCATGCTCACCCTCGCGAGCGCTGATGATCTCGATCGGCCATTTCATCGTCTCTGCAAACTTGCTGTACATGCGGAACAAATCGCCGGCAAAAATCGCCGCTTCATCGCCGCCGGTGCCGGCGCGAATTTCGAGATATACGTTACTGTCGTCATGCGGGTCCGGCGGTATCAGGGCTCGCTGCAGCGCCAGCATCTGCGGTTCGACCTGCACTTCGAGCGTGGCCAGTTCCTCCTCGCCCAGCTGGCGAATCTCAGCGTCACTGTCCGATGCCATCTCCCTGGCAGCAACAATCTCTTCGTTCAGGGATTCGAACTTCCTAAACAGGCCGACGATTGGCTCGAGCCGGGCATACTCCTTCGACAGTTCTCGGAACTGATTCTGATCGCTGATCACGTCAGGGTCCGCCATCAGGCCTTCGATCTCCTCGAATCTCTCACGAGTCGTCTCGAGCTTCAATCTGATTGAATCTTTCACAATTTAGTCGTTTTTCCCGAGGCCGAAGAGTTCCCGAACGGTGTCGATGAACGCCTGGTCCGACTGCTCCCCGGCTTCGCGCAGTCGCACACTCGGCTGATGCAGTAACTTTTTTAGCAACG
>JAPUGB010000252.1 GCA_027293165.1 Gammaproteobacteria bacterium
AGCACGTATCTATACATGCGCGTCGACGCATTGATCCGGGTCCACCAATCCAGGCCATAGCGCACAGAGCGCGGCGTCATCCGGCGTTCAAATTCGCGGTCGCGCCAGTAACGCAGCATTTTTGGTATGGGAATACGCACCGGGCAGACTTCCTCGCAGCGCCCGCAGAACGTCGACGCATTCGGTAAATGAGCCGCTGCATGCAGGCCGGCCAGCCCGGGCGTCAGGACCGCGCCCATTGGACCGGAGTAAACGGAACCGTAGGCGTGACCCCCGACCGCTGTGTATACCGGGCAGTGGTTAATGCATGCCGAACAGCGGATACAGCGCAACATTTCCTGAAGCTGGGTGCCGAGCATATCGCTGCGTCCGTTGTCAAGCAGTACCACATGAAAATTCGAAGGCCCGGATGAGTCTTCGGCACGGCGCGGCCCGTGTATCAACGTCGTGTACGTACTGAGCCGTTGGCCGGCCGCCGAGCGGGCCAACAGGCGTAGCATCAGGCCTGCATCTTCGAGTGTCGGCACAACTTTCTCTATGCCTGTTACAACTATGTGGGTATCGGGCAGGCTCGCGGTCAGATCGGCATTTCCTTCATTTGTCACGATGACCACGCCGCCGGTCTCCGCAACCAGAAAATTCGCTCCGGTGATGCCGACGTCTGCTGACAGGAAGCGATCACGCAACACAGCGCGCGCTTCAAGCAGCATTTCTGTTGGTTCCCGAAGTGGAGCGGCACGCTCGAGATCATGATGACGGTGAAAAGTCTCGGCTACCTCGCTCAACGTGACGTGCAACGCGGGGGCCAGAATATGGCTGGGACGTTCTCCGCGTAGCTGGATGATGTACTCGCCCAGGTCCGTTTCGACAACCGTCATGTCCCTGGACTCTAAGAACGCGTTTAACTCAATCTCCTCGGTGACCATGGACTTGCTCTTGGTCACCGTGCGAGCGCCTGCGGTTTCGCATATGCCGGCTATGATCTCGCAGGCTTCGGTGCCGTCGGCTGCCCAATGAACGTGACCGCCAAGCTGCTGGACCTTCTGTTCGAAAGCCTCGAGGTAAACATCAAGCTCTGCGAGCGTTCGATCCCGGGATGCGCTTGCCCGGTCAAACCACGCCTCGGGGTTTTCGAGTTGATCCAACGCGGACTGCCGCATCACCGGCATGATGCGCTCTACATCGTCGAGAGCCGTCCGCAATGTTTCGTCCGCAAGGGCCCGGCCAGCCAGCTGTCGGAATTGCCGGCTAGTCGTTTGCATCGCTATCTGCTTCGGCCATTCCCGCAAGCACTTCGGCCACGTGGCAGGCGGTAATCGTCGATCCGTCGCGAAGCAGTTTGCCGCCAATCGTTAACAAGCAACCAAGATCACCGGCCAACAGATAGTCAGCTCCAGTATTGCGAATGTCGGCAATTTTCTTCTCGGTGATCCGGTCGGACACGTCCGGGTACTTCACACAAAAGGTGCCGCCAAAGCCACAGCAGACCTCTGGTTCACTGAGCTCGGCAATTTCCAGTCC
This sequence comes from Gammaproteobacteria bacterium, assembly GCA_027293165.1. Taxonomy (GTDB): domain Bacteria; phylum Pseudomonadota; class Gammaproteobacteria; order Steroidobacterales; genus JAPUGB01. The sequence continues at coordinate 1,522 of JAPUGB010000252.1, forward strand.
ACCCACGGACGCCAGCAAGGCGCGCGGCTGATCGCGCACCCGCATTTCGCGCAGGCCGGCGCATCCGTCATGATAGGTCGCCGTTGCCGAAAGCTGCGCCTGCACCTCCGTAACCCCGGCAATGTCGTACAGAAAACTGGTGAGTTCGTAAGTTCGCCGAGCAAGGTCTTCCGCCTGCTGCTGGTCTTTGCTGCCGGGTTCGAATAATGCCGGGTAATGGATCCTCAGCATGCCCGCACAGGATCCGGACGGGACCACCACATAGTCGTAACCGGAGAACCGTTCGATTGTGCCCCGTGCCATCGCCCGGGCGCCTTGCCGGTCGCCATTGTTGTAGTTGGGTTGGCCACAGCAGCCTTGCTCCGGCACTTCGACCTCGTAACCGGCATCCTCGAGTAGTTTGACGGCAGCAAATCCGACCGCAGGCCGAAACAGATCCACCAGGCACGTCACCAGCAATGCCACGCTGGGCTTTCCTTTAGCTACGGCCACGTGGGCGCCACCCGGGTTTTTTTGATCGTTCATTATTTAGTAGCGGTACATGATGTGCAGGACATCATGCCAGCCCGGATAGTAACTAATCGGCGCAGGTTCGCTACTATGATTACCGGTCAGGCAACCGGGCGATGGACTGATCGCCGCGGCGGACGATGGAACATGCCCAGCTCGGATCACAATCTGTTTAGCCGGTTCGCGCAACGCTTCCCGGCAAGTACCGCCACGGTGCTGCTGGAAACCCCGGCCGGACAACGCTATAGCTATGCCGACGCGCTGTCAGCATCGGCCCGCCTGGCGCATTACCTGACCGACCTTGGCCTGGAAGCCGGGGACAGGGTCACCGTCCAGGTTTCAAAATCGCCCGAGTCACTCTGGTTGTACCTGGCCTGCCTGCGCGCCGGAATGGTGTATCAACCGCTGAATGATGCGTATCTGCAGGCAGAGATGGCCTACTTCATCGGCGATGCCGAGCCGTCCCTGATCGTCTGTGACCCTGCCAGTCAGACAATCATTGCGGGCCTGGCGAAGAAGCGTGACTGTCCCGTGCTGACCCTGGGTACGGCCGCTAACGGCAGTTTGATCGAAGCAAGCCGGTCGTGCGCGCCGGAGTTCGAAACGACCCCACGCAACCGCGATGACCCGGCCGTACTGCTGTACTCGTCCGGCACGACGGGCGAACCGAAAGGCGCAATGCTGACCCACGGTAACCTGATCGCCAATACTGCTACGCTGGTCGATGCCTGGGGGTTCACGCCCGATGACCGACTGTTGCATGCATTGCCGATCTTTCACGCGCACGGTCTGTTCGTCGCGACCGGCTGCGCACTGATGAGCGGGGCGAGCATGGCATTTCTGCCGCGATTTGATACAGATACCGTGGTCGGGCAGTTGCCCGAATGCACGGTCATGATGGGCGTACCGACTTATTACGGCCGCCTACTGCAGACACCGAAATTTCAGCATGAAACCTGCCGAAACATGCGGCTGTTCATCTCCGGCTCAGCAGCATTGCTGCCGGAAACATTCAAAGCCTTCGAGCAACGCAGCGGCCACGCCATTCTCGAGCGTTACGGCATGACCGAAACCTTAATGAACACTTCTAACCCGCTGGACGGCGAACGGCGCCCCGGAACGGTGGGCCCACCACTACCGGGCGTCAGCGTTCGCGTCGTCGACGCCAACAACGATGGAACGCCGAACGGGTCGGTCGGAAACTTGCAAATCCGCGGCCCGAATGTCTTTGCCGGGTACTGGCGACGGCCGGACAGAACAGCGCAGGAATTCACGACAGATGGCTGGTTCAGGACCGGCGATCAGGCAACCATCGACGCCGACGGCTACGTGTCGATCGTCGGGCGCAGCAAGGACATGATCATCACCGGCGGTTTAAACGTCTACCCCCGCGAGGTCGAACAGGTCATCGATCAAATCGATGGCGTCGCGGAGTCTGCTGTCGTCGGGATTTCGCACCCGGACTTTGGCGAGGGTGTCGTCGCCGTCGTCGCTACCGAAGCCGACCGCGAACTCGAGGAGCGGGCGGTCATCCGAACGGTGCGCGAACAGCTGGCCGACTTCAAGGCGCCGAAACGGATCGTTTTCGTCGCTCAGCTACCCCGCAATACGATGGGCAAGGTGGAAAAAGCCCAGCTGCGCGAGGACCTGGCCAAGGTGTTCCGATAGCGGGCAACAGGCCCGTTGCCGGCCTGCCCGATCGGCCGATCATATATAATGTCATACCTAAATAACGGTATTTAAGATCCTGTTTCGTATAAATAAATAGAAGGTCAGCCTGTTGAACAACAACCCTCGCCCACGTCGTTCGGTTTTGTATATGCCCGGCTCCAATGCCAGTGCGCTGGTCAAGGCGCAGGGTCTGCCGGCCGACGGCCTGATTTTCGATCTCGAGGATTCGGTATTACCGGATGCCAAGGCGAAGGCCCGCCACCGGGTCGTCACTGCGTTGGGCATCGGCGGATATGGGCGGCGCGAGACCGTGATCCGAGTCAACAGACTATCCACGCCATGGGGCCAGGATGACCTTAAGGCCGTGGCCCAAAGCGGTGCGGACGCCTGTCTGCTACCGAAAGTCGAAACTTCGGACCAGGTGCACGAAGCGTTACAGCTGCTGGATGCGGCCGGTGCACCAGCCAGCCTGTCCGTGTGGATCATGGCGGAAACACCACGCGGAATTCTGGACCTGGATGCAATCGCCACCGCAACGCCGCGCCTGGACGTCATCGTCGTCGGCACCGCAGACCTTGCCAAGGCACTTAAAACCGATTTCGGCGGCGATCGACAAGGTTTGCTGGCCAGCCTCAGCGCTTGTGTCCTCGCGGGCCGCGCCCATGGTCTTGATATACTGGACGGTATACACGTTGAGCTGGACGATGCTGTCGGTTTTACAGCAGCCTGCGAGCAGGGGCGCAGACTGGGCTTTGATGGCAAGACGCTGATTCATCCCCGGCAGATCGCTGCAGCCAACGAGGTCTTTGGAATATCCGATTCCGAGCTGGGCCGGGCCGAAGCGATTCTTGCGGCCTGGGACGCCGCAGAGCAGTCGGGCCAGGGCGTGACCGTGGTGCATGGCCGGCTCGTGGAGCAATTGCATGTTGACGAAGCGCGGCGTGTGGTGGCTTTGCGAGCCGCGATCGCAGATCTCGAAGGGAACCAACAAGCGTGACCAAAACCCGTCATCCAAAGCCGGAGGATTGGCAGAAACTGGCCGCGAAGGAAACCCGGGGCCGTCCGCTGACAGAGCTTGACTGGCATACGCCCGAAGGCATTGTCGTCAAGCCCTTGTATACGGCGGCCGATCTGGACGAAATCAATCACCTCGGCAATCTTCCGGGATTTGCGCCGTACGTTCGTGGACCGCGGGCGACGATGTATGTCGGGCGGCCGTGGACGGTGCGGCAGTACGCCGGGTTTTCGACTGCCGAGGACTCCAACGCTTTTTACCGAAACAACCTCGCAGCTGGGCAAACGGGCCTGTCGGTGGCATTCGACCTCGCAACGCACCGTGGTTACGACTCGGATCATCCGCGCGTCGTCGGTGACGTTGGCAAAGCCGGCGTGGCAATCGATACGGTCGAGGACATGGCAATTTTGTTCAACGGCATCCCGCTGGAGCAAATGTCGGTTTCGATGACGATGAACGGAGCCGTGCTACCGATCATGGCCATGTACATCGTCGCCGCCGAGGAACAAGGCGTTAGCCCGCAGCAATTGGCCGGCACCCTACAGAACGACATCCTGAAGGAATTCATGGTGCGGAACACTTATATCTATCCGCCCGAACCTTCCATGCAAATCGTTGCCGACATTATTTCGTATTCGACCGAGCGGATGCCCAAGTTCAACTCGATCTCGATCTCCGGCTACCACATGCTGGAGGCTGGCGCGACCAGCGTGCAGGAACTGGGGTTCACACTGGCCGATGGGATCGAATATGTGCGCGCGGCCATCGGCAATGGTTTAAAGGTGGATCAATTCGCGCCACGCCTGTCGTTTTTCTTCGGCATCGGCATGAATTTTTTCATGGAAATCGCCAAGCTTAGGGCCGCCAGGCTGCTGTGGGCGTCACTGATGCAGGAATTTTTTGCTCCCGAAGACCCTCGATCGTTGATGCTGCGGACGCACTGCCAAACGTCTGGCGTCAGCCTGACCAGCCAGGACCCTTACAACAACGTCATACGTACGACCGTCGAAGCGATGGCGGCTGCTCTTGGCGGTACGCAGTCGCTGCATACAAATTCTTTCGACGAAGCCCTCGCGCTGCCGACACCATTTTCAGCACATATCGCACGCAATACGCAGTTGGTGCTGCAGGAGGAAACCGGCATTACCCGCGTCGTCGATCCGTTGGGCGGCTCCTATTACGTTGAAAGCCTGACCGACTCGCTGG
>JAPUGB010000026.1 GCA_027293165.1 Gammaproteobacteria bacterium
GCCGGTAGATGGGAAGGGATGGTTGGATTGAATGAACCAGCGATTGCCCGCCAGCACCTCAACGTCTTCGAGAAGATCTGGCAGGTATCCGAATACAAGCAAGAATTGCGACGCCTGAGTGTCTGACCGTCGTACACCGGCCGGGAACAACCAGAAAGCCACAAATCTCTGAATTCAGTTCAGCTTAGCTGCACGGCGCGCGCTGCTACAATGGCAGGATGCGCAGCGCATCCAAACAACCTGTCATCGTTGGCATGTCCGGAGGCGTGGATTCGGCCGTGGCCGCCCTGGTGTTGCTCCGCGATGGCCACGCCGTCCAAGGCCTGCATATGAGCAACTGGGACGACGACGGTCAGTACTGCACAGCGGCGGAGGACTACCAGGACGCGCGCAAGGTTTGTACGGATCTTGATATTCCGCTGCACCGGGTCAATTTTGCCCGCGAGTACCGCGAGCAGGTGTTTGCCGATTTTCTTGAGCAATATCGTCGTGGGCGGACGCCGAACCCGGATATTGCCTGCAACCGACGAATCAAGTTCGGCGCTTTTCTCGATTACGCGATGCGTTTGGGCGGCGACCGGATTGCAACCGGCCATTACGCCCGCATCGACCGTTCGGGACCGACCGTCAGGTTGCTCAAGGGGGTGGATGCCGGCAAAGATCAAAGCTATTTTCTGCATGCGGTCAAAGCCAACGCGCTTTCCCGGTCAGTTTTTCCGCTGGGGAGATATACCAAATCCGAGGTACGGCGCATGGCGAATGACTATGGATTCGCAAATCATGCCAAGCGTGACAGCACCGGCATCTGCTTTATCGGGGAGCGGCCGTTTCGTGAATTTCTCTGCAACTATCTGCCCGCTAGCCCCGGCAGGATCGAAACGCCGGACGGCGATCAAGTCGGTACGCACGATGGCCTGATGTATTACACCCTGGGCCAGCGACAGGGATTGAAAATCGGCGGGCGCCGTGGCTACGACGCTGCACCGTGGTATGTGGCGGGCAAAGATCTCGCCCGTAACGTATTGCTCGCGGTTCAGGACCACGAGCATCCACTGCTGTGGTCGTCAGGCCTCATAGCAACCAACCTGCACTGGATTGCCGGTAGCCCCCCGGCCGAGGACTTCGAGTGCCACGTGCGTACGCGTTACCGTCAGACGGAGGTCGTGGGCCGGGCGCAGGTACAGGTGGACGGTGCCGTCGCAATCAGCTTTCGGGAGCCGCAATGGGCCGTAACGCCCGGTCAGTACGCCGTGTTATACCGGGAAGAGGAATGCCTGGGCGGCGGTCCGATCGACAGCGCCACGGCCTGGGCCAACCCAAGCCGCGCGGCAGCGCTAAGCGCCTGAGCGGCGCGGCAATGATGAGTACGGCTACCGGGCCCCGTATGCGCAGGCTATAATCCCGCGCCGCGGCGGGCTGGGACCGGGTGGTCACTGATAAAGTTCCGGCAGCATCACTGCCCCGAAAACGGAGAACGTCCATGGCGGGAGCACCAGGTAAAGACAAAGGTTCTGTTTTTTCGGTCGGCGGAACGGACTACCAGATTTGTCGGCTGGACGCGGTCAGTGAAGGCCACGTCGACCAACTGCCCTACTCTCTGAAGATACTGCTGGAGAATCTGCTGCGGCACGCGGATTGCGATGATGTCACTGCGGACGACATCAGCGCACTTGCTAATTGGGACCCGGCGGCTGAACCCAGCCAGGAAATTTCGTTCCGCCCGGGCCGCGTCATCCTGCAGGATTTTACCGGTGTACCGGCTGTGGTTGACCTGGCTGCCATGCGGGATGCGATCGTCACGCTCGGCGGTCAAGCCGCAAGCATCAATCCATTGTCCCCGGCGGAGCTCGTCATCGACCACTCGGTGCAGGTTGACCATTATGGAACTCCGACCGCACTGGCACTGAACAACGCCATCGAATTCCGCCGTAACCAGGAACGTTACGAGTTTCTGCGCTGGGGTCAGAACGCATTTAAGAACTTTCAGGTCGTGCCGCCAAACACCGGAATCGTGCACCAGGTGAATCTCGAGTACCTTGCCAGGGTCGTTTTCGATGTGACTGCGGGAAGTAGCCGGGTCGCATACCCGGATACTCTGGTCGGTACTGATTCACACACGACGATGATTAACGGGCTCGGTGTGCTTGGCTGGGGTGTCGGCGGTATAGAGGCCGAAGCCGCGATGCTTGGGCAAGCCGTGACGATGCTGATTCCGCAGGTTATCGGATTTCGGATGACGGGATCCCTTGCCGAGGGAACAACGGCGACCGACCTCGTACTCACCGTGACCGAACGGCTTCGGAATCACGGTGTCGTTGGCAAATTCGTTGAGTTTTTCGGTGATGGCTTGTCGAACCTGCCACTCGCCGACCGCGCCACATTAAGCAATATGTCCCCCGAATTCGGCAGCACTGTTGCCATGTTTCCGATCGACCGCGAGACCACCCGTTACCTGGAACTCTCCGGGCGAGACGCAGACCAAATTGCGCTGGTCGAAGCCTATGCCCGGGAGCAGAACCTGTGGCGGGAGGACGGACAGCCCGAGCCACTGTATAGCGATGTGCTTGATCTCGATCTTGGATCCGTGGAACCCAGCCTGGCCGGTCCCAAACGTCCGCAGGACCGCATACCGTTGAGGTCAGCGCAGTCGACCTACCGGAAACACAGCGCGGAATTGCGCCCGTCGGATGCAAGCGAACGCGCTGTTACAGTTGAAGCTGGCGGCGATAGCTATCAGTTGCAGGACGGCGCAACGCTGATCGCGGCGGTCACGAGCTGCACCAACACCTCCAATCCTTCGGTCATGGTCGCGGCTGGCCTGCTGGCGCGCAACGCGCGCGAGCGTGGCCTGAATTCCCGACCCTGGGTCAAAACCAGCCTCGCACCCGGGTCGAAGGTCGTAACCGATTATCTGGAGAAGACCGGATTGTTAAAGGATCTCGCGGCGCTGGGATTCGATATTGTTGGATATGGTTGCACCACCTGCATCGGCAATTCCGGTCCGCTGAGACCGGAAATCGCCGCAGCTGTCATAGAAAATGACCTGATTGGTTGCAGCGTACTGTCCGGTAACCGCAACTACGAGGGTCGTATTCATCCGCTGACCGTGATGAATTACCTGGCATCGCCCCCGCTGGTTGTGGCTTACGCGCTGGCGGGTTCGATGAATGTAGACCTGGTTCAGGATTCACTGGGTGACGATGCCAATGGCAACCCGGTCTATCTGAAAGATATTTGGCCCAGCCAGGCCGAGGTGCAGCAAGTCGTCCTGAAAACCGTCAACCGGAGTATGTTCCGCGATAGCTATGCCAACGTGTTTGCCGGTGACGAGGCCTGGAACGAGATCGACGTGCCCCAAGGCGAGATATACAGCTGGGATAGCGCTTCGACCTACGTCAAGAATCCACCTTATTTCGACGGCATGACCATGCAGCCGGACCCCGTGGCGAACATCGAATCGGCCCGGTTGCTGGCGCTACTCGGCGATTCCGTGACGACGGATCATATTTCGCCGGCGGGGAGCATTGCGGTTGACAGTCCGGCCGGCCAGTACCTGGTTGACCAGGGGGTCTCGGCAGCCGAATTCAACAGTTACGGATCCCGGCGTGGCAATCATGAAGTGATGATGCGCGGCACCTTCGCCAATATTCGCTTGCGGAACCAGCTTGCGCCGGGTACCGAGGGGGGCTGGACCGTGCATCAGCCGAGCGGCGAGCAAATGACGATCTTCGATGCGGCCATGCGTTACCAGCAGGAAGGCACGCCGTTACTGGTTGTTGCCGGTAAGGAATACGGCTCCGGATCGTCCCGGGACTGGGCTGCTAAAGGAACTCTACTACTCGGCGTAAAAGCGGTTCTTGTGGAGAGTTTCGAACGCATCCACCGCTCGAACCTGATCGGCATGGGCGTGCTACCGCTGCAGTTCCGTGACGGTGACAGCACCGCATCGCTGGGACTGGCTGCCACGGATACCTTCAGCATCACTGGGCTCGATGGCGGTGATGCATCGGAGGTGACCATCGTCGTGACTGCCGAAAACGGGGACACGCAAGAGTTCGTGGCACGCGTGCGCATCGATACGCCAAAGGAGCGCGAATACTTCAAGAACGGCGGAATTCTGCAGTACGTGCTACGGCAGATCGCCGCCGCTGCCTGATGGAATCAATTATTCAATGGCTGACCCAGGCCGGCATACTGGTCCAGGCTCGGCTGACGGCCGCATCGAGTTCCCGGTAGTGCGGCGAAAATTCCCCCACCAGTTGCCAGAATCGACGGGAGTGATTCAGATGACGCAGATGGCAGAGTTCGTGCACCAGCAGATATTCTGCCTGTTGGGACGGCAGTAACAGGGCGGAGGCGTTCAGGCTGATCGTTCCTTCCCCTGAACAGCTGCCCCAGCGCGTCTGTTGCAGGCGTATCTGGACCCGGCGTGGCTGAACCCTGATGGTTTTCGCCAGCCGCAGCAGCCACGGTCGCAGGGTCTTTCGCCCCATGCCGGTTAGCCAGCGCCGGAGTATGGGCCAGCAATAATTGGGCGCCGCATCGACCGAGAACACCAGTAGCCGGGATCCCTGGTCGCGGTAGTGTGTTCGCTTGGATCGTCGGTAGATCACTTCGATCGACTCATCGATCGCGGGCAATTCAATTCGGGTCGGCAGTGCGGGTCCCGGATCCGAGGGCAGCATTGCAATGCTGCGGCGGGCTTTGTCTATCCAGCTGGCTTCGCTACGCGCAAAATCCGCGACTGTGCGCGCCGAGGTTCGCGGTGGTACGACGATTTCGACGCCGCCGTGGGCAAAAACATTGATACTGAGATGCCGGGCACGTTTGCTGACACGCACCCGCCATCCTTGCGGCGGCGGGCCCGCGGTCGCGGTCCCCTCCGCCCACAATGACAACTGTGATTCCGCGACTATGCGTGATTTCGACACGCCGTCATTACTCCCGATTCACGATTGACTGCTAAGCTTACCGGGCCAAGACAATACCTGCATGACTGCAAATCTGGAAGTCCGAAATCAGCTTTAATGAATCGGCTCATCGATATCGGTGTCAACCTGACCCACGACAGCTTCGACTCAGACCGCGATGAGATCATCAGCCGTGCCGCTGACGCGGGCGTGGAGCGGTTGATTGTTACCGGGGCCAACGTTTCCAGTAGCATCCAGGCCATAGCGCTGGCTGATCAACACCCGGGACAAATTTTTGCCACCGCCGGTGTTCATCCGCACCATGCGTCCGAGTACACACCGGAAGTGGGTGACCGCCTGTTGTCGTTCTCCCGACTGGGCGCCGTCGTCGCTGTTGGCGAATGTGGCCTCGATTTTTTCCGAACGTTTTCTCCCCGCGAAGCGCAGTTGGCGGCCTTCCGGTCACAACTCGAAATCGCCGTCGAGGCCCAAAAACCGGTATTCCTGCACCAGCGCGATGCCCATACCGAGTTCGTTGACATATTGGAGGAATATCGTTCCGATCTGACCGGTGGAGTTGCTCACTGCTTCACCGGAGGGCGAGCCGAACTGCAACGTTATCTGGAACTGGGACTACACGTCGGCATCACCGGTTGGATATGCGATGAGCGCCGAGGGGCTGAGCTGCGTGAAGCGGTGGGGGCAATTCCGATGAATCGTTTGCTGCTGGAAACGGACGCACCGTACCTGCTACCCCGGGACATCGAGAACAAGCCCGCCGCGCGCCGGAATGAACCGGCTCTGCTGCCCCACATCCTGTTGAGGTTAGCGAGCGAAATGGGCCGGGATCCCGACCTCGTAGCGGCCGCTTCCACGGAGAATGCCGAGCGTTTGTTCAGTCTGACGAAGACGGATCCTAGCCCCTCATCAGGCGGCTCATCCGGGTAAAGACGGCTTCCTGCTGAAGTAGATCCCAGGAGGGGAGAAACGCCTCGATCACCTTGTCTTCGAACTCATGCTGGTGTTCGAGTTCGGTCAGCAGCTGATCGATGTGGACCGCGTGACTGGGCTGGCCCTTTGTGAACAGCGCGCGATTCGTGAACGCGATGTAGCCGTCGACCGGAACATTCGGCGTAATACAACCGACGGCGGCAATGCGGTCAAACAGGGACATCTGCGGGTTACGGAAGGTGAACCGCCGCCGGCCATCCATGACTGTCCAGTCTTGCATGGCATCGCTGCCAAATACGTGGCCCTGAACATTGCTGGTATGGAGAATCAGAATTCCGCGAGCAGTCAGCAACGCGTACTCGATATGGATTTCACCGCTGTTGCCATCCGGGATCAGGAAATCCGTCAACACTGCCTTGCTCACCGATTTCAGACGCGCGTCAATCGACCGGGACTTTAGGCGTCGATACCAGAGCCAGCCTGCCAGCAATAGCACCAGCACGGTTGCAGCGGCCCCGATCGTGATCCTGATGTCCAGAGTCTCAAACATCTTCTTCTAACTGTCCGAAAAAATGGTTTTCCCGTCGAGCGTCAGCGCGGATTCTGCCCTCTGCTTCGAAGGCGCTACGACAGACGGGACGTGATTTCATCCGTGACCGCGTCGATGGTCTCAAATCTTGCGGGCCATTTCAGCAATCTCGCGAGTTCATCTGGCGGCTCTATCGCTTCCCCGATCAGCGGTTCGACGATGCTCTCGAATTTCGCAGCATGCGCCGTCGCGATGATGATGAAGTGAGATTCTGACCGCTCTTCATCGGCGAGAGTCCGGTAGACATTGAATGCTGTGGCTGTGTGTGGGCACCAGGCGAAACCGCTGCGCGCATGCTCCGCTGCAATCTGCTGCGCGATGGTTTCATCGGATACCGAAAAGGCGCGCAAGCGGCGGCCAATTTCAGCGGCGTCGCCCCACAGGTTGAGCAAACGCTCCATGTTGCTCGGGTCCCCCACATCCATCGCTGATGCAAGCGTGGGAATACTGGCGCGCGGTTGCCATTCCCCAGACCCGAGAAAGTCAGGAATTGTTCGATTGGCATTGGTCGCCAGAATGATCTGATCGATCGGCAAGCCCATCTGTTTGGCCCAGATTCCGGCGAACGCATTCCCCAAATTACCCGTAGGGATGACGAAACTGCTGGGCCGGCTGTTGCGGCGGTAGTTCGCCAGGCTGGCTTGCGCATAGTAGACGGATTGAGGCAATAAGCGGCCGACGTTAATGCTATTGGCCGAGCACAAGCGGTAGCGCTGCACCAGTTCGCCATCAGCGAACATCTCTTTGGCCAGGCGCTGGCAATCATCGAATCCGCCGCGCACTGCCAGTGAGATGATGTTGTCCCCCCAGCAAGTCAATTGCTGTTGCTGCCGTGCTGTCACCCTGCCGTCCGGAAACAACACCACCACCCGCACGCCGGGTTGGCGGTGAAAGGCAGCAGCAACGGCGCCCCCGGTATCCCCCGAAGTAGCGACCAGCACAGTGACCGGCACACTGTCGCGATCCGGCGTACCGATGATGCGGGTCATGCACGCCGCCAAAAAGCAGGCCCCAAAATCCTTGAACGCGGCAGTGGGGCCGTGAAAAAGTTCGAGGACCGACAGCGACCCGCGCTCCGAGTTTTCGAGGAGTTTGAGGCGGGCCGGAAAGCTAAATGCTTCGTCGCAGATCTCGGCGAGCTGATCCTTAAGCGTTGATGCTTCAAAAAACGGGGCCAGCAGCTGTGCCGCGAGATCGCTGATCGTGTCGATCTGCGTCAGCGCAGCGGGATCAAAACGCGGCAGTTCTTCCGGCACGTACAGGCCGCCGTCAGGCGCCGTGCCACTCATGATGGCCGCCTCCAGAGAAACGCTCGGACCTTGCCTGGTGCTGACGAACTGCATCGGGTTACCGGGGCGCACCCAGGTACCTGGCCAATCTGAGCAGGTCCGCAAATACGCCGGCAGCAGTCACAGCCGGTCCGGCCCCGGGCCCCTGCACAACCAGCGGATTGTCGCTATACCGCTCGGACACGAAGCGCACGATGTTATCGGTCAGATTGATGTGCGCGAATGCATGATCAGCGGGGAGCGACTCCAGCCGGACAGTCGCTGCACCCGATTTGTCCAATCGGCCGACGTACCGCTGTACCTCGCCTGCTTTGTTGGATTTCTTCCACCGATCGAGCATCGATGCATCCTGTTCTGCCAGCGCATCGAGAAACTCGTCCACTGAAACATCACCCAAGCCGGCAGGCACGAGATTTTCAATCTCAATGTCTTGCAGCTCTATTCGCAAACCCAGCTCACGGCTCAGGATGATCAATTTTCGAGCGACGTCTATGCCCGACAAATCGTCGCGAGGATCGGGTTCCGTGTAGCCGTTCTCGTGGGCTTCCCGCACTATTGCCGAAAACGATCGGGTGCCATCGAAAACGTTGAACAGGTAAGCGAGGGTCCCGGAAAGGATTCCTTCGATACTGACCACCTCGTCACCGGTTTCCGTCAGATCTCTGAGCGTTTGTACTATCGGCAGCGCGGCACCAACACTCGGCTCATACAGAAAATGCACGTTATGTTCGCGGCGAGCCGCCTGAATCTGATCGTAATACTCAAGTGTGCCGCTTTGGGCTTTTTTGTTCGGCGTAACGACGTGGATTCCTTGTGCGAACCAGTCAACGTATCGTGCGGCGACCTCGTCGCTGTCGGTGCAGTCGACCATGACGGCATGTGGCAGGTGATCTGCATTGACATGGGCAACGAAGCGGTTCCAGTCCAGCGGCTCGCTGTCACTGTTCAGCGTTTCTCGCCAGTTGCCAAGCTCAATCCAGCGTTCCGCCAGGACCATTCGCGACGAAGTGGCAATTCCGCGCACCCTGAAGTCGAGATTGAAGTTCTGGTGCAAATGCGCCGCCTGCGCGGCCATCTGATCCAGCAGGGTTGCTCCGACGTTGCCCGGACCGACCAGCCCAACCGAGACCGTTTCGGTCGACAGGTAAAAGCCCGCGTGAGCAGCACGCAGCGCGCGGGTCGCATCATCGCGCGCGATGACAGCGGAAATGTTGCGTTCCGAAGAGCCCTGCGCAATTGCCCGCACGTTGATGCCGGCGTTGCCGAGCGTCCCGAAAAAGCGCGCCGCGACTCCTGTCAGGCCGGCCATGCCATCACCGACGACCGCGATGATGCTGCAATGCTCCTGAACGTTTATGGCCTGAACCTGGTTCTGCTCAAGCTCTGCGGCGAATGCGCGCCGGACGACTTGCTCGGCCTGCTTGGCCATCGAAGCGGGAATCGCAAAGCAGATTGAATGCTCGGAGCTCGCCTGAGATATCAGAATCACAGAAATATTGGCAGCCCTCAGGGCGCCGAACAGGCGATCGGCAGTGCCCGGAACGCCGATCAGGCCAGTTCCCTCAAGGTTAACGAGTGCAACCTGGTCGACCGTGGTAATGCCCTTGATTCCCTCCGCGGGGTCGGCGCTGCCGCTGACCCGGGAGCCGGTTGCTCCAGGGTCAAAGGTATTGCGTATGTAAATTGGAATGCCGTGATCGACCGCGGGTGCCATCGTCTGGGGGTGGATGACGCGCGCGCCAAAATAAGCGAGTTCCATCGCCTCGCTGTAGGAGAGCTGGGCTATGACAGCTGCTTCGGGCACCCGGCCCGGATCGGCGCTCATGATGCCGCCCACGTCGGACCAGATCGTTATTGAACTGGCATTCAGCAACGCGCCGAGTATCGATGCCGAAAAATCGCTACCGTTGCGTCCCAGCGTCGTCTGCAAGCCAGCGCTGTCGGTAGCGATGAATCCGGTCACGATGACAATTTCACCGGTCCCGGCGGGAAACAGGCGGGCGCAATTCTTTCTCGACTGCTCCCACACGACCGCCGGTCCGAGTTCGCCCGGCTCAACGACGATCAGCTCGCGTGCATCAACCCAGCGGACTTCCCGCTTGCCCGGGTCAGCGACACGGTCCTGTTCGAGATAGGCCGCCAACAAGCGCGTCGACCACAATTCTCCGAACCCGGCAACCAGATCGCGGCTCCGGTCGGCCGCCGAATGAACCAGTGAAATGGCCTGCAGAATGTCGGCTGCATCGCTCAGTTCAGATTCGAATGCTTCCATCACCGTGACTGGCGCTGGGCCATCGTCCAGCAATGCCTGAACGGTTTCGCGGTACCGGTCCGCGATCGCCGCCAAGCCTGGTTGGACAGCTTCCGCAGACTGCTCCGACGCTTTCACCAGCTCGAGCAAGGCATCGGTCATGCCGCCCATAGCCGATACAACGACGGCTTGGCGACTACCGGGCTCGCCACGCAGGACCTCGGCTACCTGCCGGAAACAGCCGGCATCGGCCAGGCTGGTGCCGCCGAATTTATGCACTTTCCAGTCAGTGTCAGTCATGGGTCTACCGTGCGGATGAAGTCCGGTATGCTCGTTCGGACCGGTGCCGGCCCGCTGCGAAGCCGGTAATGATACCCGTTATCTGCTGCCATAAAAGCGCGCCGGCATTGCAAAACCGCGATCGAATGCCAATAATCTGCGCGGAATCAGGAGCAACCCGAGCGATGCCCCGAATTTTCGTTGCCACGATTGCAGATCAGGACGGCAAAGCCGATTTGCAAAGATCGGTTATTCACGCAGTCGAGCGGGCCCGCATCATTGACAACTTCAGTGACGCAACCTACCCCGAGCTCGTCGATATCGAGCGCCGCGGGCGGGGATTCTACGCTTGGGGGCTCCAGCCCGATCCAGAAAACGTCAATAACTGGTTCGAGATGGGCAGCGGAGACCTGGTGCTGTTGACCTACGATGGCGCCTACCGGCATTACGCCAAGGTGTTGGGCCGTTACGAGAGCCAGCGCGTGGCCGAGGCAATTTGGGGCACTGGCACGGACAACCCGGGCAGCGGCGAAAAGCCGGCAACCCGGGAATATCTTTTTTTCATGTCAGAACCGGTTTCACTTGAGATGCCGTGCAGCGAACTGGACGACTATTTGCCGGCCAGCGATGCCGGATTTTGCCAGGTCCCGGAGGACGTGATTAAACGCATCGAGTCCGAGTTTGGATCCGTGGAGCGCTTTGCCCGGCGGCGCTTGTTGAACACCACCGTCGGCGGCCCGGTATTGGACATGAGCGGCATGATCCGGGTCTCGGAGACCGAACTAGGCAAACTCAGAAAGTTCGATACCGAGAGCCGCAAGCAAGGTATTGCCAACATCATTGAAACGATACTCAAGCGCAGAGGCGATCCGCAGTTTCGGCGCATTTTGCTGGAGGCCTATGACGGGCGCTGCGCGATCACCAACTTCAATGCGCTCGATAGTCTCGAGGCCGCCTACATCGTGCCTTACCGCGGCAAGCACACCAATGAACCGTCTAACGGCTTGCTGCTCAGGTCAGACATGCACACCTTGTTCGACACCGGCAAGTTGGCTATAGACACGCTCACCATGACAGTCATTCTGGCCGATGACATGATCCGTACCAGCTATCGGATTCTGGCCGGACGGCCATTGCGCTACCCAGAACAACCCGACCAGCGTCCCGACACCGACGCGCTGGATCTGCACCGCCGGCTGGCAGGGCTGTGAATCGGCCGGCAACGGTGCGACCGGTTGACTGCTGTCCTCAAGTCCGACCACGGCCAGCCTATACCTCGAGAACATTTTATAAGTATTATAAATCATATTGTTTTATAAGGTTTTATATCCATACTTTGTGAGAGCTGACGTTTAAACCACCATGCACTTGAGTCGCAAACAATTTGTGGATTGGCCCAACAAGGCGATCACGCTGTTGGGTATGTCGGGTGTCGGTAAAACGACGCTGGCAGACAAACTGCCGAAGGACAGTTGGTTTCACTATTCCGGCGATTACCGGATTGGCACGAAATACCTCCAGGAGCCAATCCTGGACAATGTTAAGCGCCAGGCGATGCGGGTGCCATTCCTCAGGGACCTGTTGCGCAGCGATTCGATCTACGTGGCCAACAACATCACCGTAACAAACCTGGAGCCGGTTTCGAAATTTCTTGGTAAACCCGGGTCGTCGAAGTTTGGCGGTTTGCCGCTGGACGAGTTCAAGCGACGCCAAAAACTGTTTATGCGCGCCGAAATCGAGACCATGAAAGATGTCGCTGAATTTAAGGACAAGGCGCATGACATATACGGATACCAGCATTTTATTAATGACGCGGGCGGCAGTATCTGCGAGCTTGCCGATGCCGATGCGCTGCGTGTGCTAACCGAAAACACGCTGATTCTTTACCTGAAGGCTGGTCCTGACATGGAGGAAGAGTTGATTCGGCGCGCCATAGCTCACCCGAAGCCCATGTTTTACGATGCTGCGTTCCTGGATGAGAAGTTAAGCGAATACCTTGCTCAGCAGCAAATTGCGTCAGTCGACGAGATGGATCCCGAGCGGTTCAGCCAGTGGATTTTTCCGCTGTTGGTGAATTACCGCAAACCGCTTTACGAGGCGCTCGCCGATGAACACGGATACAGCGTTGACGCCAACGATGTGGCAGAGGTCAACAACGAGTCCGATTTTCTGGATTTGATTGCTGACACCCTGGCAAAATCGGCGTAGCCTGATTTGCCGCTTGGGGCAATAAAAACGATCAAAATCATGTCCATTGCAACTGCTGAGCTTCCCAGGAAGCAGATCGATGTGCTCGGTAAGAGCATGGCCTACGTGGAACTCGGTGCGGGCGATCCGATTGTGTTCCAGCACGGCAATCCTACCTCGTCTTATCTGTGGCGGAACATCATGCCGCGGCTGGCCGATCAGGGGCGCTGCATTGCCCTGGACCTGATCGGCATGGGCGATTCCGAGAAGCTTGACCCCGCGGGGCCAGGGACATATCGCTTCAGCGATCATCAGCGCTATTTCGAAGCGGCGTTAACAGCTCTGGGCGTTGATGACCGTGTCACCCTTGTCGGACACGACTGGGGCTCGGCGCTGAGCTTTGACTGGGCTCGCCGACACCCGGACCGGGTTCTGGGGATTGCCTACCTTGAGGCGCTGGTCGCTCCGTTAACGTGGACGCAGTGGCCGGAAACGATTCGTGAGTTGTTCCAGGGGCTGCGTTCCGATGCGGGCGATACGATGATACTGGAGAAGAATTTTTTCGTTGAACGGATCCTGCCCGGTTCGGTACTGAGGGACCTTAGCGACGAGGAAATGACGGTTTATCGACGGCCTTACCTGTCGGCAGGCGAAGATCGTCGCCCTACCCTGAGCTGGCCGCGGGAGTTGCCGATAGACAACGAGCCGGCCGATGTCGTGGCAATCGTCGAAGAATACGCGGAATGGATGGCCGCTAACGAGTTACCGAAGCTGTTCATCAATGGTGACCCTGGTGCCATTCTCATCGGTACCCAGCGCGAATTTTGCCGCAGCTGGCAAAACCAGACCGAAGTGACTGTCAGCGGCAGTCATTTCCTGCAGGAGGATTCTCCCCAAGAGATTGCCGAGGCGCTCGCAAGCTGGCGAGAGACCCTGAGCTAACGCCGGTTTCGAGCTGCTTCGCGTCTCCGCCGGCACGCGAATATTCGAATCGACACGAGAAAATAGATGGCCTTCTACGCAAATCACATCCTGCCACGCGTGATCGACTGCGGTATGCGCAATGACTTTATGGCTGAGCATCGCAACCGGGCTGCACCACTGGCCACCGGGCGCGTGCTCGAGATCGGCATGGGTTCCGGGCTCAACATCCCGCTTTACGGCAGCAAGGTCGAGCATTTCTTTGGCCTGGAGCCGTCCGCTCACCTGCGCGACAAGGCACTGCCGCTGGCTGATGAGGCTGCATTTCCGGCTGATTTCATCGATGCCTGGGCGGAAGATATCCCGTTGGAGACCGATAGCGTCGACAGTGTGGTCAGCTCGTGGACTGTCTGTTCCATCCCGGGCGTCGAGCAGGCGTTGATGGAAGTCCGCCGGGTATTGCGGCCCGATGGGCGCTTCATTTTTATAGAGCATGGGCGGGCGCCGGACCGCTCCGTATCGAAGTGGCAGGATCGCTTGTTGCCGGTATTCCGTCCGCTTGCAGGCTGTTCGTTGAACCGGGCTATCGACCAACTGATCGAAGCCGCCGGGTTCAAGTTTGTCGAACTCGAAAAGGATTATTTTGATGGGCCGCGGTTTCTTTCTTATCACTATGTTGGACAAGCCCG
The DNA here is from genome assembly GCA_027293165.1 of Gammaproteobacteria bacterium. Taxonomy (GTDB): domain Bacteria; phylum Pseudomonadota; class Gammaproteobacteria; order Steroidobacterales; genus JAPUGB01. Next base: position 14,067 of record JAPUGB010000026.1, read on the forward strand.
ACCGAACTAGGCAGACTGGCGCGCCTGAAAATGCAACAAAACGAATGACGGACAGAGGGAGATAACTGGATGAAACTACTTAAAACTACTCTGGTATTTCTGGCAGCAGCGGTCCTGGCTGGGTATGCCAGCGACACATTCGCGCAGCAGGAACGGGACCAAATTGAGTTGATGCTGGCACAGATCCGCACCAATCGGCAGGCAATTGTGACGGAAAACCTCGATCTGACGGCAGCGGAAAGTGACGTATTCTGGCCGCTGTATCGACAATTCCAGAATGACCGCGCCGCGATGGTTGATCGCACGATGAAGATGCTGACGGAATTCCGGGACAACTTTGACGTTCTGTCAGAAGAGCAGGCTAAAGCGCTGGTTGACGAATACTTCAAGATTCAAAAAGAAGAACTCAGATTGAATGAGAAATATCTGCGCGAATTCCGGAAAATTTTGTCGCAGAAGAAGACGCTGAGATATTTCCAGATCGAAAACAAGCTCGATGCGATTATCGACTACGACCTGTCTCAGGTCATACCGCTCGTTCTAGCGGATTAACGGCGGGTTCGGATTCTCAGGCGCGGTCTGCCGCGAATTGCCCAGCTTTGCGTTGGATCTGGCCGGTTTTTCAACCGGGTCCAATAGCTGCCGGCCAGTTTTTGGCCTGCACATGGGCCCGCCCGATGTCGTTGATGGAATTCGTGCCGGCAAATTTCATAATGCGCATGAGCTCGACCGTTAGCAGGCTCAGTACCCGTTCAACGCCCTCCTCTCCGAAGGCCGCCAACCCCCAGATATAGGCGCGCCCAATGCATATCGCATTCGCACCCAGCGCCAGCGCCTTGAACATGTCGGTGCCTCGCCTGAACCCGCCATCGATCAGCACGGGGATTCGACCGTCGATGACTTCAACGATTTCCGGCAGCGATTCCAGCGTGCCGCGATTGCTTTCTTCCTGGCGGCCGCCGTGGTTGGATATGACCAGCCCATCAACACCGTACTTGACACACAAACGGGCGTCTTCGCGGGTGACGATACCTTTCAGAACAATCGGCTTGTCCGTGTTGTCCCGCAACCATGCGATGTAATCCCAGGTCAACGACGGATCACCTACCCGAAACTTGCCATCTATACCTTCCATATTGCCCAAACGGGATTGCGAGCTGCCGGTCGCACGCCGGAAAAACGCCTTTTGGCTCTCGCGATTGCCGAGCGTCGGGCCATCAATCGTCACGACGACAACGCGGGCCCCCGCAGCATCCGCCCGGGCAAGCAATTGCTGAGTTACCGACCGGTCCGGCATCGGGTAGAGCTGAAACCATGTCAGGCCCGGTGCCTCGGCGCCAATCTGGCCAACGCTGTAACTCGTCATGGTTGAAGCGATCATGACATGCTGCCGTGATTTAGCGGCCCGCGCCGATGCCAGTTCGCCGTCCGGATGCATCTGCCCTTGAGCGCCGACCGGAGCAAGTATGATTGGCGTTTTCATTTGCTGTCCGAAAATTTCGATACCGGTATCGATCTCGGACACATCCATCAGCCGGCGCACGCGAATCTCGATTGCATCGAAAGCGGCCCGGTTCGCCCGGACGGTTTTCATGTCATCCGAACCGTCAGCGATGAAGTTGTACATTTCCGGTGTCAAGTTCTGCCTGGCGACATCCTCGAACTGGAGTACATTCGTCGCGCGCCGCGGGTTTGTAATATCAGCGATCAACGCGTCAACGTCGTCATGCGCCATGGCCGTGCCCAGCAGAGGCGAGCTCAACAGGAATTTCAGCAGGTCGCGACGGGCCTGACGTGGGCACCACGACCATTCAGTGGGCTCTGTCATCCTTCCCCCCGATTCGTTTCTGGTGACTTCGCGAATCGATAATGCA
>JAPUGB010000027.1 GCA_027293165.1 Gammaproteobacteria bacterium
TACTGGCAGCAAGCGAAGGGGGCAAACCCTACAAGGACTCGAAAGTCGAGGTGGTCCGTGCAATAGACGGCGTGCATCTGTGTGTCGAAACGCTGCGCGCCCACAGGGGTTCCGTCATTCCGATAGGCGCAACCCAAGCGACCACCGGCAGGCTGGCGTTCACGCAGAAGGAACCCATCGGCGTAGTCGTTGCCGTCAGCGCGTTCAACCATCCATTGAACCTGATCGTGCATCAGGTCGGGCCGGCCGTGGCAACCGGTTGTCCTATCATTGTGAAGCCGGCTGCCGATACCCCGCTATCGTGTCTGCGGTTTGTCAAAATACTTCGCGAGGCAGGGCTGCCGGACCCATGGTGCCAAGCGATCGTGACCGACGACATCGAGACAGCCCAAAAGCTGGTTACCGATGCGCGTGTTGGTTTTTTCAGTTTTATCGGCAGCGCCCGCGTTGGCTGGATGCTTCGTTCAAGATTGGCCCCCGGCACACGTTGTGCCCTGGAGCACGGTGGTGCCGCGCCCGTCATACTTGCAGAACCATACGACAAGGAACTCGCGCTCACATCGATACTCAAGGGTGGCTTCTATCATGCGGGCCAGGTCTGCGTCTCGGTCCAAAGAGTGTTCGCGCCCGTCGCAGACGCGGCCGAGTTTGCCGGTGCCCTCGCAAAGGGGGCAGAGGCACTTGTTGTCGGTGCGCCGGAGGACGCGGGCACCGATGTTGGGCCGCTTATTCGTACCCGCGAGGTGGATCGTGTTGCCGAGTGGGTCGATGAAGCCGTGGCGGCAGGTGCGAAACTGCTTTGTGGTGGCAACAGAATCTCCGACACCTGCTATGCCCCTACCGTGCTGTTGAATCCGCCCGACGACGTCAGCGTCAGCATCTTGGAGATTTTTGGTCCGGTCGTCTGCGTCTACGCGTATGACAACGTCGACGCCGCCGTTCGACAGGCAAATTCGCTGCCGCTGGCATTTCAGGCCGCCGTCTTCAGCAACAGTAACGAGCAAGCGATGCGGTTGTACAAACAACTGGACGCGTCGGCCATTATGATCAACGACCACACCGCATTTCGTGACGATGTAATGCCGTTTGCCGGCCTGCGCGAGTCCGGCCTTGGCATCGGCGGCATTCCTTACACCATGGAAGACATGCAGATCGATAAAATGATGGTTGTAAAGTCTGCCGGGTTGTAGGACCCACCGGTGAATGACGGTTCGCCGGGACGCACACATGACGATAGGAGCACGGAAATGGCAACGTTAAACGACAAGCAACTGGAAATGTGCTCGACCAGCAAATGGGATTTCTCTGATCTAAAAGCGTTGTTTATAAACTGTACGTTGAAGCGCTCACCAGAGCTTTCGCATACGCAGGGTCTAATCGATATCGCAAAGGCCATCCTGGAGAAAAACAGCGTATCCGTCGAGGTGGTGCGTGCGGTGGATCATGACATTGCCTACGGCGTCTGGCCGGACATGACCGAACATGGCTGGGAAAACGATGCGTGGCCCGCCATTCTCGATAAGGTGATGAAATCGGAGATCCTCGTCATTACGTCACCCGTCTGGCTGGGCGAGAAATCATCGGTCTGTACCAAGGTGATTGAGCGACTGTACGGAGCATCCGGGCAGCTCAACAGCTACGGGCAGTACGCCTACTACGGTCGCGTCGGTGGCTGCTTGATCACAGGCAACGAGGATGGTGCCAAACATTGTGCGATGAACATTCTGTACTCACTGCAACATCTTGGCTACGTTATCCCGCCGCAGGCTGATGCGGGTTGGCTCGGTGAAGCAGGCCCCGGGCTTTCGTATCTCGACGCCGGATCAGGCGGTCCGGAAAACGAATTCACCAATCGCAACACGACCTTCATGACATGGAATCTGCTGCACCTGGCACGCATGATGAAAGACGCCGGTGGGATTCCAGCCCATGGCAACCAGCGTTCGGAGTGGGACGCAGGTTGCAGGTTCGATTTTGCCAATCCCGACTATCGCTAAAGGCGTCAGGGGGCAGTCATGGCCAATCTAGAAGACGACCGCATCTCGCTTTGGCGCATTCCTGCGCGAACGGTAACGCCCCAGGAGCCAAGCATGTCACCCATACTCAACCCGATCTCCCTATCTCGTGACCTTCCGATCTAAGAAAGATCGTATCAGGTCGGCGATCAGATTGCCGTCTTCCTCGAGAGCAAAGTGGCCGGTGTCTAAAAGGTGGAACTCGAGATCTTCGAGGTCTCTCTTGTAAGGATGGGACCCCTCCTCAGGAAAGATCGGGTCGTTCTTGCCCCACACCACGAGCGTTGGGGGCTGGTAGTTGCGAAAGTACTCCTGCCACGCCGGATACAGCGGCGGGTTGCTGCCGTACGAATAGAACAGCGCCAGCTGTATTTCGTTGTTACCCGGGCGATCTAACAGTGGCTGAACGTGGCCCCAGTTGTCGGGGCTGATAGTGGCTGAATCACGCACCCCGGTTAAGTACTGCCACTTCGTGGCGTCGATCGTGAACAGGCCTCGCAACGGCTCGGCATTTTCGGGAGTCCGATCCGCCCAATATTTCTTGATGGGGTCCCAGAATTCCAGCAGCCCCTCCTCATAGGCGTTGCCGTTCTGCACGATCAGCGATTCAACGCGGTCGGGATGCTTGGCGGCAAGGCGATATCCCACAGGTGCGCCGTAGTCCATTAGGTAAATGCTGTAGGACTCGAGGCCGAGTCGGTCGACAAAGGACTCAACAATCTCCGCCAGCCGATCGAACGTGTAGTCGAAATCGTCTACGGCCGGCATGGAGCTGTACCCGAAGCCGGGGTAATCCGGGGCGACCACGTGATATCCATCGGCCAGCGCCGGTATGAGATTGCGAAACATGTGGGACGAGGTTGGAAAGCCGTGGAGAAGAAGGACCGTCGGGTTCTCGCGCGAGCCTGCTTCGCGATAAAAGATTTCCACGTCGTCGATTGTCGTCGAGCGGTAATAAACCTGAGGCGCGGGCGACTGGCTGGTCCCCGCCTCCGGAGACTGGGCACCGGCGAAACCTGCCAGTGCGATCGCCGCAATTGTGAGGAGAAAAGCGAACGATGCGCCGACGATCAGGCCGCGAGCCGTAGGCGTCTTGGAGTCGATTGCTG
>JAPUGB010000028.1 GCA_027293165.1 Gammaproteobacteria bacterium
TTGCGCGGAACGGAACCTGCCAGCGGCGCTGCCAAACTCAGCGGCCTGGGACTGGACGCATGCGCTGGTCTGCCGGTTCGCGCTTTGTCGGCCGGGCAGCGACGCCGGGCCGGATTGGCGCGCGTACTGGCAGCGAATGCCCACTTGTGGGTTCTCGACGAACCGTTTACCAACCTGGATGGTGAGGGCAGACGCTACCTGACGGAGCAACTGCTCAGGCATTTGGGCAACGGCGGCATGGCGGTGGTCGCCAGCCATCACCAACCCGATATTCCGGCCGAACGGTTGTATACCATTACGCTGGGCGGGATGGACTGAGCATGGCACAGGCATTCTTAGCCGTTGTTCGGCGCGACTTGCGCATTGCATTTCGGCGCCTGTCCGACCTTGCCAGTCCGCTGATGTTCTTTGCCATCGTCATCACGTTGTTTCCGTTGGCCATCAGTCCAGAGCCCGCGGTGCTGCGCGAGATTGGTCCAGGCGTGCTGTGGGTTGCGGCTCTGCTGGCGACGCTGTTGGCACTGAACACATTATTCCGGTCGGATTTCGATGACGGCAGTCTCGAGCAACTGGCACTGAGCGCGCATCCGCTGCCGCTGTTGGTATTTGGCAAGATTTTGGCGCATTGGCTGATCAGCGGTGTGCCGCTGGTATTGCTATCCCCGCTGTTGGCGCTGAGCTATGACTTGTCCTCGAACGCGCTGCAGGTGCTGACATTGGCACTGTTGATCGGTACTCCAACGCTGAGTCTGCTGGGTTCGGTCGGCGCCGCACTGACCGCTGGGGTACGCCAGGCCGGGGGCTTGCTGGCATTGCTGGTGTTGCCGCTGATGCTGCCGGTGCTGGTATTCGGTGCACGGGCCACAACTCTTGCTGCAGCGGAGCAGGAACCGGCGGGCCCGTTGTATTTGCTGGCTGCTCTGGCGGCGCTCGCGGTAACTCTGGGGCCATTTGCAACTGCGGCAGCCGTCCGGGTCAGCCTCGAGTGATGCGTGAACGCACACCACCTTGTACTAGAATGCGTTGTTGTCGCGCTTTGAAACGGTGAACGATGAGATGAATCGACATGTGGACCTGGTTTCATAAACTCGGCTCGCCGCCGCACCTGTACCGGCTGGCCGGGAAACTGGCACCGTGGCTACTGTGGATTGCGATCGTTTTGATCGCTGTGGGCACTTACGGCGGGCTGGTCCTGGCACCGCCCGATTATCAGCAGGGCGATGGTTTTCGGATCATTTACGTGCATGCGCCGAGTGCCTGGATGTCGATGTCCATTTACACGGTGATGGCGACAGCATCGGCGATCGGGCTGATCTGGCGCATGAAACTGGCGTTTGCCGTGGCGGCAGCGTCAGCGCCGGTTGGCGCCTCGTTCACTTTTCTCGCCCTGGTAACCGGGGCCATTTGGGGTCAACCGATGTGGGGCACCTGGTGGGTCTGGGATGCCCGCCTGACCTCGGAACTGATCCTGCTGTTTGTTTATTTCGGCTACATGGGCCTGCGTGCCGCTTTCAGTGAAGTGCAGAAAGCTGACCGGGCCAGTGCGGTGCTGGCCATTGTTGGCGTGGTCAATTTACCGATCATTCACTATTCGGTCGTCTGGTGGAACACACTGCACCAGGTCTCCACGGTAACCAAGCTGGACAACCCATCGATATCCATGGATATGCTCTGGCCACTGCTGGTCATGATCGTCGGCTTCAACCTGTTTTACATCGCGATTCTCGCAACGCGAGTGCGCAGCGAAGTGCTCGGTCGCGAGCGCAACGCCCGCTGGGTAGGCGAGGCACTGGACGACCTGCTTCCCGAAAACAGGGTCACAGCATGACGGAATTTTTGGAAATGGGCGGCTACGCCAAGTATGTTTGGAGTGCGTTCGGCCTGACGCTGGTTGTTCTGGTCGCAAATATCGTCGTGGCCCAGCAACAGTTTCGTTCGGTGCGTACGCGGTTGGCACAGCGCTGGGCCAATCAGCAACAGAGCCCTGATCTATGACCCCTCGACGCCAACGCATGGTCGGTACCGGCCTCGTCATGGCCGGAGTTGCCCTGGCGGCTGTGCTGGCGCTGCGGGCGTTTCAGGAAAACCTGATGTTTTTCTACAGCCCGACGGACGTTATTGCCGGTAGCGCCGCGGAAGGCACCAGGTTTCGTCTCGGCGGTCTGGTTATCGACGGCAGCCTGCGCCGGGAGACCGGTAGCATGGAAGTTCGGTTCGACGTGACCGACACCGAGAACACCATGACCGTTGTGTATGCAGGCGTGTTACCCGATCTGTTCAGGGAAGGGCAGGGCGTCATTGCCAACGGGTACCTGCAGGCGGACGGTTCGTTTCGGGCCGATGAAGTGCTGGCGAAGCACGACGAGGAATATATGCCGCCCGAAGTGGCACGGATGCTCGAGGAACGGGGGCACCCGGTTGGCAGCGGTACTGCTGCCATCGAAAAATAGTCCATAACACGAGACGCGATTGATGACACCGGAGATTGGTCAGCTTTGCCTCATTTTGGCGCTGTGTGTCGCAGCGATTCAATCCGTGCTGCCGGTAGCCGGCGCGCAATTCGGCAATCCCGCCTGGATTGCCGTCGCACGCCCGGCAGCCGTTACGCAACTTTTGTTCATCGCCCTTGCGTTCATTTGTTTGAGTTGGGCATTCGTTGAGAACGATTTTTCCGTGCTGTACGTCGCAACGAATTCGAATTCAGAATTACCGTTGATGTTTCGTCTGGCGGCAGTGTGGGGTGCACACGAGGGCTCGTTGCTGCTCTGGGTGTTAATACTCGCGATCTGGACCAGCGCGGTGGCGCTGCTCAGCCGCACCCTGCCTGACGTTGTTGTGGCGCAGGTGCTCGGCGTCATGGGCATGATCAACCTGGGCTTCCTGTTATTTATCCTGTTTACTTCGAATCCGTTCGAACGCCTGTTTCCGGTGCCACTGGACGGCAACGATCTGAACCCGTTGCTGCAGGACCCAGCGTTGATCATCCACCCGCCGATGCTGTACACCGGTTACGTGGGTTTCTCGGTCGCGTTCGCATTTGCGGTTGCAGCCATGCTGTCAGGGCGGCTCGATCAGCAGTGGGCGCGTTGGGCGCGGCCGTGGACAACGACGGCCTGGCTGTTTCTGACGGTTGGCATTGCGCTCGGCAGCTGGTGGGCCTACTACGAACTTGGATGGGGCGGCTGGTGGTTCTGGGACCCGGTCGAGAACGCGTCGTTCATGCCATGGCTCGCTGGTACGGCGCTGATCCATTCGCTGGCCGTGACCGAAAAGCGGGGTTTGTTCAAAAGTTCGACCCTGTTGTTGGCCATCGGCACATTTTCTCTGAGCCTGCTGGGTACTTTCCTGGTGCGCTCCGGGGTGCTGGTGTCGGTGCACGCGTTCGCATCAGACCCTGCGCGTGGCTTGTTCATCTTGATTTTCCTGGCCGTGGTTGTTGGCGGCGCGCTGAGCTTGTACGCGTGGCGTGCCCGCTCGCTGGAAACATCGGTCGGCTTCAGCCCGGTCTCCCGGGAAACCTTCCTGCTGCTGAATAGCATCCTGCTGGTCGCTGCGACGGGTCTGATTTTGTTTGGCACGCTGGCGCCGCTGATCGCAGAAGCAATGAACCTCGGCAAGATTTCGGTCGGGGCGCCGTACTTCGAGTTTGTGTTCCCGATTGTGATGGTGCCGTTGTTGCTGGTGCTGGGCGTCGGTATGCATTCGGTCTGGCGGTCGACCGACGCGTCGCTACTGGCCCGGCGGTTGCGTTGGCCGGCGGCAATTGCCGTTCTCGTCGGCATCAGCCTGCCGTGGTTCGCCTGGGGTGAGGCCGGCTTGCTGACTGTGATCGGCTCGATCATTGGCCTGACGACCGGTGCATGGGTCATTGGCTCGGTACTACTGAACCCGATCGCGCGGCTGCGCGGAAAAGGCCCGCGCCTGACGCGCTCGATGATCGGCATGCACCTGGCACACCTCGGTATCGGCATGACGGTCATCGGCATCACCGTCACGTCTTCCTTCAACATTGAAATCGACCAGCGCATTGCACCGGGGGAAACTGTCACGGTCGGCGGGTATGCGTTTCGATTCGACGGGTTAGAAGAGATTGCCGGGGCAAATTACGAGGCCGTGCGTGGCACATTCACAGTCAGTCGCGGCGACCGCGAGATCGCGAAAATGATTCCGGAAAAGCGCGTCTACCGGGTCCAGACCAGTGCGATGACCGAAGCCGGTATCGATGTTGGTTGGACCCGGGATCTGTTTGTCGCGCTAGGCGAACCATTGGGAGACGGCAGCTGGAGCGTGCGGATTCAATATAAACCGATGATCCGCTTCATCTGGCTGGGCGCGTTGGTCATGGCACTGGGTGGGCTGGTAGCCGTCAGCGATCGCCGCTACCGATCGCGCTACCCGGTGGCGGATAAGAGCCCGGATCAACCCACCGATCTGGCGACCGCCTGAGCAAGTGAAATTTTTCATCCCAATCGCCGTATTCATGGCGCTGCTGGTGGTATTCATCATCGGTCTGAACCGCGACCCGTCATATGTACCATCCCCGTTGATCGGCAAACCGGCGCCGGCGTTCAGCCTGCCAAGGCTCAGTGATCCCGAACAGACGCTGGGCACAGAAGATATGCGCGGCCAATTCAGCTTGCTGAATGTCTGGGCAACCTGGTGCGTGGGCTGCCGGCAGGAACACGACACGCTGCTGCAAATCGCATCCAACTACGGGGTCCCGATCTACGGCCTCAACTGGAAAGACAATACGGTGCAGGCTCGCACCTGGCTGGAACAACTCGGCAATCCCTATGCCGCGACCGCAGTCGATCTGGACGGCGCCGTCGCGATCGACTGGGGTGTGTACGGCGCGCCGGAAACCTTTCTGCTCGCCGCCGACGGGACCGTGCTGTACAAGCACTTGAGCCCATTGTCGCTGGCGATATGGGAAGCCGAGTTCTTGCCGCGTATGCGATCGGCAACGGTGCAAGAACCGTGAACACTTTTCGGCTGGCAGGAATTGCTGTAAGCGTCGCGATCGGCCTTGGCCTGGCGTGCATGGATCGCGCCTGGGCAATTGACGCTTCCGACGCATTAGCCGACCCACAGCAACGAGCAGCTTATGAAAAAATCATCAATGAAGTTCGCTGCCTGGTTTGCCAGAATCAAACCATCGCGGATTCGTCTGCGCCGCTGGCGGCGGATTTACGGCGCGAGATTCGCACCATGGTCGAGGAAGGCAACAGCGAGTCCGATATCAAGCTTTTCCTGGTGGAACGCTATGGCGACTTCGTGCTGTACCGGCCACGGGTGCGCTCGTGGACATTGGTGCTATGGTTAGCGCCGTTCGCGTTCCTGCTCGTCGGTGCTTTGACTTTATTCCGCGTCGTGCAGCGGCGCCGGTCATTGCCAATCGATCAGGACGCCCCAATGGCGGAGGAGTAAAAGGCCGCTGATGGCGTTCTGGCTAACAGGTATCCTATTGACCGCTTTGACGCTGGCGGCGCTGCTGGTGCCGATGTACCGGCGCCGTGGCACGGCGTCGACACCGACCGCGGTCGGTATCACCGCGGTACTGATTGGTCTGCCGGTGTGTGTCGTGCTGATCTACCGATTGATCGGCGACTACCCGTCGGCAATACTGGCGCGCGCGGCGCCCGCGAGTGTCGCGACTAACCCGCAGGGCATCCCGGCTATTGGGGAGATGGTCACATCGCTGGCCACCCGGCTGAAACAGAACCCGGACGATCTCGAAGGCTGGTTGATGCTGGGAAGAAGCTACGTCAGCCTCGAACAGTTTGATGCGGCCCGCGAAGCGTACCAGCGCGCTTACCTGATGACCGGCGGGCAAAACCTGACGGCGGCGCTCGGCTATGCGGAAGCGATGGCGCTAACGGATCGCGCGACGCTGTCGGGCGAGGCCGGCGTGCTGATTGAAGCGGCGCTGAAGACGGCGCCACAGAATCCGAAAGCGCTTTGGTATGGCGGCATGAGCGCCGTTGCCCAAGGTGATTCCGTACTGGCGGCCGAGCGCTGGCGTCGACTGCTAAACCAGGACTTGCCTGACCCGGTGCGCCAGGTCGTCCGGCAGCAACTGGCCAGCCTCGATGCCCCAATGGCAGCGGAGCCGTCGGCTAGCGGGCCGACCGGCGCCGGGATGGTCATTGCGGTTGAAATCACCGTTGCCGAGAATCTGCGTGGACAAGTTGACAGCAGCGCTCCGGTGTTCATCGTTGCCCGTGATCCCGATCAAGCCGGGCCGCCCATCGCCGTGGTTCGCCACTTGGCCAGCAGCCTGCCGATGACGGTCAGCATTACCGACGCCAACCTGATGCTGCCCGGACGGTCGCTGGCCGATTTGCCGCGGCTGCGACTGATTGCCCGCGTTGCAAGGGGAGGGGACCCGATCGCGCAACCCGGCGATATATACGGTGAAATACTCTGGGACGCCGCCAATCACACGGATGTCCCGGTGGCTATCGTTATTGACTCCGTTTTTGAGTAGCCAATGCAATCAGCCGGCACACTCGGTTGAATCCGTCCGGCCACGACTGCAGTGAACCTGGGAATCATGCCAAACCAACCCCGCAGCATCATCAATGACATTGCCGAATTGATCGAAATTCCTTCGATCAGCAGCGTGTCACCCGAATGGGACATGCCGAATCAACCGGTCATCGACTGGCTCGCAGAACGGCTCGAAGCCGGTGGCTGGCGGGTGGAGCTGATTGACGTGCCGGACAAACCGGGGAAAACCAATTTACTGGCCACGCTGGGCCGCGGCGACGGCGGGCTGGTGCTGGCGGGCCACACCGATACGGTGCCGTGCGACCCGGAACGCTGGAACAGTGACCCGTTTGCCCTGGCCGAACGTGACAACCGGCTCTATGGGCTGGGCACCGCGGATATGAAATCGTTCCTGGCGCTGGCTATGGCGGCCTGCGCCGAGCTCGACCCAGCAGCGCTCAAAGCACCGTTGATGCTGCTGGCGACTGCCGACGAGGAAAGCACGATGGCCGGTGCGCGCGCGCTGGTTGCCGCGGGCCGGCCCAAAGCGCGTTTTGCCGTTATCGGCGAACCGACCGGCCTCAAGCCGGTGCGCATGCATAAGGGCATCCTGATGGAGGCCATACGGGTCGAAGGCCGCAGCGGACATTCAAGCGACCCGTCGCTGGGGGCCAACGCGCTGGAAGGCATGCACGAGATCATCACAGCGCTACTGCGATGGCGCGACAACTTACAGGCACAAAGCTCGGATGCGGCATTTGCCGTCCCGGTCAGCACCATGAACCTGGGCCATATTCGCGGCGGCGACAACCCGAACCGCATCTGTGGCAGTTGCGAATTGCATATCGATGTGCGGATGTTGCCGGGCATGGACCGGCAGGCGCTGCGGCAAGAACTGCGCATGGAATCCACCGAGGCGGTTACAAACGATCAACTGGTCGTGGATTTTGAATCCCTTTTTGAGGGCGTCGATCCCATGTGCACGGCGCCGGAATCGGAGCTGGTACGGGCGGCGGAACTGTTGACCGGAAGCCCGGCGGCGGCGGTTGCCTTTGCTACTGAAGCGCCGTTTCTCGCCGATCTCGGCATGGAAGTCGTCGTGCTCGGCCCCGGCCATATTGATCAGGCCCATCAACCGGATGAATACCTCGAACTCGAACAAATTCCGCGGAGCATCGAGATTTTGCAGGCGCTGATCCGGCGCTTCTGCCTCTAGACTTGAAACTGCATGAGATTAAGCTGATAAGAGATTAATTATGCAGGATTATTAACTAATCCAGTGGCCATCTGTGTGTCGCTAGGCAACTTCAGCGCTCGGACCAGCCTGAGTTTCTGCATCAGCCGCAGCGTCAGGTAGGTGCAATCGAGCTGCCACCAGCGCAGACCGTGGCGCGCCGAGGCGGAGAATCTATGATGATTGTTGTGCCAGCCTTCGCCCAGCGTCAGCGTCGCAACGATCCAGTTATTGGTGCTGTGGTCACCGGTATTGTATTGCTGATTGCCCCATAAATGGCAAACCGAATTGACCATGAAGGTCGCATGCCACAGCGCCACGGTGCTGATAAACAGCCCCCAAACCAGCATCTGTGGCCCAGACGTGCCGAGTTCGGGGTAGGCGCTGCCCAACCAGGCGCCGAGAGCATAGATCGCGATCGCCTGCAGCAGCAAGACGACCGGGTAGTAGCGCTGCAGGGCCTTGATCTCGGGGTAGCGAAGCAGGTCCTTGACGTTGCTGGCCGTGCCTTCGAAACAAGCCTTGTCCATCATCCAGCCGATATGCGAATACCAGAAGCCGTTGCGTGTTGGCGAATGAATGTCGCGTGGCGTCTCGGTGTATCGATGGTGGTTACGGTGGTGCGATACCCACCACAACGGCGCACCCTGAGTCGATAGTGAGCCCAGTAGCGTCAGTCCGAACTGGACAGCACGGTGGGTCTTGTAAGCACCGTGGGCCAGCAGGCGATGATAGCCGGCCGTGACACCAAAGGCTCTGATGACGTAAAGCATTCCGCCAACTATCAGCGCCACGCGGCTGACACCGGTCCAGATGGCTCCCAGAATTGCCAAGTGGAACCCCAGCATGCCGGTTCGCACGATCCATGAATTTCTTGCCGCCGCAGTCATAATAAGCCGGTCTTTTTCCTCGTTTTTCCGGCTTTAACGCCGGTCGTTGATCAAGCATTGCGCACAGGACCGCCGCCCTGAAAGGGTGTTAGGTCCATCTGCCCGAGTGTGGCCGCATTATACACACATGATCCGGGACTCGGTGACTGGGGTCTGATTTAACATAATATACATTATGCGCAAATTACGCGGGTCCTGGATCCCACGCCCTGCCGTCGAGATCAGCGAAACCACTGCAAGCCCAGGTAAAAATCCCAGTCCAGTTGTTCGTCGGCCGGCAGGCTCGAAGTGATCGGTCCACCGAACGCCGCAAGCAAATGAGTC
>JAPUGB010000029.1 GCA_027293165.1 Gammaproteobacteria bacterium
AAGAACCGGTAGCTGCCGAGTCGATCCCACTGGCCCCAGGTTTCAGCACCATACTGCGCCAACCACGCGGTCGGAAAATAAGTATCCTCGTCTTCACCGATCCACTGCGTGTATAGCGCTAATGGCTGTGAAGCCAGGTGACCGCTCCAGCGCACATCGAACCCCGCCCTCTGGTCTCCCGGTTCATCTTCGGCGGATATGTTGTCACCGACATTGTCCCTGCCAATCAGCATATTGAAGAAGGCTTCGAGATCGCACGGCCTTCCATCGCCACACATGATTGCGGTGCGGCTTAATCCAACCTCCAGGCTTTTCAACGGGCGGAAATCGAACCTCATTCCGAAAATGCGTGATTCAGGAATGAACCGATCATCGTCCAGAGCTCCCCACATCACGGAAAAATCCCACGGTCCGATCCATCTCAACCACTTGGTTTCGAACGCATGCGTGGAGTTTCGGTCCAGCGTCAACGCGGGGATGGGCCGCGCATTGCTGGAGAGAATCAGGCTGCTTTGCCAGCCTGGACCCCACCATCGGTCCTGGAACGAACCCGCGAACATCCAGTTACCCAAGGCCATGCCGATATAGGAGCCGTCGGCCCGCCATTCGTCGCCGTCGATCGGATCGTTCACGTAGGTTGCCGACAACCGAATCGCGAAACGCTGGCCAGTCCACGCCAATCCTGCTTCGATTTCGGCCTCGTCCCGGGGGGGTTCTTCAAAGCTTCTGATCTGCATTGGGTTCGTGCCAACTGAGACTCGCGCATGCAAATCGATAAACCCGGTCTCGGTAGCCACGCCAGCCGCGTCCCGCACCCGCTGCAGCGCCGCCGCCTGGTAAGTCGTCAGCTCTGGGGCCATGTTCAATTGCGGAACAATGTCTCCCCAAGCGAGTGGCCAGGTTGAAACCGGCCCTTCAATGACGCCAGCGTCGGCCAGTACCTGGATGTCACTGCGCAGCCCGGACCGACCCACGTCAACCCAGGGATTGGTTCCCCACGGACCGGCTTCCGCCGCGGGCGAGCAGAGCACGCAGACCATGGCGACCAGCTGCAGAACACGTCTGCAATGCTGCTGGGTGACCGGGGTCTGGGTGCCGATGCCGTTGTAGTTCTTTTTTCTGGTGAGCATCAGCTATGGGCAGGAGATCAATGCAATCTGTCCGCACCTTTATTCGATGGATTAAGCGATATGGTAGAGACGGTGGCGGAGAGGCGCAACCGGGCCGACCACACGCCAGCGCCGAGGTCCGGTCAATTCAGCTTGACCGGGTCATCTCTCAGGAGTTCAATCGCGATCCGAGCGGCGATTTTCGGCTCGAATCTGTCGATAATGATTTCCCCCTGTGATCGAGAGATTACCGTATGGCGCATGTGCATGAACCGGGCAACTTCAACAAAGCCTTTGCCCTGGGCGCATTGCTCAACGGAGCCTATGTACTGGTCGAGGCAAGCTACGGGTTCTATGCCGGATCACTGGCGCTGATCGCCGACGCCGGGCACAACCTTAGCGATGTCCTGAGCCTGCTGCTCGCCTGGGGCGCGTCGCTGTTGGCGACCAGTAAGCCCACGGCTCACTATACCTACGGGTTCCGCCGGGCAACCATCATTGCGTCGCTGCTCAGTTCGATTCTGTTGCTGGTTGCTGTGGGAGGGATCGCCTGGGAAGCGCTGCAACGCATCGCCGCACCACTGCAGATCGACGGGCGCACCGTTATTTTTGTCGCGGGTGCAGGAATGCTTATCAACGCGGCTACTGCGATGCTGTTTGCTTCGGGACGTAAGCGCGATCTGAACGTGAAAGCGGCATTTCTCCACATGACTGCCGATGCCGCAGTATCTTTTGGCGTCGTCGTCGGGGGTATTGCTATTTTGCTGACAGGACAAACGTGGTGGGATCCTGCAATTAGCTTGGCAATCGCCGCCGTGATACTGATCAGCACCTGGGGATTGCTCCGGGACTCATTCAAACTCGCGGTTGACGCGGTGCCCGCGGCAATTGACCCGCGGCAGGTACGCGAATACCTGTGTGGGCTGCCCGGGGTTGAAGCAGTTCACGACTTGCATATCTGGGGCATGAGCACGACTGAAACTGCGCTGACGGCGCACTTGACGATGCCATCCGGGGGCGCTGATGATCGCTTTCTGGCACAGGTGGCGGAGGAATTGCGGGCACAATTCCAAATTGACCATTCAACCGTGCAGGTCGAGCAAGGCGATACAGCGCTGGCCTGCCAGCAAACCTGCGCAGATGATCAAACCACTGTTCGGTAAATTATCCGCTCAAGTCCAGCAGCAGTCGGTTTAGCCGTTGAACGAAGGCTCCCGGATCCTCCGGTTGACGTCCCTCTGCAAGACTCGCTTGATCAAACAATACCCGGGCAAGGTCCTCGAACCGCTGGGCATCGGATTCATCTGCCAAGCGGCGTATCAAAGGATGGTCCGGGTTGAGTTCAAAAATCGGCAGGGCAGGCGGCACAGCCTGGCCGCTGGCCTCCATCAGACGCCGCATTTGCGCGCCCATGTCGAATTCTCCCAGCACCAGACAGGCCGGGGAATCTGTTAGTCTTTCGGTAACGCGAACTTCGGCGACCTTACCGTCCAGTTCCTTCTGCAAACGTTCCAGCAGCTCCTTGTGTTCCTCAGCCTGCTGATCCCTGTTACGGTTAGATTCCTCTGCCTTGAGGTCGGGCAGATCAAGTTCGCCGCGGGTAATATCCCGAAACTGCAACCCTTCGTACTCGCCCAGATGGCCGATGAACCACTCGTCGATCGGATCACCGAACAATACAACTTCGATACCCTTTTCCCGAAATATCTCCAGGTGAGGACTTGACTTCGCCGCATTGAAGCTATCAGAGGCTATGTAGTAGATCTTTTCCTGACCATCTGCTTTGCGCCCAATGTAATCTGCAAGACTCTGGTCCTGGTTTTCGCTATCGGTGTGCGTTGTTGAAAATCTGAACAGTTTGGCGAGCTTCTCGCGGTTGGCAAAGTCTTCAGCGGGCCCCTCTTTGAGCACCCGCCCAAATTCATCCCAGAACGATTGATATTTTTCGGGCTCATCCTTTGCCAGCTTGGACAACATATCCACAACGCGCTTGGTAAGTGCTGTGCGAATTGCTTCGACATTAGCATCCTGCTGCAGCAGTTCGCGCGATACGTTGAGCGACAGATCATTGGAATCGACAACTCCGCGGACGAAGCGCAAGTAAAGCGGCAGAAACTGATCCGCGTCATCCATGATGAATACGCGTTGAACATATAGCTTCAGGCCTCTCGGCGCCTCGCGATTCCACAGGTCGAATGGCGCCTTAGGCGGGATATATATCAGGCTCGTATATTCGCGCTTTCCCTCGACCTTGTTGTGTCCCCAAACGATTGGGTCGTTAAAGTCGTGGGATAGGTGCTTATAGAACTCCTTGTATTCATCCTCCGAGATCTCCGTCCTCGGCCGCGTCCACAATGCCATCGCCGCATTGACCGTCTCATCTTCGTCCTGCTTGACCTGGTCCTTTCCTTCCTGTTCTTCGGCCACCTGCTCAACAGGCATCTTCACCGGAAAAGCTATGTGATCCGAATATTTTCGGATCAGCGTTCGTAGCCGATACGGATCGGCAAATTCCCGCTCATCCTTTCGCAGATGCAATAACACGCGGGTACCCCGGTCGGCGATTTCAATCGGCGCAACCGTGAACTCACCCTCACCGTCGGACTCCCAGTGAACACCCTCGGTGGAGGCCAGGCCGGCCCGTCGTGAATACACTTCCACGCGGTCGGCAACAATAAACGAAGAATAAAACCCCACACCAAATTCACCGATAAGTGCAGCATCTTGTCGCTGATCGCCGGACAGTCGATTTAAAAACTCAGCGGTTCCGGATCTGGCGATAGTGCCGAGTTGCTCGACTACCTCGTCGCGTGACATACCTATACCGTTATCGGTAACAGTGATCGTGCCAGCATCTCTGTCAAAATCGACACGGATCTCGAGTTCAGGATTGTTCTCGAGTAAATCCGGTTCAGAAATCCCCGCGAACCGAAGCTTGTCCGCAGCATCTGAAGCGTTGGATATCAGTTCCCGCAGGAAAATTTCCTTGTTGCTGTAGAGTGAGTGGATCATAAGGTGAAGCAACTGCTTCACCTCGGCCTGAAACCCCAGTGTTTGCTTGTCGGACTTTCCGACTTTATTGGCCTTTTTGGCTGTCTTGGTCTTTTTGGCTGTCTTGGTCTTTTTGGATTTCGTGGTCATCGTCGTGTATCAGTATCAATTATCAGTTGAAGGCAAGTGCAGGGGCAGCCCCGTTTCATGGCAGGGCCGATCATCGTGCAAAATCAACGCAGAGAATATCCCAGTGGCTTACGCGATAGACCCATCTATGGGGCTTCCAGTGGTGGATTTCAAGCTGGCGGGCCTCGGTACAAACCAGCCGGCCCAAGCCACCACCGAATGGCGTGGAGGGCAATAATTATTGGATTATTGGATTCAGCGTCCGGTCGCTGCCAGGCGCAATGGTGCGGTCGGTCTCAAACGGTGATGGTGATTTGGCCTCCCCGGCCGATCCGCCTGTTACGAATCGCAAGCCACGCAATATCCAGAAGATCGAGCGCTCGCCGCACCCGTTTGATCAGGCGCCAGAGCGGCGGCGGCGGTCCGAGCTGGCGGCCCGGCGGTCTGAAAGCGGCATGCGCCGATCCGGATATGCCACATACAGATTCGGTGGCTCACCCGACTCACCCGATGATTCAGAGAATTCCGCTTCAGGAATAAAACCCATCCGGGCCCTAACACTCTTTAT
>JAPUGB010000003.1 GCA_027293165.1 Gammaproteobacteria bacterium
CAGCTACCGTCAGGCTGCCGCTTTGCCGATCGCTGTGGTCGGGCCGGCGCTATTTGCATAGAGTCGCGACCGCAGTTGAACGATGGCGCTGGCGGTCAGACGGCTGTCGCTTGTTTCAATCCGATTGACGTCCAGCAGTGAACATCGCAGCGGAATCTAAACGTACGCGCGACAGCAATTCGCTGTTGCAGGTCGAACATTTGAAAAAGTATTTTCCGGTGCGAGCAGGCCTGCTTCGTCGTGTCGTCAGTCAGGTTCGGGCGGTGGATGGGATTAGCCTGCAAATAGCGGCGGGCAAGACCGTAGGGTTGGTTGGTGAATCCGGCTGTGGTAAGTCGACGCTGGGACGCGCGATTCTGCAACTACAGAAGCCGACCGCCGGCAAGGTGTTTCTTGCGGGCCAGGAAATTACCGGCATGTCGCACGCTGAACTGAAGGAATATCGCCGGGACATGCAGATCATTTTTCAGGACCCGTACGCGTCGTTGAGTCCCAGGCGCACCGTCGCCCAGATTATTCGCGAGCCCCTTGATGTCCACCGCATCGGTAGCCCATCGGAACGACGCCGCAGAGTCTCAGAATTGCTCGAGGTCGTTGGGTTGCGACCACAGATATTGAATCGCTATCCGCACGAATTTTCCGGCGGTCAACGGCAGCGCATCGGAATTGCGAGGGCGCTCGCGCCGCAACCGAAATTCATCGTTGCTGACGAGCCCGTGTCGGCGCTCGACGTTTCGGTGCAATCACAGGTGCTGAATCTGATTGCAGAATTGAAGCGGGATCTTGGTATTGCATTTCTGTTTATCTCCCATGATCTTGCGGTGATTCAACACGTCAGCGACACGGTTGCTGTTATGTATTTGGGGCGGCTCGTTGAGGAAGCGAGTGCCGAGGATATTTATCGATTCCCAAAGCACCCATATACCGAAGCACTGCTGTCCGCGATACCCGTGCCGGACCCAAAGCGGAAATCGAGCCGGATAATTCTCGGCGGCGATGTGCCCTCACCGACGCACCCACCTTCGGGTTGCCCCTTTCATCCACGCTGTCCCGCTGCGATGGGCATTTGTTCCGATGTACCGCCGCCACGAACCGATCAGGGTGGCCCAGGCCGTCCGCACTACGTGAGCTGCCATTTGTACAACGGGATTGAGTCTTAGCGTCCGTAGATCAACTCCGGCAGCCACGTAGCCAGTTGCGGCCAGCCGGCCAGCAGCATCAAGGTGAGAAGCTGGATCAATACAAACGGGATGACTCCTCTGTACATTGCGGCCGTTGACACCTCTGGCGGCGCAACTCCACGCAGATAGAACAGAGCAAAACCAAACGGCGGCGTTAGAAAAGAGGTTTGGAGATTTATCGCGATCATGACGCCCAGCCACACGGGGTCGATGCCCATGCTTAGCAGTGCCGGTCCAACGATCGGCACGACCACGAAAGTTATCTCGATAAAATCCAGCACGAATCCCAGCAGGAACATGACAACCATGACGGTCAATACCGCGGATACGGTCCCGCCCGGGATCGCTGTAAGAAACTCCCGCACGGCGTCGTCACCACTGTAGCCACGGAACACCAGGGAAAAGAAAGAAGCTCCAACCAGTATCAAAAACACCATGCTGGTGAAACGTGTGGTGTTCCGCATGATCTCTCTGAGTCTTTGCAGGTTGAGTTGGCGACGCAGCAGGGCCAGCAGCAGGGCGCCGGCGGCCCCTACAGCTGCTGCTTCGGTCGGGGTTGCCAGGCCACCAATGATCGATCCCAGTACCGCGAGAATCAGCAACATCGGCGGTATCAGGACCAGCACCACGCGGACCAACAATGGTCGGTCGTCGACGGGGCCGCTTATGTCTGACTCGTCGTGTGCCGGCATCAACTGTGGCCGGACTGCCCCGAGAATGATCAACCAGAGGATGTACATTCCGACCAACAATAAGCCCGGAATCAAAGCGCCGACGAACAGGTCCCCGACAGACACGGTCTGGGGCGAAAAAATTCCCCGATCGATTTGCGATTGTTGATAAGCCGAAGAGATCACGTCCCCGAGCAAAACCAGGACAATCGATGGCGGAATGATCTGGCCGAGGGTGCCCGAAGCGGTGATGGTGCCGGCCGCGACCGCAGGATCATAGCCTCGCTTCAGCATGATTGGCAGTGACAGCAGGCCCATCGTCACCACGGTGGCGCCAACGATACCGGTGCTCGCTGCCAGCAGCATGCCGACGATGGTCACCGCGATGCCTAATCCGCCGCGCAGGCGCCCGAACAGCTTGCTCAGCTTGTCGAGCAGATCTTCGGCGATTCGGGCGCGCTCGAGCGTTACGCCCATGTAAATAAATAACGGTACCGCTATTAGAATCTGATTGCTCATGATGCCAAAAATGCGGTTCGGCATCGCGGTCAGGAAAGCCGGGTCGAATACGCCCGCCAAGACGCCGCCCAGTGCGAACAACAGTGCCGTGCCAGCCAGAGTAAGCGCAACCGGGTAACCGGCGAGCAAGATAGCCACGATCGCAAAAAACATTAGAAAGGCGATGCTCGGCATTGGGCGCAGATTCAATCAGTGTCCGCGGAACGGGCTAGCCGCCCGGCGCGGCGCGTCCGGATAAGGATGTTCACAGCCGCTCCGGACCTTGATCAGAACGTCTCGCGACGAGTATGGCGATGTCGCGGGCTTCCATTGCGATTCCCTGCAGCAGCAGCAGGAATGCGGTTGCGGGGATGAAGGATTTCATTATCGATGGAAACGGGAATACCATGCCGCCGGCCTCACGCGAGGTTTCGTGAATCTCCCACGAGACGCCGACGTAGTCCCAGCTGGTCCAGATCATGAAAACGGTCAGAGGCAAAAGAAACAAGGCGGTACCGAGGGCATTCACCAGGGCGCGGCCATGTTCGCTCATGTCCCGGTAGAAGATATCGACGCGCACGTGCTGGTCATCGGCCAGCGTGTATGCAGCTGCGAGCATGAAAACGGCAGCGTGCATCCACGTTACGCTTTCCTGCAGCCAGATCCAGCCGCTGTCGAACAGATACCGAAGCACAACCACGCAGAAGGTGACCAATACCATTGCCAGCGTCAGCCAGGCAGTGATACGCCCAATCGACCGGTTCAGCTTGTCGATCGCGGTGGCTACACCTGCAAAAGTCATGGTAGCGGACGCGGTGGCCTAGCGTTCCCAGAAGCTGCGGGAGACCAGTACCAGCAGCGTGAATATCTCGAGCCGTCCTAGCACCATCGCGGTAACGCATACCCACTTTGCAAGATTGCTGAGAGAACTATATCCATCGGCGACATCACCGAGCCCCGGCCCAAGGTTATTCAGCGACGCTGCTATCGCAGAGAACGCGGTCACCTGGTCAACACCATCCGCTAGCAGTATCAGCATCATCAGTACGAACAGGACAACGTATACTGCAAAAAATCCCCACACAGATTCCACGACCCGTGACGGCACCACCATGTTGCCCAATTTGACTGGAATTTCGGCATTGGGATGGACGAGCCGCTTGATTTCACGTACGCCCTGCCGGTAGAGCAGCAAAACACGAATGACTTTCATGCCGCCTCCGGTTGACCCTGCACATCCGCCGACAAAACTCATGAAAATTAGCAACACTGGCAACGCACCTGGCCACAATGCGAAAGGCGTGGTCGTGTAGCCGGTAGTCGTGCCAATCGAAATAACCTGAAACAATCCGTTCCATACCGTGTCGCTGACGTTGCCGTAGACACCGGCGATATATAGATAGAATATGACCACTACCGCGAGTGCTATCAGCCCGTTGACGTAGGCGCGGAATTCCGGATCCGCAATGTAATTGCGCAGTCCGCGGCTGCGCCAGGCCAGGAAATGCAGTGAAAAATTTACCCCTGCCGCAACCATGAACACCATTGCCGTTAAATCGATCAGGAAGCTATCGTAATAGCCAATACTCAGATCGTGAGTCGAAAAACCGCCGATTGCGACTGTGGAGAAGCTGTGGCAGATGGCGTCGAATACTTCCATGCCGGCAACCCAGTACGTGAATCCACAGGCCACGGTCAAGCTAAGGTAGATGTACCAAAGCGCTTTAGCGGTCTCGGTGATCCGGGGCGTCAGTTTGGTGTCTTTTACCGGTCCCGGCGTCTCGGCGCGATACAGTTGCATGCCGCCCATGCCCAACATCGGCAGGATCGCCACGGCCAACACGATAATACCCATGCCACCGAGCCACTGCAGCTGCTGCCGATAAAACAACAGCGAGCGCGGTAGCGCGTCGAGCCCGGATAGCACGGTTGCGCCGGTGGTCGTCAGACCTGATACCGACTCGAAAACGGCGTCCGTTAGCGACATCATTGGCACCTCGGACAACAGCAGCGGGGTCGCTCCCACAGTGCCGAGGCCAAGCCAGAAAGCTGCGACGATTAAAAACCCGTCACGGAGGCGTAATTCATCACGAGCGTTGCGTACGGGTAACCAGAGTAGGATTCCGGTAGCCAGAACGATGACGAAGGCGTATAGAAACGGCCGCGCCGAAGCTTCGTCATAAATCAATGACACCACTGCGGGTGGCAGCATACTGATGCTGAACATCATCAGCAGGAGACCGAGGATGCGCTGTACTACTTTGAGATGCATAGTCGGTCAGGCGGAAGGGCTTGCCTGGTCCACCTAGCGCCATTCGCTGCCAGCCTGGAACAGCCGTTCGACTTCATCGATTTGGCGGCGGTCCGTCAGGAACAGAATCACATGATCGTCTGCTTCGACGACTGTGTCATGATGAGCTGGCACGACCGTGTCGCCGCGCACGATCACGGTGATGGTAGTGCCTGCAGGCAAAGCGATATCCTCGATCGACTTTCCCACGACCTTTGATTTGCCGACTTCCCCGTGCGCGATAGCCTCGATGGCCTCCGCTCGGCCTCTTCGCAGTGCGTGCACGCGCACCACATCGCCTCGGCGAACGTGTGCGAGGAGCGAACCGATCGTTACCTGTTGCGGCGATATCGCGACATCTATGCTGCCGCCCTCGAGCAGTTCCGCATAAGCGGGGCGGTTGATCAAGGCCATAACTTTTTTGCATCCTAAGCGCTTTGCGAGCATGGCCGACAGAATGTTTGCTTCTTCCGCGTTGGTTACAGAGCAGAAGACATCGGCGCTGTCTATATTCTCTTCCAGCAGCAGACCCTCGTCGGCTGCGTCCCCGCAAAGCACTATGGCTTTGGCAAGTCGTTCTGAAAGTTCCCGCGCACGAACCTTCGAGCGTTCGATGATTTTGACCTGGTTGGTGTGCTCCAGGGCCGCGGCAAGCCGGTATCCGATGTTCCCTCCACCGGCAATCACAACCCGTCGAACCGGATCCTCGAGTTTCCGCATCTCGCTCATTACGACACGAATGTCTTTTCGGGCAGCTATAAAAAAGACTTCATCATTTTCCTGAATCAGGGTGTCCCCCTCCGGGGGAATACTCTCGCCGTTGCGGTAAACCGCTGCGATACGAGTTTCGATCCCAGGGATGTGTTGCTGCAGGGCTTTGATTTCCTGGCCGACCAACGAACCGTCGCGATGCGCTCGGACCCCGACCAACCGTACCTTCCCATCGGCGAAATCCAGGACCTGGAAGGCACCGGGATAGTGGATCAGGTGCTCGATATAGTCGGTGACCAGCTGTTCTGGGCTGAGCCACACATCCACAGGAATAGCTTCCGGTCCGAACAACCCGGGGGTATTGAAGTATTCGGCGGCTCGAATTCGAGCAATTTTTGTATCGGTGTTGAATTTCGTATGCGCGATCTGACAAGCCACCATGTTGACCTCGTCGCTGTGTGTCAGCGCTATGATCATATCGGCGTCGGCGGCGCCCGCCCTCTGGAGCACATCCGGGTAGCTTGCGTGGCCGACAACCGTGCGGACGTCGAGGCGATCCTGGAGATCCCGGAGCGTACCGGGGTCAGTATCGACGATGGTGACCTCGTTTCCCTCTTCGCGCGCAAGTTGATGGGCAACGCTCGAGCCGACTTGCCCGGCTCCGAGGATCAGTATATTCATGTGGTGGGATACCGCGTGCCTCAGGCGCTGCGTAGTTTACATCAGTTCTAGGTTCGCATAAGACATGACCAGCCACTTTGTGCCTTCGGATTCGAAGTTCACCTGGACCCGCGCGTGAGCACCGGAGCCCTCGCAATTGAGCACTACCCCTTCGCCAAACCTCTTATGCTTTACACGTTGGCCCAGGCGCAAGGCCGCCGCTGGTTCGTCAATAACGCTGCCTGCACGCCGGAATGCCGGCTGACTGACGCGGAGCTGCGGCCGGATTTCTTCGATGAGTTCGGCCGGAATCTCCGTCAGGAACCGCGAAGCCTGTGCGTAACTATCCACCCCGTACAGACGCCGCTGCTCCGCGTAACTGAGGTACAGCTGGGACATGGCACGTGTGGCTCCCACGTAACATAGCCGGCGCTCTTCTTCGAGCCCCCCCGGATCGGAAACCGATCTCCGATGCGGAAACAGGCCCTCCTCCATGCCGGCGATGAACACCAAGGGGAACTCCAGTCCCTTCGCGGAATGCAATGTCATCAACTGCACGCAATCCTCCCATGCGTCTGCTTGCTCGTCACCCGATTCCAGCGCCGCGTGCGAAAGAAATGCCACCAGTGGCGGTAGATCATTGTCTTCTTCCTCCACATCGAACGCCGCAGCGGCGCTGACGAATTCCTGGAGGTTTTCTATCCTGGCCTCTGCAACCTCGCCGCGCTCCTTTTTATAGTGTGCCAGTAATCCGCTCACCTGGATAACGTGATCGACCTGCTCGTGAAGCGGTAGCGAGCGCGTGTCGCGGTCCAGGGACTCGATCAGATTCATAAACCCGCTGACCGCCCTGGTTGCTCTGTCAGAGAGTTGATCTCCGGCATACACGGTCGCCGACTGCCACATCGAGAGGCTGTTGGCGCGGGCATACTCGCGGATCCGGGACAGGGTACGGGCACCGATGCCCCTTGATGGCAGGTTGACCACGCGTTCGAAGGAAGCGTCGTCGTCGCGATTCGCGGTCAGGCGCAGGTAGGCCAACGCATCCTTGATTTCGGCGCGTTCAAAGAATCGCAGCCCACCGTACACACGGTACGGAACGTTCGCCTGCAGCATGGCTTCTTCGAACACCCTGGATTGGGCGTTGGAACGGTAGAGAACTGCGACCTCGCTGCGGGTGTTTCCATGCTTGACCCAGTCCTGGATCCTGGCGACGACAAATTCGGCTTCGTCTCTTTCGTTATACGCGCTATAGACCCGGATCGGGTCACCCTCATTCCCATCCGTCCACAGGTTCTTGCCGAGTCGTTCATTGTTGCGCGCAATGATCGCGTTGGCCGCATTCAAAATATTCGCGGTTGACCGGTAGTTCTGCTCCAGCTTAATGACTCGTATGTTCTCGAAGTCCTTCTGCAGCCGCTGCATGTTTTCGACGCGCGCGCCCCGCCAGCGATAGATGGACTGATCGTCGTCGCCAACTGCGAAAGGAATGCCGGTATCCCCGGCCAGTACCCGCAGCCACGCATACTGAACCGCGTTCGTGTCCTGAAATTCATCGATCAGCAGATGGCTAAAACGGCGCTGGTACTGTGCGAGCAAGTCGGGGTTCTTCAGCCACAGTTCGTGGGCCCGCAGCAGCAGTTCGGCGAAGTCGACCAAGCCGGATCGCTCACAGATCTCCTGGTACATATGATAGAAGTGAATGAATTGCCGGCGATTGTGATCGCTTCGATCGTCCAGATGCTCCGGCCGCAGCCCCTCATCCTTCTGTTGATTGATGAACCACTGAATCTCCCGCGGCACCCAGGTAGACTCATCGAGTTCCATGTTTTTCAGCATGCGCCGGATCAGCCGCTGCTGGTCCTCTGAATCGAGAATCTGAAACGACTGAGGCAGTCCGGCCTCCTGCCAGTGGCGCCGCAGCAGCCGGTGCGCGAGGCCGTGAAAGGTTCCCACCCAAAGGTTTGCGACCGGCATATCCAGCAATGCTTCGCTGCGCGAGCGCATCTGCGTCGCCGCTTTATTGGTGAACGTCACCGCCAATATACCCGTCGGAGAAACCGACTCGACTTCGATCAGCCAGGCAATACGGTGCACCAGCACGCGAGTTTTGCCACTTCCGGCACCGGCAACGACCAATACGGGTTCGGCGGCCGCAGTAACTGCTTCCCGCTGCGCGTCGTTTAATGGGGCGAGGATCGGTGTGACATCCATGGTGAAAGTCTACCGTTAAGCTGCACCGCTAACACAATCGATTGCCCCCAAGTCTGCGATAGCGTTTACGGATCCAGGCAAATCCACAGCGTTGTCGGCCAATCCGGTCTAGGCATCACTGGCTGCGCAGCGCAGGAACTGGTATCGACGATTGGTGCAATCTGCTCCTGGCAAGGCAGGAGCTCGTTTAGATTCAGCTCACCAATAAAAACCGGAGGCGGTTCCTGCGTGAAGATGACCTGGCCCCGTGTTCTTCGTTCCCCCGCAAGTTTCAGCATCAGTTTCGCCGACTGCTGGCAGGCGGTTTCTATAACTTCGGCACCGACACCGGGCACTTGGCTCTGAAGTAAGTCAATGACGTTGCGGCCTCTCAGTACTGGCAAGCCGCCAATCCTTGCCGCAGCGACGATCCACGTCAGCCCAAGTTCCTCGGCGTCGGCGATGGGCTCGAGCAGCGCCTCGACTTTGTCGCGATAGCCTGGGTCAGATCCAAACCGCTGGGCAGACGGGTTCCACCGAGTTAGCAACAATCCGATGTTGATCATCGCGGCAACAGACCCGTTTGATGCGGCCTGTCGGTACCAACGGTATGCTTCGGCTGGGTCGGACTCCACGCTTTCTTCGGCTAGAGCGTGAAGTGCACCCAAATCCCCAGGACCTGCCAGTGCCAGCAATGTAGCATCGTCGAAGTCTTCGTAGAGCTGCGCCGGTGACGACTCGGCGTTGCGGCCATACAGTTCAGTTGGGCCAAGGAAACCGCGCTGGTCGAACCACGCCTGCGACTTGCGGATCGCAACAGTTGCATCCAAACCCAGCCCGTCCAAAAACGCGGTTAGATCGGCTGCCGATTGCATGCGCGGACGCCCGTTAGCGGGCCGGACAGGCGTCACGACAGCAGTGACGGTTTCGACCAGCGCCGTTTCACTATCACGGCGCTCGTTCTCCGGCCTGCCTACGTTCGGTTGCGGTGGATCAGTGTCGGGTGTGCCGGTAATCGGCGTGATGCCGCGAACCTTTTCCATCAACATATATTCGCCGACGATGCCGTCTATCATCCAGAGCAATACGCCGAGTAGTCCTGTAGCAAGCAGTATGGACAGGTTGGTTCGGGACACGGAGTTGGTTTCTAGTTCACAAGGCGAATTGTCGCGTGATTGAGGTTGATTACAGCCAGCAATAGCAAAGCGGCAACGCCATTGTGAGCGGCAGCCAGCACAATTGGCAGACCAAACCAGACCACGCTGATGCCGAGGCTGACCTGAACCAGCAGCAGGAGCACGACGGCCAGGCAGGCATTGCGCGTTACCGTTGACGAAGTGGAACGCCAGGTTGTCACTGCAACGCCGAGCAGGATCAGAGCGGTAACGAGCGCGCCCAGTCGATGAGTAAAATGGATCGCGACACGCGATGGAGCATCCAGTATGCCTCCCTCGTAATCGACACCCAGGCCTCGCCACATGACAAAGCCTTCAGCGAAGTCGATCTCGTCTGGCCACCACTGTCCCTGGCAAGTTGGCAGGTCCGGGCAGGCCAGCGCCGCATAATTCGCGCTGGTCCAACCACCGAGGCCAATTTGCATCACCAGCACCACCAGCCCGATCAGCGCCAGCCGGTGCAGCGGGCCACCGGTGCCTGACGCGGTCTGCTTTGTCCGCCGCAGGCTGTCGAGGAGCAGCCAGAACAACAGCCCGGTTGTCGCCAGGCCGCCGAGCAGGTGCGCTATCACGATAACCGGCTTTAGCAACAGCGTGACCGTCCACATCCCCAGCAAACCCTGGAACATGACAAGGCCCAGCAATATCAACGGTACCGCCACCGGCTGGCCGGGCTGTTTGCGGTTTAAGCAAGCGAGTGCTGCAATCAGCACAATCGCAAAGCCCAGAGTTGCTGCAATATAGCGATGAATCATCTCCCGCCATGCCTTAGCGGATTCCAACGGGCGATCCGGGAATTCGGCTTTGGCTTCTACGCGCGCCTTTGCCGAGTCTTCGACGATCAGGGACCCGTAGCATCCAGGCCAGTCGGGGCAGCCCAGTCCCGCATCCGTCAGGCGTACCCATGCGCCGAGGACAACGACACACAACGCGAGCAAGGTCGCAAAGGCCAGCAACCTGGCGTACCAACGATACATGTTATCTAGCTTTCTCTGATTCCATGAAAATCAGCGCAACGTAATGGATAACAGCCAGCCTGGCAACGGCAGATCATTCGAAAATTCCGCTCGCCTGTGGTCAGTATCGGTCCGGGTGGGAACGATGACCATTATTTTGATCGGCGCCTAAGGCGGGAGAGTGGAAACCGCGCTTCTCCGCCGCTGATCGCCACCCCGGGATTCGGTTCGCCGGCCCAGGCATGGCCATAAACAACTTCCATGGTCACAGGATAACGACCGGCAGGATCTCGATAAGCATCGTAGGCTGTCAGCATGCGGCGCCACGCATTCGGGCCCGTCAGGCCCGGGTTGCGATCGCAACTGCTGTTGGTGCTGCCGACGCTGCGCAAGTCATCGGCCAGCTGGGCAGGATCGGCATAGGTCACGCTGACCGTTTCCATCTCCATGACCGGATCACGCAGTCCGGCCGCGATCAATGCGTCGCCAACATTGTGCATATCCACAAAATCGTGAACATGCGCGTACCTATCAACCGCAGCCCACGCTGAACGGAGTTCGCTGAGCGACGCCGGACCGAGCGTGGTGAACATGAAAAGTCCGGGTCTGCGAAGTACGCGAGTGATTTCCCTGAATGCGAGATCTGCGTTGTCGAACCACTGCACCGCGAGATTCGAGAATGTCAGGTCAACGCTATTGTCAGGCAGTGGCAGATTGTGACTGTCCGCGCAAACGGTGAATCGACAATCAGCGCCGGCCTGTTGCAACATCGCTGGCGAAGTATCGATACCGATGACGCTGGCGCCGTCGAAACGTTGCTTGAGCGCGCTGATTCCACCGCCGGTTCTCGTCCCGAGGTCAACGATGTGTTGCGGTGCAATCCGAAACAACTCGAGCCGCTCAAGCAGGCGGCTACGGATTTCCGCGTGAAAAAAATCAGCCTCGTTGAATGTCGTGGCGGCACGTTCGAATGCTCGGCGCACGCGCTTTTGGTCGAGTTTTGTCATCGTGAAATCTTAAGCTGTGCCGTAGCACAACGCGTGACGCCCGGTTCGGCGGCTCCTATAGCCGTGATTTGCCGTCGTTGGCCATCTTGGCAGCCTCAGGCCGCATGCCCAGACGGGCGAGCAACGCTTGGTCCCGGCTAACGTCGGGGTTGTCCGTTGTTAGCAGTTTGTCGCCGTAAAAGATCGAATTGGCGCCGGCGAAAAAGCATAGTGCCTGCATTTCGTCGCTCATCTCGGTGCGCCCCGCTGACAGCCGGACATGCGAACGTGGCATCAATATTCGCGCCACAGCGATGGTTCTTACGAATTCAATCGGATCAAGCGGTTCCGTGCCATGCAGTGGCGTTCCCTCTATTTGCACCAGTTGGTTGATAGGGACGCTGCCCGGGTGCTCCGGCATTGTCGCCAGTGTATGCAGCAACTCAGACCGGTCGTGGGCGGTTTCTCCCATACCAATGATGCCCCCGCAGCAGACCCTGAGCCCTGCATCGCGAACCGCCTTAAGCGTATCGAGCCGATCCTGGAAACGGCGAGTCGTAATAATTTTCCGGTAGTAGCTTTCCGAGCTGTCCAGATTATGGTTGTAGTAATCCAGACCGGCTTGTTTTAGACGCTCCGCCTGCTCGATGCTCAGCATCCCCAGCGTTGCGCAGGTTTCCATGCCCAGATCTCTGACAGCGGCGATCATCGCGGCGATTTGTTCCAACTGTTTGTTCTTTGGGCTGCGGTAGGCGGCCCCCATACAGAATCGCGTTGCGCCCTTTTCCCTGGCGGCGCGAGCGTGCTTGACGACTTCGTCGATGTGCATCAACGGTTCGTCTTCGAGCCCGGTGTTATAACGGATGCTCTGCGGACAATAGGCGCAGTCTTCCGGGCAGGCGCCGGTCTTGATACTCAAAAGGGTGCTGATTTGAACCTCTGTGGGGTCAAACCAGCAGCGATGCAATCCGTGTGCGCGATACAATAGATTGCTGAAAGCTTCCGCGAACAGCGCCTGCACCTCGTCCAGGGTCCAATCCGTTCTGATTGCCGCGCGTTCCGATCCGACAGTCGCGTCCATTACCTCACCTCTTCTCCAGTTCCAGCGGTTGCACTGTATCGCCGCTGGCTTATACAGGCAGTATCAAAATCCGCCGGAGTGCTGTCAACCTGTGAACGTTCGTATAGTTGACAGGGTGCTGGACCGCCTATGGGGCTTCCGCTGCATCCTGTGCGGTGGGCCGGGTCGGGACCAGGATCTCTGCGTAGCCTGCGCGCGGGATTTGCCGTGGTTGGGCAATGCTTGCCTTGGTTGCGGTTTGCCGCGACCCGCCAAGGCGGTGGGTGATCGATGCCCTAGTTGTCTGGCAAAACCGCCACCGTTTGCGGTTTGTTTGGTCGCACTGGGTTACGAATACCCGGTGGATCGGCTGATCACGGCGCTTAAGTATCGCCAGCAGCTGACCTATGCGCGGGTATTGGGCGAGCTCCTCGCCGTTTTCGTGGCGCGAAAAATGTGCGCCATCGGAGTCACGCCGCCGGATCTGATCGTTCCGGTGCCCCTAAATCGAAGACGGCTCGCGCGCCGTGGTTTCAATCAAGCTGCCGAAATCGGTCGCTTCGTGGCTGCAGCGCTCAACGTGAAACAGGATCTGCGTATATGCGAACGACTGCGGGACACTCCACCGCAGACGGGGTTAGCCGCTGGACAGCGTCGGCGAAATCTGCGCGGCGCGTTTGGGGTTCGAACATCGCTAAAAGGGCGGCGCGTGGCGTTGCTGGACGATGTGATTACGACCGGCACGACGGTGCATGTGATCACTGCCGCGCTGCGTCGGGCCGGCGCAGCGCAGGTTCAGGTTTGGTCGGTCGCCAGGTCGTTGCTGTGAGCTTTAAACACCGCTAAACGTATAGTCGAGAACGATGCCGGCAAAGATTACTCCGCCGAAATAGTTGTTGTTTAGAAACGCACGAAAACATTTTTCCGGGTCACGTTGTCGAATCAGCATGTGCTGATATAGCATCAGCACTGCACCAAATCCGAGGCCGATCAAGTACCACAATCCCAATCCGGCCGTCTGTCCAACCAGCAGCAGCGCCATAAACAACAGCAGTTGCAGCAGCGTAACCAAGAATACGTCTGCTTGCCCGAACAGAATTGCCGTTGATTTGATACCTATGCGGAGGTCGTCTTCGCGGTCGACCATCGCATAGATGGTGTCATAAGCGACGATCCAGACCAAAGCCGTGAGCCACAGCAGCCAGGCCAGGCGCGGAACTGCGCCGGTCTGCGCCGCGAATGCCATCGGAATGCCCCAGCCGAACGCCACGCCAAGCACCAGTTGCGGTATGTGTATATAGCGTTTACCAAACGGGTAAATGACCGTTATCAGCGCGCCAATTACCGCAAGCAGCTGGGTAAGGCGGTTCATCGTCAGCACCAGGCCAACGGCAACGGTCGACAATGCGACGAACAGCACGATTGCCTCGACCGGACTGACTTTGCCGCTTACCAACGGCCGGTCCTGGGTTCGGCGCACGCTCGAATCAAAACGACGATCCGCAAAATCGTTGAATACGCATCCGGCGGAGCGCATCACGATTACGCCGAGTACGAACACCGAGAACACTCCAGGGTCGGGGTGCCCTTCCCCGGCGATCCAAAGCCCCCATAAGGTTGGCCACAGCAGCAGCCACGTCCCGATCGGCCGGTCCAGTCGCATCAAGCGCCCGTATTGCCAAGCTTGATTGAGCAACTCGGCGCCAAGCGTATTTTTGCGGCGGGATTTCAGCGCGGGCATCTGCTGTCGGTCAAGTCGAGCGAATTCTACTGCGCACTGTTATTGTTCACGCCCCGAATAGCGCTTTTCACAGGCAACCAGCCCCGGCAGGAATACTTCGATCACGGTTAACTCGTCACTCTGAATCGCGAACCTGGACCGGCGTGCCCACAGTTCACCTGTGACCGACGCGTTCCCCAAGGAGTGAACCGCGGCGTCGCCTGCCTGCACACAGGTGAATTCGAAATCGCTGCGCGTTACATCAGCAAGGGATTGTAGCCGCTCCCCCAGGGGCTCTGTTCCCAAGGTCCGCAACCACGGGTGCATTGATGCGGTGGATTCCGATACGCTGGTATTCGCATAAATGCAGGGTTTGTCATCGCACCACATGACAACCTCGCGTCTGAACCCGTTTGTTGTGGTCGGTGAATCTGTCGGAGCCAGTGAATCCCAGCCGATAGAGGGTCCGTGTAATACTTCCAGGCGGAAATGCGCTCCACACAGGCCGCGCAATCGTTCGGTCAGGAGCCCTTTTTCCAGCAACCACGACTGCATTAGCGAGTCGATTTGCGCTTCCCGAACGCTCTGGTGGGTCAGCCACGTTGTCTCCCGGGGAATTTCGAATGAACGGTGCTGATTGGGAATCATGCCTTGCCTGACTATTCCTTTTCGCTAGAGTCTAACTGATTCAATTTGGTCCGGCCGCGCTGGGTGGGGCCAATATCGACTGTCTTGTGATCTTCGTCAGGAACACCGGCCGTTTAGACATTTCCGTAACGATTATCAGGCCCGATCCAGCGTTGCACTATCGGTTCAACAGCCGCGGGTTTGTTCTCCAATAGATGCCGGGCGAGTTTCTGCACCATGGGAAGCAGGGCCGCGTCGCGTACGAGGTCGGCCACGCGAAGTTGCATCAGTCCGGTCTGCTTTTTGCCCAGTACTTCGCCTGGGCCGCGCAACTCGAGGTCATGCTGGGCGACCTCAAACCCGTCATTGGTCTTACGCAACACGGCCAGCCGCTGCTTCGCGACTGCCGACAGCGGACTCTTGTACAACAGGACGCAGCTGCTTTGGTGGGAGCCTCGACCAACGCGTCCACGCAGCTGATGCAGTTGGGATAATCCCATGCGTTCGGAGTTCTCGATGATCATCAGGCTCGCAGCAGGCACATCGACCCCGACCTCGATCACGGTCGTGGCCACCAGCACCCCCAGCTTGCCCGCAGCGAATTTTTTCATTACCCGGTTTTTCTCCTCGGCACGCATTCGTCCGTGAATTAATCCGACGCCGATTTCCGGTACGCTTTCGGCGAGCATCGCGTAAGTCGATTCGGCAGCCTGATAATCCAATGCATCCGAGTCCTCGATCAGCGGACACACCCAGTATGCACGTTGCCCCTGCTGACAGGCTTCGCGTACCCGTGTCACCAGGCTCCCGCGCCGGTCTTCGGGCAATGCGACGGTCTGCACCGGGCGCCGTCCAGGCGGCATTTCCCGGATCGAAGAAACATCGAGGTCTGCAAACATGGTCATTGCCAGCGTTCTCGGGATCGGGGTTGCCGTCATGACGAGTTGGTGCGGCCGCATGCTGCCGGTCACGCCTTTTTCCATCAGTGTAAGGCGCTGGTGCACACCAAAACGATGCTGTTCATCGACGATAACCAGCGCCAGGCTGTGATATAAAACGGCCTCCTGAAACAGCGCGTGCGTGCCGACAACGAGTTGTGCACCGCCGCTTGCAATTGCGGCATAGGTTTCGGTCCGCGCTTTTCCAACAAGACTTCCAGACAACCAGGCAATGTTAATGCCTAGCGGTTCGAGCCAGCGCCGAAAATTGTCATAGAGTTGCTCGGCAAGCAGTTCGGTCGGAGCCATGATGGCGGCCTGGTGACCAGCAGCCACGGCGCGAAGCGCCGCCGCGCCCGCCAACACGGTCTTGCCACAACCGACATCGCCCTGCAGCAGGCGCATCATCGGGTGGGGCCGTGCGAGATCCACCTCGATATCCTCCAGCGCGCTTTGCTGATCACCGGTTAGCGCAAAACCGAGCTGCTCCAGGAAGCGGCTGCGCAGTCCCGTGTCCATGGCAAGCGGGATTGCAGCTTGGTGCTGGCTGCGGTCCTTGATGCGTCGAAGGCTCAGGTGGTGAGCCAGAATTTCTTCGAGCGCAAGGCGGCGCTGTGCCGGATGGCGACCCGCTTCGAGCATGGCAAGATCGGCGTTGCGACGTGGTCGATGCAGGTCGGTGATCGATTCCTGCAGCGTGGGTAGTGATAGTTCAGCGAGCATTTTCTTTGGCAGCCAATCGGTTACTGCCGGCAGATACTGATTCATTACCTGGTCGATCAGTTTTCGCAGGCGGAATTGCTGCAGCCCTTCGGTGGTCGGGTAAATGGGAGTCAGATGCTGCTCCAAAGGCGGATTCTTGTCTGCCGGGAGCAGCTGGTACTCCGGGTGGATCATTTCGAGTCCGGCTCGCGCGAGCCGGACTTCCCCATAGCAACGGAGGTTCGTGCCGCGCGCCAGGCCGTTGAGCTGGGCCTGCGAAAAATGGAAAAATCGGAGCGTTAGCTGGCCAGTGCCGTCCGATATCCGACACAGTAGGCTGCGGCGTCGGCGATACACAATTTCCGAAATTTCGATCTGAGCCTGAATGACGGCACGCTGACCAACCTGCAACGCACCAATGCGCGTGACCTGGGTACGGTCTTCGTACCGTTGTGGAAGAACGAAGAGCAGGTCTTCGGGCCGTTGCACATTCAGTTTCTGCAACCGAGCGGCTACGGCTGGGCCGACGCCACGCAGAACAGTCAGCGCGGCGGGAAACTCGCCTGTAGCGTTCTGGTTTCGTTCACCGGGTAACGGTGTCTCGGCTGCGTGGGTTGAAGAATTCACACTGAAAGTATTGCTTCGGCTTCGATCTCTGCATTACGCGGAAGAGAAGCGACGCCCACCGCTGCCCGGGCCGGATACGGTTCGGAGAAATATTCCGTCATAATTTCATTGACGGTCGAAAAATTACCCAGGTCGGTCAGGTAAACGGTCAACTTGACCGCATCATCCAGACAACCGCCGGCCGCCTCGGCAACGGCTGTCAGATTGTCGAATACCCGTCGAATCTGAACGGCAATATCGCCGGTGACCAGTTCACCGCGGTCAGGATCAAGAGGGATCTGCCCCGATAGATAGACCGTGTTGCCAGCACGAACCGCTTGGGAGTAGGTTCCGATTGCAGCAGGTGCGCGATCCGTTTTGATAACAGTTCTTGGCATTGATGAAGTAGCCCGCGTTGCTCAGGCGCAAGGCCGGATCACGCGTTTGACGCCGGGTAGCGTACGAATCTGGCGAATGACCCTGGCCAAAGCTGCCCGGTCCGCTACCAATATCGTGAACATCAAATCCGCGCCCTGACCGCCGTCCTCCTCGTCGCCTTCATTGAGGGAGACCTGCTCTATGTTGGAACCCGCATCGGCGATGCGGGTGGCCACCTCCGCAAGCATTCCCGGCTTGTGGCTGACTTCGACACGAATCTCGGCGGAAAAATCAGTTTTTATATCGGGCTCCCATTCGACTGAAATCCACTTATTCGGTTGTTTACTGAATTCGACCAGGTTACCGCAGGTGTTGCGGTGAATAACGACGCCGCGCCCGCTACTCATATATCCCATGATGTCGTCACCCGGTATTGGGAGGCAGCAGCGCCCGTATCTGACCACCATACCTTCGGTACCGGCGATAGTGATCGCCGACTGCTTCGCCGAAACGTCGGGACCGATACCAGAGCTCTGGACCAGCACCTGGGCGACCAGTGGGGCCAGACGCTCGCCGAGACCGATTTGCTCGTAAAGCTCCACCGTCTTTCCCAGTGCAAACTCCTCGAGCAGCGATTTCAGGCGCTTTCTACTGATTTTCCGAATCGTCGTGCCGTAATCCCGCAGTGCTTGATTGAGTAATTTGCGCCCGAGCTCGATCGCCTCATCCCGACGCAGATTTTTGAGGTACTGACGAATATGGTATCGAGCCTTTGCGGTTGCCACGAAATTGACCCAATTCGCGTTAGGGTGTGCACGCTTGGAGGTCACGATTTCAACGGTTTGACCGTTCTTTATTACAGTGCGAAGCGGCGCCAGGCGGCGGTTGATCTTGGCCGCTACACAACGGTTGCCGACATCGGTGTGGACCGCGTAGGCAAAATCTACGCAGGTGGCCCCGCGTGGTAGACGAAGAATGTCACCGCGTGGCGTGAACACGTATACCTTGTCGGGGAACAGATCGACCTTGACGTGTTCCATGAACTCCTCGGAATCGGTTGCGGTCTGTATTTCACTGATCGAAGCGAGCCATTCACGGGCGCGCGCCTGAGGAGAAACCACGGTGCCGTCGGCAGCCTTGTACTGCCAGTGTGAAGCAATGCCGCCTTCTGCAACCCTATCCATCTCTCGTGTGCGAATCTGGACCTCTATCGGGATGCCGTTGGGGCCGAATAAAGTTGTATGCAGTGACTGGTAACCGTTGACCCGTGGAATCGCGATATAGTCCTTAAAACGGCCCGGCATCGGTTTATACAGTTGATGCACGAGTCCAAGTGTTCGATAACATGTATCGACGTCATCGACGATTAGGCGGAAACCGAATACATCGACGACTTCGCTGAGCGCCCGTTTCTTGCGGAACATTTTCTTGTATATGCTGTACAGGTGTTTTTTCCTTCCCTGCACGGTTACGTTTATCCCTGCATTACGGAGGGCACGCCTCAGGCGGTCAGATAGGCGCTTTACGATCTGTCGCTGATTTCCCTGGGCCTTTTGGAGTGTCTTCTCGATGACTCGCGATCTAAACGGGTAGGCATACCGGAAACCCAGTTCTTCCAGTTCTGTCTTAAGCCAATTGATACCTAGCCGGTTCGATATCGGTGCGTAAATTTCCAACGTTTCTTTGGCGATGCGGCGGCGCTTTTCCGGCGGCAGAGCATCAAGGGTCTGCATGTTGTGTAGTCGGTCGGCCAGTTTCACCAGTATGACGCGGATGTCTTCCACCATCGCGAGCATCA
The DNA here is from genome assembly GCA_027293165.1 of Gammaproteobacteria bacterium. GTDB lineage: Bacteria > Pseudomonadota > Gammaproteobacteria > Steroidobacterales > JAPUGB01. Next base: position 19,151 of record JAPUGB010000003.1, read on the forward strand.
TCTTGCGAAAGCTCTCAACCTGGGCTTCGGTACGGTTGTTAAAACTGAGCTGGTCGAGTTTACTAACGCCGTCAACAAGGGTGGCAATCTCGGTGCCGAACTCCTCCTCGATCGTCGGCATGTCGGTGCTCGTGTCTTCAAGAACGTCGTGCAGAATTGCTGCGGCGATGCTTTCGGAGTCCAGATGTAAGTCGGCGAGTATCGAAGCGACGGCGACCGGGTGGGATATATAAGGCTCGCCCGACATGCGTCGCTGGCCCGCGTGCGCTTTGGCGCCGAATTCGTAGGCCTCGACGATGACGTCGCGCTGGGAGTCCGGAAGGTAGTCGAGCTTCGTCAGCAGTTGCTTGAATCCGGTCGACTTTCGCACACCGGGCAAACGCTCTCGAATTGATGCAGCATAATCCATGACTCGATCTCTCAGCCCACCGGCATCCTCGCTGTCGGTGAATCGATCTCAGTATAAATGAATGGCAGCTCCAGGCATCGATACGGGCGCCACTGCCCAATCAGGCTCTGCTTCTCCTGACTTCCGGGGCGCTGGGGTGGCGTCGTGTAGGCGCCAACTGGGGGTGCGCAGTTCGGTCGGCGCGGGGATCGTGCCGAAGCTCAGCCGGGTCGGTCGAGCATCGGCATCGGTGTGCTTGCCAGTAGTTCTTCAGCTTCCTCGCTGCTGAGAAGATCGTCCTCTGGTTCGCTGATCGCTTGCAGAATCTCTTCATTGATCAGACCGGCTGCAATTTCCCGCAGGGCGATTACGGTAGGCTTGTCATTCTCGCGTTCCACCAGCGGCTCGGCACCGTTGGCCAGACGACGGGCGCGCTTGGCGGCGATCAGCACCATATCGAAAAGGTTATCGATATTTTTTACACAATCTTCGACGGTGATTCTGGCCATCGATATCTCCATTTGCGCGGGCGTAACCGGTAAGGATACAGCCTGGGCTGGCACTGTGCAATGCTTTGCTTTCCGAGCCATGGGCCGCAGCATTCTGCCGGCCGCCCGACTATGCCTCTAAAATCGCGTTCAGCCGAGCGCCGATGTCCGCAGCCGTCGCAAGGTTGTCAATGTTGCGGCCCGCGATGATTGCCTGCATCGTCTTGACCGCGGCATTGAGATCGTCATTGATCACCACGTAATCGAATTCCGGCCAGTGCGCCATATCCGAGCGCGCGTCGCGAAGCCGCCTTTGTATGACCGCCTCCGGGTCGGTGCTGCGCCCGCGCAAGCGTGCCTCCAATTGTGCGAGGGATGGAGGCAAAATGAAAATGGTGCAGGCTTCTGGCATGTTTGCACGCACCTGCTGCGCTCCCTGCCAATCAATCTCCAGCATCACGTGATTTCCGCCGCGCAGCAGCTCGTCGACCTGGCTGCGCGATGTGGCATAGCGATGATCGAATACCACCGCGTGTTCGAGAAATTCTCCGGCGGCGGCCATGCGCTGGAAAATGTCAGCCTCAACGAAGTGATAGTCACGGCCGTTAACCTCTCCGCGCCGCTTGGCTCGCGTCGTGTATGACACCGAAAAACGCAACGCGGGATCTGTGTCCATCAGCCTGTGCACCAGCGTCGTTTTTCCTGCTCCGGAAGGAGCAGCTATGACGAACAGACGGCTTTGGGCCGCCGCGCCGGCTTCTGATGTCTTTTCATTCATAGAACTTCATATCGAGATATCGTTCGTCGGCATTGAGCATGTGCATTGGGGCGGTTATCTCTGGAACGGCATATCCATGCCAGCGCATGCACGCGGATCGGAACTATTCAACGTTCTGAATCTGTTCGCGCATCTGCTCGATCAGTACTTTGAGGTCCACGGCCTGGCGTGTCGTTTCCGCATCCGCCGCCTTTGACGCGAGCGTGTTGGCTTCGCGGTTGAGCTCCTGCATAAGGAAGTCCAGACGCCTACCGGCCGGTGAACCTGCCGCCATCGCGTCAGTAATTTCTGCCACGTGAGCATCCAGTCGGTCCAGTTCCTCATCGATGTCTGACTTTTGGGCGAGCAGCAGCATTTCCTGTTCCAGTCGTTCCGGTTCCAGCCGGACTTCCAGCGATTGTGCGCGCTCCTGCATACGGCTTCTGATCTGCTGCAGAATTTCGGGCATTCTTGCGCGCATTGCCACAACCAGCGACGTGATCTGGGTTAGCCGCTGTTCGAGGCCAATGCAAATGCGCTTGCCCTCTCTTCCACGGGTTTCGCACAAGTCGTCAATCGCGTCCGTCAGCAGTGGCGCAGCCGACTCGACTATGGTGTCGGAATCGATCGCGAGTTCCCGAAGAACGCCGGGCCAACCGAGCACATCTAACGGGCTAACAGCGGCTGGCTTTAACATGTGCTCGGCGATGTTCTTGCTGTGGCCGATGAGTTGGCGAGCCAGGTCCAGGTTAAGCTGTAGGGCTTGCGGAGCGTTGGTGGCCAGGCGAAAACTGAGGGTGCCGTCCACTTTGCCGCGTGCGAGGCGTTGCCCGACGATCTCCCGAAATTTTGGCTCCAGCGACCGCCATCCCTCGGGCAGCCGAAGCTGAACCTCCAGGTAACGGTGATTAATCGAGCGAAGCTCCCATGACAGGACGCCCTCGGCGAGTTGTTGTTCGGCCTGAGCGAAGCCTGTCATGCTGTGGAGCATCTGATTATTCCGGAATTGAGCTGTCCAGCCTCCTTCGGCGCCGAGGTAGATCACGCCCATCGTATGCCTCTCGGTTGGCCAACGGCAACAATCAGGATGCACCGGAGACAACGGGGCTATACACTGCAGGCGGACATCGGCAGAAATTTTAGATGACAGGGCCTGATTTCTGCGCCGGAGCCCTGGGTGGTGCAGGAGCCCGCGAGGGGGGAGACAGGGTTGCAGTTTGAAAGCGCAGAGTTAAGTCTGCTAGGTAATCGCGAGGAAAACCAGGATCGGGTGGTGGTTGCGACCAGCGATGACGCGACACTGATCCTGGCTGTCGATGGTATGGGCGGGCACTTGGATGGTGCGCGTGCCGCAGAGCTGACCAGCGAAATTGTCCGAAAGGAATTCGACGCAGCGAGCCACCCAATCTTCGACCCTCAAGGATTTCTGCACCTGGCTATAGGCAAGGCGCACGATGCCCTGATCAAACTGGGCGAGGATCTTTCTATCGAGGCAAGACCGCGCGCAACCTGCGCGGCGTGCCTGATTCAGGACGGCGCGGCTTACTGGGGTCACGTTGGCGACAGCCGCATTTATCACTTGCGTGGCCAGCAGATACAGGAACGCAGTAGGGATCACAGCCACGTCGAGACCCTGTTGCAGGAAGGGCTCATTGACGAGTCGGAAATCGCGGACCATCCGATGCGCAATTTCGTTGACAGTTGTCTCGGAGGCGATCCCGCATTGCCGCAAATGACCATTACCAGTAACAAAACACTGGAATTGGGTGACGTGATGCTGGTGTGTACGGATGGATTCTGGTCGGGACTGGACGATGAACAGATCGCCGGGCTCGGTGCGGACGACGCGAACTTGGCCGACGATCTTCAGGCGCTGAGTGAAGTCGCAGTCAAGGCGAGCGCACCTCACAGCGATAACACGTCAGCGGCAGCACTTCGCTGGATTCGATGATCCTGGCTCCGATCGACACCGAAGCAGTTAAATGTCAGGCAGACCCAGCGAAAGGCAACTGACCGAATTGCGGAAGGTCCGGTTCTCCGCCGGGTTTACGCAGCACGCAGAGGGATCCGTGCTGGTCGAATTCGGTGCGACCCGAGTGCTATGCACCGCGAGCGTTGATAAAACCGTACCGGCCTTTCTGAAGGGTTCCGGGAGCGGTTGGATAACTGGCGAATACGGCATGTTGCCGCGCGCCACTCACACTCGATCCCGACGCGAGGCTACGCGCGGACAACAGGGCGGGCGGACGCTGGAAATTCAGCGCTTGATTGGCCGCTCGCTGAGAGCTGCCGCCGATTTGCAGGCGTTGGGTCCACGCACCGTGACGCTCGACTGCGATGTTCTGCAAGCGGACGGTGGCACCCGCACGGCGTCGATCTCCGGCGCATACGTGGCACTGCGGATTGCCATCGATGCACTGCTGGCGTCAGGCGAACTAGGCCGCAACCCGTTACACGGGCAAATTGCCGCAGTGTCGGTGGGAATATGCGGGGGAGTTCCGGTGCTGGACCTTGACTATGCTGAGGACGCGACCGCCGAAACCGACATGAACGTGGTGATGAACGACGCCGGTGCCATTGTCGAAATTCAGGGCACGGCCGAGGGCCACGCTTTTCGACGCGACGAACTGGACCAGTTGCTTGACCTAGCCGAAGCGGGTATTCGCACCATCATGGAAGAGCAAAATCGGTCACTTGATGACTGGCGTTCTGCGTCCTGACTACCGATCCGACCCATGGGCGCGTTGAAACAGGTTGTCCTGGCGACCGGTAATCCGGGAAAAGCAAGAGAAATGGAGTCGATGCTGGGCGAGGCGTTCGAAGCGCTGACCCAGGCCGACTTCGAAGTGGTCAGCCCGGCTGAGACCGGCGCCAGTTTTCTGGAAAATGCACTGCTCAAAGCACGGCATGCGGCTGCGCTGAGCGGCCTGCCGGCAATCGGCGACGATTCCGGACTTGAGGTCGACGCCCTTGACGGCGCTCCCGGCATTTACTCGGCCCGTTACGCGGGGATCAACGCAAACGATGAGCTGAATGTCGCCAGGCTGCTGAGGCAGCTGCGAGACGTGCCGGAGGAACGCCGCCAGGCACGTTTTCGCTGCGTGGCAGTGTATGTCCGCAGCGCCGACGATCCATCGCCGATTATTGTCGAGGGCGCCTGGGAGGGCTCGATTGCGCTCGCGCCAAGGGGTCAGGGCGGCTTTGGCTATGATCCCGTGTTTATCGATCCTGACAGTGGCCGCACCGCCGCGGAACTGGACGCTGCGGCCAAAAATGCCCGCAGTCATCGTGGCCAAGCCATGCAATCGCTGAAGGAAAGGCTAGCGGGGCTGCCTGAATGAACGCCGGTGCTGCGTCCGCGCCTCGATGCCGCCAGCTGTCGTGGGAGCCGGGCAGCCGCAGGCGAACTCGGTCTGCACTGTCTCGACGACCCGCGGCGGAGTTTGCCGCGGCTTAAGTCCCGGCAATCTGATCAATCGCCTGGTGCGGCTTGGGACGAGGTTATGCACAGTTGCGTCAGTTTCCAAAAATTTCATACAGATACGCGACGACTTGTCAGGCGTGTTGCATCAAATATCATGTAAGTGACTGATAAATATAAACGTTCTAATACTGCTCATTTCTTGATCAATTTGTTCCATTTCATTGATCGGCGGCTGTTCGGGGCCGTCAAACCTCGGGAAATCCACAGAGTTATCCACAGATTCTGTGGATAACAGGCCGCCTCTTGTCAGCGGAGGCGGCAGCCGGTATGCTTCCGCGCCCGATTCAGCACAGTCCGACAGAACAGGGATCCGGCCCAGCCATGAAACCCGATATCCATCCTGAATACCGCGAAATCACGGTCACCTGCAGTTGTGGGCATGAGTTCACAACCAAATCGACGCTGAAAGAAGACCTGCATATCGAGGTCTGTTCGGCCTGTCACCCGTTCTATACCGGCAAACAGAAGATCGTCGACACCGCTGGTCGGGTTGAGAAATTCCGTCGCAAATACGGCATGAGTTGATCCTCGAGCCGGCTTGCGGGTCCGTAACAGCGCTGCGTTCTGGCGCTTCATCCGTGCACCGGGCTGCTGCCTACCCTATAATTCGCTGTCCGTTCGCCAGTTTTGCGTCGGTGGCGCACTCTGGCAGAGCCTACTCGTCCCGCCTAGATCCGAGTTATCTGGTCGGATCATTCCGAGCACCTTCGGTCCGGACAGGCACGGGCGGAGGTTGCCCCGAGGCTCGTTTGTGTGCCGGACAACACCAACATGACCAGCAGAAAATTTTCTTTGCAGGACAACAGCACCGGAGCGCAAATCGAACTCGACGTGAGATCGGGAACCATTGGTCCCGACGTCATTGAAATTGGCTCGCTTTACCCGGAAAAGGGCGTATTCACGTACGATCCGGGGTTTGCATCTACCGCGAGTTGCTCAAGCACGATCACCTACATTGATGGGGAACAGGGCGTATTGCTGTATCGCGGTTACCCGATCGAGCAACTGGCGGAAAAGAGCAGCTTTCTGGAGGTTTCTTATTTGTTGCTGCACGGCGAGTTACCCAGCCAGACTCAGCTGGATGCGTTCACCCACTCGATCAGCACCCACACCATGATGAACGAAACGCTGTTGAGGTTATTCAACGGTTTTCACACCAACGCGCATCCTATGGCCATGGTAGCTGGCGTGGTCGGTTCGATGGCGGCTTTCTATCACGACACGATGGATATTTACGATGCGCGTCAACGGGAAATATTTTCCCACCGCATTATCGCCAAGCTGCCTACGATTGCGGCGGCCGCTTACAAACACACACTGGGCCAGCCATTCATGTATCCACGCAACAGCTTGGATTACACCAGCAATTTGCTCAGGATGTTTTTTGCTGTGCCGGCGGCGCGTTACGAGGTAGATCCGATTGCAGCTGAGGCGCTGGATCTACTGTTCATTTTGCACGCTGACCACGAGCAAAACTGTTCGACTTCAACGGTACGGCTGGCGGGAAGTTCAGGGACCAATCCGTATTCGGCAATCGCATCGGGCATTGCCGCGCTGTGGGGGTCGGCTCATGGTGGCGCAAACGAAGCGGTACTGGCCATGCTGGAGGAAATCGGTTCAGCGAAGAACATTGCCACCTTCGTTGAGCGGGCGAAGGATAAGGCCGATCCATTCCGTTTAATGGGTTTCGGGCACCGTGTCTACAAGAACTTTGACCCGCGCGCCACCATTATTCGGGAGATGTGCCACAGGGTGTTGAATCAAATAGGGCAGACCGATACCCCGGTGTTCGACCTGGCCCTGAAATTAGAAGAAATCGCACTGGAGGACGATTACTTTCTGGAAAAGAAGCTGTACCCGAATGTCGATTTTTATTCAGGCGTCATTTACCGGGCCCTCGGTATACCGCCATCGATGTACACGGTAATGTTTGCTATTGCGCGGTCCGTAGGCTGGGTCGCGCATTGGCAGGAGATGATCGTTGACCCCGAAACCCGGATTGGACGCCCGCGACAGTTGTATATCGGCTCCCCACAGCGAGATTACACCCCGATCAAAAAACGATAGGCCGGTTGAATCGCGAGCCTACTGCCCGTCCGGAATGGTGCCTCAACAGTTTTTCAATAGCCGTTCGATTTGGCCAAGCGTCGCTCGTCGCATGGGCCTGCCATCAACGGGGCTCAGTGGCGCATGACCCTGGCGGCGTTCTGGAAACACCGTCGCGGAAATCCTGATCCCGGAAAAGCAGAACCGGTAGCCCGGGAAGAACATGAGCGAATTGCGCCGGAGCCGATACCGGCGTTGCATCGGCTGATGCGCGATATCCTGGGAACAGAGGTATTCGCCGACCGACTCTGCGGCGTCACTGAAAAGGTGCAGATCGACCGGCGAATGTTCGGTAGCGTGACCGCTCAACACCGCACCGACCAGGCGCGGCTGGAATTCCTGCAGCCGTCGCATGACTGTTGCCGCGGTTTCCCGAAAACGCAACAGCATTAGGGAATGTTGATCACTCCGGAAAATCCGTTGCCGTTCCGCCAGAGCAAGCTCGATTTCCCGGTTGGTCGGCAGCGAACGCCGACTACGGGCGCCAAGGCGCTCCACCGCTTTGTCTTTCGCCGCACGGAAATCTTCGAGGCCATGATCTTGGATCAGCCGAGCCGCTTCCTGCGCGACAATGCTCCGAAGATTTTCGGACTGTGAGTTTCGCTGTTTGCTCACCTTGAATCTGGAAAAGGTTTTGCCTGTTTGATCCGGATCGGGATCAGAAAAGATCTTGGTCGTCGTCGTATATGGTACTGCCGAAACCGGCGCTGCTGGTATCTTCTGCCTGGAGTTCCGGTACATGTCCATCGCGGAAAATCTCGAATATAGCATCAGCATCTGCCGCCGATGTGACTAATCCAGTCTCAGGTGAAATCCGCACCGTGACGATATCTGGAGGTTGCGGCAGCGGCACTTCTGGCACATCTTCCAACGCTTTAGCCATGAAATATTTCCAGACCGGCAAAGCAGTGCGACTGCCCTCTTCGCCGGCGCCGAGCGAGCGTTCGACATCAAAGCCGACCCAAGCCACTGCTACCAGCTCGCGATTGAAGCCACTGAACCAGGCGTCACGACGATCGTTGGAGGTTCCGGTCTTGCCCGCCAGGTCTCTTCTCCCGAGTTCCCGTGCGCGCCGTCCGGTTCCCCGACGAATTACGTCGCGCATCATGTCGTAAACGATGTATGCATTCTGGGGCGTGACGATGCGCACGGCCTGATTGCGGCCGCTGAAAAACTCCGTTGTTTCGGCTGCAACCGGGCGCCAGTCCGTTGCGTGGTCCATCATTGCTACCGCGTCTGTGTAGGCGGGTATCTCCAGGCCGAGTGGCGGCAGAGGCGCGGGTTGCGCCTCACCCATGAGCTCAGCCAATTCCTCGTCCGCAATTGGCGGTGCGTTAACTCGCTGCGGTAGCAGATCAGCTAGCGCTGAAACATTCGGGGGCGCTTGTTCTCGCGAGTCAAACCACTCGGGCGGACATTCGTCGCACACGTAGCGGGGATCTCGCTGGAAAAAAATCCGCCCGTTCGGGCCCTCGATGCGTTCGATAAGGTAATGGTCGATGCGATGACCACCGCTGGCGAAAGCCGCGAATCCTGCCGCCATGTCCAATGGCGATGCGCCACCGCTGCCCAGGGCAAGCGACGGGTCGCGCGGCAGTGCGCTGTCGGGGAAGCCGAAGGGTTTGATGTGCTGGAGTGCATTGCCGATCCCGGTTCTAAGTAGCACGCGTACTGAAACCAAGTTCATGGATCGGACCAGGCCTTCCCTCAGGCGTGTTGGCCCATAGAAGCGCCCCGAATAATTCTTCGGCTTCCAGATTTCTTCCAGCGTAGGATCGTCAAACACCACCGGCGCGTCGTTGACGATCGTCGCCGGAGTAAACCCGTTTTCCAGGGCCGCCGAATAGATAAACGGTTTGAACGAAGACCCCGGTTGGCGCTTTGACTGCGCGGCCCGATTAAATTTGCTGACATAGAAGTCGAAACCGCCGGTCAGCGCAACGGTGGCGCCGTCCTGCGGATCCAGTGCAACCAAAGCGCCCTGCACCTCGGGCATCTGGGCCAGCAGCCAGCCCTCGTCGGCGGTATTCAGCAGGTGAACGATGTCGCCCGGACTCAGCACTTCATGGACCGACAACGGCGGCCCGGATATGATGTTGTCGTTGACATATCGGGGCCACGCCAGTCCTGTCCATGGCACCTGCACGCGGCCGATATTCCTTATATAAATGAGTGCCGAGGCGTTAGACCATTCGTCCTCGATTGAGGCTTCGGCAGCTTTTGCCGGGGGTTCGTCCAAAGTGTTTTCCGTCAGCTCAATAACGAATCCCAGATGCAAATCCCGGTAATCCGGATACCCGTCAAGATAGGTCTGCAGCGCTTGGTCCGGATCAACTGGTCCGGACGCGCCTGGCGCCGGTTCCAGCGTTGCTTTCGCCAGCAGGTCGCCGCCGGCTTCAAACGTTTCCGTCGGCTCATCGTTGCCAGCATCGAGACCGTCGGCATCGGGTGCGGCACTTGGGTTCAGAATCTCATCGATTGATGCACTGGCGACCGGGCCGCGATAGCCGTGGCGCCGGTCGTACTCGAGCAGCGCCACGCGCAGCGCCATCTGGGCGTCGGCCTGCAGTCGGCTATCGATAGTCGTCACTACCTTGTAGCCTTTGGTATATGCGCTGGGGCCATAACGCAGGATCATCTCGCGACGGACCATTTCGGCGACGTAGGGAGCCTGCAGGTCAAGCTTTGGCCCATGCAAACGAGATTCCATCGGCGTTGCCATCGCAATTTCGAACTCAATTCGATCGATGAAATCCAACTCAAACATCCGGCGTAGCACATAAGCGCGGCGTTCCCGGGCCAACGCCGGGTTGGAAACCGGGTTCAACCTTGACGGCGCCGCAGGCAGGCCAGCAATGGTTGCCGCCTGCGCCATGCTGAGTTCGTCCAGCGATTCGCCAAAATAGACTTCTGCCGCTGCTGCGACGCCGTAGGCCCGCTGGCCCAGGAAGATCTTGTTTAGGTATAGCGCGAGAATTTCCTGCTTGCTGAATTCGCTTTCGATCTGGATAGCAAGGATCAATTCCTTGGCTTTACGCACGAAGGTGCGATCGCGGGTCAGGAAGTACTCGCGGGCCAGCTGCTGCGTGATGGTGCTGCCGCCCTGACTGCGGGAACCGGTGAGCAGCAGGTTAATGCCGGCACGGACGATGCCCTGGTAGTCGAATCCGGGGTGCTCAAAAAATCGGTCATCCTCGGCCGCCAGAAAAGCGTTAACGACGACCTCGGGAATATCATCGAATTGAATCGGCGTGCGGCGTTTTTCGCCCAGTTGCGCGATTAACCGCCCATCGCGGGAATAGACTCGCAGGGGAATCTGCAGCTCCACGTCCCGAATCGTATCTGCGGACGGCAGCCCAGGCTGCAGGTAATAGTAGGCGGCTAATCCGGTTGCCACGGTCCCAATAGCGAGCGTCGCCAGAGCCCCCGCCAGTATTGGAAATAGCCAAATTAGAAACTTCCTCATTAAACCTGATCCAGTCCCTTGCCTTGCGCGGGTCGATTATGCATATTACGCGGGATTTTTAGGCAAACCCACCGAAAGGTGGGGACGCAAAGCCACCGGTCTAAGGGGCACTCAGCGGTCTACGGCAATCACAGGATGATTGTCACCGCCAGTACAACCCAGGACAGCGGGGCTGCCAGGCCACGGGTGGAACCTTTCACGCCATGGACTGCACCCCTTCTGGGACTGTATCTCCGCCCCTTAGCGGTATCCGGACGCCGTTCGGCTGTTGCCGTCCGCCGGAACCGCGTCTGGCTGGCTACGCACTGCCAAAGTAAACGATTAGTCTAAGCGTGATCGAAATCACATTTGAATCAGATATTTGATGCTATTTTCGATCATATATAGTTAAATTGGCTGCCTCACGTCGAGCCAATTTGTGCGCGCAAGCGCTCGACTGAAAAGGGAATTACGGGATGTTTTGGTCGCGGGCCAGGTCTGTTATCGGACTTGACATAACAACGTCGTCGATCAAGTTGATCGAATTGACGCAAAGTGGCAGGAGTTATCGGGTCGAGTGTTACTCGGCAGAGCCCTCTCCGCCGAATTCGATCAATGAAAAAACCATCGTCGATGCGGAAGCCGTCGGCGAAGCGGTGCGCCGTGCAATCAAACGAGCGGCTACCAACACCGAGGATGTGGCGATCGCAATCAACGGCGACGCGGCAATCACCAAAGTTATTCAGATGCCTAGCAATCTCGGAGATAACGAACTGGAATCGCAGGTCGAGATTCAGGCAGACCAGTACATTCCTTTTCCAATGGAAGAGGTGAGCTACGACTTCCAGGTCATGGGTGAAAACGCGAACGATCCGGACATGATGGACGTGCTGCTGGTCGCGACCCGCACCGAGAACGTTGACCAGCGACGCGCCGCTGTTGAAGCTGCCGGCCTGAAGGCACGTGTCGTAGACGTCGAAGCCTTCGCACTAGAAAACGCTTGTAACCTGATGACCCACCAGATGCCGGAAAGCGGTATGGACCATCTGGTTGCGGTGGTCGATTTCGGCGCCAGCAGCACCACGTTCAGCGTGTTGCAGGACCTGCGTGTTATCTACACGCGGGATTTCAATTTTGGCGGACAGCAGTTGACCGAAGAGATCATGCGTGTCTACGGCCTGAGCCTGGAGGACGCGGGTCGCGCCAAGAAAGAAGGGGGCCTGCCCAGCAACTATCAGCCCGAGGTCCTGGATCCGTTCGTCGATGACATGACCCAACAGGTTAGCCGATCGCTGCAGTTTTTCCTGGCGTCGGGCGGTGGCCGTGAGCAGCCGGATCAGATTCTGGTATGCGGTGGTTGCGCCAATATTCCCGGTGTGGCTGATCTGATTTCCAGCAAGGTTGGCATTCCGACCGAGGTTGGCGATCCCCTCGGCCAGATGAAGATTTCATCCAAGGCCAAGTCGCAGGGCGTCACCCACGATTCAACCGCATTACTGACCGCCTGTGGTCTCGCGTTACGGAGCTTTGATTGATATGCCACGCATCAATCTATTACCGTGGAGAGACGAACAGCGGGCGCAGATCCGCAATCAGTTCTATATTTCAGCGGGGGTCGCGTTTGGCATCGCCGCATTGTTCACGTTTTTGGGTTCGTTCACGATGAGCACCATCATCGATGCCCAATACGCAAGGAACAACCTGCTCGAGATCGAGATCAAAACGCTGGACCAGCGAATTGCTGAAATTCTCGATCTGGAGAAAGAAAAGGACCGGCTCGTGGCGAGGATGAAGATCATTGAGCAACTGCAGCAGAGTCGGCCGGAAATCGTGCATGTATTCGATGAACTCGTGCGCGCGTTACCCGATGGCGTCTATCTGATTTCTGTGAAACAGAGCGGCCGGCGTCTGGAGATCAAAGGCATGGCCGAGTCGAATACCCGTGTGTCAGCATTCATGCGGAACCTGGATAAATCGGAATGGTTTTTGAACCCCGACCTTGAAGTGGTGGAGGTCAAAGACGACCGCAGCGGTTCAAATAAGAACGCCAGCGAATTTACCGTTACCGCCCTCCAGGTTGTTACAAATTCGGAGATGGACTCATGAACGCGAATATCATCGAAGAAATTCGCAACCTGGATCTCAATGACATCGGACGTTGGCCGTTACTCTTCCGCGCCGCGTTCGTTGCTCTGGTGTTTATCGCGGCGACTGGCGTTGGTTACTACTACTTCGTCTACGAACTCAAAATGCCCGTGCTGGAACGTGCCGAGGCGCAGGAGCTTGAGCTCAGAATGTCGTTTGAAGCGAAGCAGCGCAAAGCAGCCAACTTTGATGCGTACCAGCAACAGTTAGCCGAAATCGAGAGGTCATTCGGCACCATGTTGCGCCAGCTGCCCGGCAAGACCGAGATTCCGAACCTGCTGGTTGACATCTCACAAACCGGGCTTGGGGCCGGACTGGAAGAAAAACTATTTCAGCCCATGGATGAGATTCAAAAGGATTTCTACGCCGAGAAGCCGATTAAGATCCGGTTGGACGGCAGCTACCATGAATTTGGGGACTTTGTCAGCGAAATCGCGGCGCTGCCGCGTATCGTGACGTTGCACGATATCCAAATTACCTCTGAAACGGGCGCGGAGATGGATTTTGACAATCTGGTCCTTGACGTTATCGCCAAGACGTACCGATACATGGACGATGCCGATCAGGATCAGCCGCCGGCGGGACGCACCTGATGGAAAAGCTCTGCCAATGTTTTAGGTGTCTACTACTGGGTATTGCGGCGCTCGGCGTTGCGGCATGTGCTGGCGGATCGGCGGATTTGCTGGAGTATATCGATGACGTAAAAGCTCGCCCGGGCGGGCGCATTGAGCCGTTGCCGCAGATCAAACCCTACGACACCTTTGCCTATCAGGCGGGCGATCTGCGCTCGCCGTTTATGCCGGATCAGCCGAATGCGCCGGGCAACATTGCCGGACCTCAGCCGGTCGAAAATCGCAACAAGGAATACCTCGAGCAGTTTCCGTTGGACACGCTGGACATGGTGGGCACCCTCGATAGATCCGGCAAAACCTTCGCGTTGGTGCAGACCCTGGATGGATTGGTGCACCGCGTAATTGCCGGCAACTACCTGGGCCAGAACGACGGCCGCGTCATAGCCATCAGTGATGCAGAGATCAGTTTAGAGGAGCTGGTTTCCGATGGGATCGGGGGCTTTTTCAAACGCTCCGCCGCGATCGGGCTGAGTGACTGACTCGCCTTCAGAGTCTTTGGGAGTAATTTCAGACATGAACACATCTAGGCCGAAACAGGGAAAAGTGTCCGGTCCCGGAACGTTTAGGGGGGCATGGATGGCGCTGGTCCAGATCCTGGTTATTTCGACCTGGAGTCTGGGAACCGCGATTGCTCAGGAACCGAGCAACAGTTTGATTGATATAGAGGTTCAGGCGTTGCCGGGCAACGAGATCCAGTTGCGGCTGGTGCTGTCGAAACCGGCTCCCAAGCCGCTGACTTTTACGATCGACAAACCGGCGCGAATTGCCCTGGACCTGGCCGATACCGGCCTGGCACTGGGCAGCCGGCGAAGGGATGTCAACATCGGCGCCCTGGACACGGTGCTGGTAGCCGAAGCCGGCGGCCGCACCCGCGTGGTTTTGAATCTCGACAAAATGGTTCCTTATCGAACACGGGTTCAGGGTAACTCGGTCTATGTCATCCTCAGCGCTGGCAGCGGAGCCGCTATCACTCAATTCGCAGCGGCTGCCGC
>JAPUGB010000030.1 GCA_027293165.1 Gammaproteobacteria bacterium
TGGCATATAGCCACGAGAACAACGCTGTACGCACGCTACCTATATGCAGATCGCCGGTGGGGCTTGGGGCAAATCGGGTTTTGGGCGGCATCGCGGCTGAAACGCGGCTAGAGAGGCTGGGAATTCTACCAAAATCGGCCATTGGCAGATCAGCCAGAGCTTGGCAAACTGCGTTGATGGATCCAAACCACATGAAATCGGACGCCGATGGAATTCTCGAGCCGTTGTTCCCCGACGAGGTCCGGAGCGTGTTCTCCGAATCGGTGCCGGCGAATGTCGATCTGTACCCTGAAGAGGAACGGTTCACCGCGCAAATGGTGGCACGGCGACTCCAGGAGTTTCAGCATGGACGCAGTTGCGCCCGGCTTGCGCTGTCGATGCTCGGTCAGCCGCCGGGCCCGGTCGGTCGTGGCAAGCACCGCGAGCCCTTATGGCCGGCCGGCTTCATCGGCAGCATCTCGCACGCTGGCGACCATGCCGCAGCCGCCGTGGCTGCAAGCGATCTTTTTCTGGGCATCGGGCTGGATATGGAATTTGCGGATCCCATTGAAGACTGTCTGATCGCATCCATTTGCCGACCTGAGGAAATCGGCCGCGTCGACGACGGTGAAGACATAGGCTACCGCGCAAAGCTGCTCTTCAGTATCAAGGAAAGCATCTACAAGTGCATGTGGCCACTGACGCGCGAATTTATCGATTTTACGGAGATCGAAGTGCGGCTGGTCGATGATTCGGACCGATACGAGGCGATCGCCCATACAGCAAAATGCGATGCGGTACCGGTCGATCGTCTCAGTGGGCGGTATCGGCGCTACGGCAAACTGATTCTTGCCAGCGCATATATATCGAGATACTAGCCTAGGACCCGGATCGTCCGGACATCGAACTTTTGCCCGATCGGATTTCTGCGTGTACGATGATGGCCGTCGGTCGCTCCCGGACATCCATGTCCTCCGCGACACTAGTGCATCCATGCACGTCGGGCGATTAGCTCAGTGGGAGAGCGCTGCCTTCACACGGCAGAGGTCGCTGGTTCGAGCCCAGCATCGCCCACCAAATCTAAAACGTTGGAGCGATGCGCCGGATTTTCGCCCGATCGCTCCTAGCAGGCTGTTGTAAAAGACTCAGGCGAGTGCAGGACAAGGCAAGAATCGGCGAAAAAGCGGAGTGTACACGCCAGTACACGAGCATTTTGAGTCGATTCTTAACGCAGTAGTGCGCCGTCTGAGGGTTTTTCAACAGCCTGCTAGTCCGGGCCCCCGCGACCAATGCCATAGTAAGTAATGCCATGCTCCCGGACGAAAACAGGATCGTACAGATTACGTCCGTCAAAGATGACCGGATCGCTAAGTCGCTCGCGTATCGTGACGAAATCCGGGCTGCGAAATTCGTTCCATTCGGTGACGATGACCAGCGCATCGGCGTCTGCAAGCGCTTCCTCGGCAGATTCACATAGCTCGAGGGCGTCGCGGTCCGGATAAATTCGCCGCGCCTCTGCCCGCGCCTTCGGATCATAGGCACGAATGGACGCTCCCTCGGCCCAGCAAGCCTCCATCAACGCCCGGCTGGGAGCTTCGCGCATATCGTCAGTATTCGGTTTAAAAGCGAGCCCCCATAACGCGAGGGTTTTGCCGTCGATGGCATTGCCGAAATGCTGCATGATTTTTTTGAACAGCACGTGTTTCTGGCGATCATTTACGTTCTCCACCGCCCGGATCAGTTCCGGCTCGTACTGAGACTGCTCTGCCGCGTTGGCCAGTGCCCGCACGTCTTTAGGGAAACACGATCCACCGTACCCGCACCCTGGGTAAATAAATTCGTAACCAATTCGAGGGTCGGATCCGATGCCTATCCTGACCATTTCAATATCGGCGCCAAACACCTCCGCCATATTTGCCAGTTCATTCATGAAGCTGATTTTCGTTGCCAGCATCGCATTTGCCGCGTACTTGGTAAGCTCTGCCGACTGCACATCCATGGAGATCAGCCGGTCGTGATTCCGATTAAATGGCTCATACAACGCGCGCAACAGGCGCTCTGCCCGCGGACTGTCTGTGCCTACAACAATGCGGTCAGGTTTCATGAAATCGGAAACCGCGGCGCCCTCCTTAAGAAACTCCGGATTTGAAACGACGTCGAATTCTGTATCCATGCCGCGGTGTTCGAGCACCACTTCGACTTCGCTGCGTACCTTCGAGGCAGTTCCGACAGGCACGGTAGACTTGGTAACGAGGACTTTATAGTCATCCATCGATTCAGCGACAGCCCGGGCCACCTCCAGAACATATTGCATATCGGCTGCGCCATTCTCGTCCGGTGGAGTACCGACAGCGATGAATTGAAACAGGCTGCTCCGGACTGCCTCCGGGATGTCCATTGTGAATGTAAGTCTTCCGGCGCCAATGTTTCTCGTCACGATGTCTTCTAAGCCAGGTTCGTAAATCGGTATCCTGCCTTCGTTCAACGCCTGAACCTTATCCTCATCCACATCAACGCAGATGACGCGATTGCCTGCATCGGCAAGGCATGAGCCAGTTACAAGGCCAACATACCCGGTTCCATGAATGGTTATTTTCATCGTCGGAGCAACCAGTTGGGAGAGTAGTAAAGCAGGGCAGTGATTCTATTCATTATCTATTTCTCTCGCCATTTTTGAATCAATTGAGCGACGTTCGTTATCTGATCGTTCTTGCCGCGGCCAACCAGGGCTCCAGCGTAGGATTCAGCCAGGTGTTTGCCAAGCTCAACTCCCCACTGATCAAACGCATTGATGCCCCATATAACGCTTTCCACGAAAACCTTGTGCTCATAAAGTGCGATCAGCATCCCTACACTGCGGGCATTTAGTTCACGCAACAACAGAATCGTACTGGGGCGGTTCCCTGGATGAACCAGATGCGGCAACAACGATTGGGGGTCTGGCCCGGCAACGCCTCGTCCCTCACGGCCAGACTGGGCCTGCTGGCGGGACTGACCGCGGGCCAGAGCATCCGCCTGGGCAAGCATATTCGACAGGGTCTGCAAATGTTGATTCTCATGCCCTTCAGCGTCGCGAACTGCGGCGATAAAATCGACACTGATCCGCTGAGTACCCTGATGCAGAAGTTGCGCAAAAGAGTGCTGAGCGTTGGCCCCCAACGAACCCCAGACCGAAACCGCCGTAGAATAATCGACGGGCTGACCATCGCGCCTGACGCTTTTGCCATTGCTTTCCATTTCCAACTGCTGCAGGTAGGCTGGAAAGGCGGCTAGTCTTTGGTGGTAGGGCAGGATGACGTGATCGGTAATGCCACGAAAATTCTGATTCCACACCGCGATCAATCCCAACAGCACCGGTAGATTCGCCGCGGCCGGCGCCGTTTGAAAATGCCTATCCATGGCGTAGGCGCCTTCCAGTAGCTCCACGAATATCGAGGGACTGGTAGCAATAGCTATCGACACACCGATTGCCGACCACAATGAATAACGTCCCCCGACCCAATCCCAAATCTTAAAGGATCGCGACGGATCGATACCAAACTCAACCGTGGCTGCCTGATTGGCAGACACAGCCGCAAAATGGGCTCCTACCGCGTCGCCCGTCAGATGCTGAACGATCCAATCACGGGCCGTAATCGCGTTTAGCCTCGTCTCCGGAGTGGTAAAGCTTTTGGATGAAATGATGAACAGTGTGGTCGCCGGGTCCACCTGCCGAAGGACCTGATCGAGCTGAATGCCATCCGTACCCGACACAAAATACGCTTCAATGCCGGGATTCCGGAAATCGCTCAGGGCCGTGGTCACCATCGCCGGGCCCAGATCAGAGCCACCGATTCCCAGATTCACAATCGTGTTGAACCGCCCACCCGTATGGCCGACACAGTCACCCGTCTGAATATCACGGGCAAACTTTAAAAAGGCGGCCAGTTCGGATTCGATCTCCGGCATAACATTGCGACCTGCCACATCGACAGGATCGCCCGATCGATTGCGGAGGGCTGTATGAAGTGCAGGTCGTGACTCGGTCGTATTGACGGGAGCGCCGGAAACCAGCGCAACGATCCACTGCTCCAGATGCCGCTGTTCCGCCAGGTTGAGCAGCAGTCGGATTGTTTCCTGCGTTAACAGGTTGCGGGAATAGTCCACACACAATTCATCGACCTGCAAAGAGAATTGACTGAATCGATCCTGGTCCTGGTCCAAAAGTTCAGTTAGGCGGATTTTCTCAAAATCGTTTGCGTGCCGCTGCAGCTCCTGCCACGCAGGGGTCTCTTGAGGATCTTCATTTATCGCGGGAATGTCCACCCAGGATTCCTCGTCGGCTTAATCGCGGGAAGCAGCGAATACTACGAGTCGATAGCGTAAAACTCTCGATACCATTCTACGAATCGTGCAACGCCCTCTTCAACCGATGTACTTGGGCGATAGCCGATCACATCCATCAGATCGGTAACGTCGGCATAGGTATCCGGCACATCTCCGGGTTGCATCGGTAATAGCCGCCGTTCTGCCTTGCGCCCCAGGCATTTCTCCAAAACCTCGATATAACGCATCAGTTCGACGGGTTGGCTGTTGCCGATGTTATAGATCCGGTAGGGTGCCCTGCTGGTCCCCGGATCAGGAGCATTTGAATCCCAGTCGGGATCCGGCTCTGCCACCCGGTCGAGAATTCGGACCACACCTTCGGCAATGTCATCGATGTAGGTGAAATCGCGTCGGTGGTTCCCATAGTTAAATACGTCGATCGGTTTGCCTTCGATGATACTTTTTGTAAACATAAACAGCGCCATATCAGGCCGGCCATATGGCCCATACACGGTGAAAAAGCGTAGACCGGTCGTTGGTATCCCGTACAGACTGGAATAGGTGTGTGCCATTAACTCGTTCGATTTTTTGGATGCGGCATACAACGACAAGGGGTGGTCGACATTCTGGTGGATCGAGAACGGCATATCGGTATTGGCACCGTAAACGGAACTCGAAGATGCATAGACCAGATGCTCAATCCCGTGGTGTCTGCATCCCTCCAGGACGTTCAGCGTACCCACGATATTACTGTCAATATATGCCCGCGGATTCTCCAGCGAATACCGGACACCGGCCTGTGCTGCCACGTGCACGACCCGGTCGAACCCATCCTGCTCAAACAATCCGGCGATTCCGTCATTGTCTTCGAGATCCATTTTTAAGAATTTAAATAACGGATCGGATTCGATTAGCGCAAGACGCGCATATTTAAGCCTGACGTCATAATAGTCGTTCAGGTTATCCAGGCCGACTACTTCATCGCCCCGCTCAAGCAGGCGTTTGGCAACAAAAAAACCGATGAAACCGGCAGCCCCGGTAACCAGAACTTTCACTGCTGCCCCATATCTATTGAATCAAAGGCGCCCATCAACTTCTTCAAGCGGCAGGACATACTTGATGTCGTAGACGACGTGCACGGGCTTCCCCAGGGCATGAATCTCGGCTGGTGACATCTCTCGAAATTCTTTGTGGGCAACGGCCACTACAACGGCATCGTATTGGCCCCCATCCGGAATCTCGTTGGTGATGCTGATACCGTATTCATCCGCGACCGCTTCGATATCTGCCCACGGGTCATATATTTCGACCTGAGACCCGTACGTTTGCAGCTCTGAGATCAGGTCAATAACCCTCGTATTACGAACGTCGGGGCAGTTCTCCTTAAACGTAATGCCCATAATCAAAATTCGTGCATCGGGCATCGAAATCCCACGCTTGACCATGAGCTTGACTACTTCAGCCGCCACGTGGATACCCATGTTGTCGTTTATGCGTCGGCCCGCAAGGATCATGTCCGGATGGTAGCCAAATTCCTGAGACTTATGTGTCAGGTAGTAAGGATCGACTCCGATACAATGCCCCCCGACAAGGCCGGGGCGGAAATTCAGGAAATTCCACTTCGTGCCGGCCGCATCGAGAATTTCGCGGGTATCCAAGCCCATGCGATTGAATATCATCGCCAGTTCGTTGATCAGCGCAATATTGACATCGCGTTGAGTGTTCTCGATAACTTTTGCCGCTTCCGCCACGCGAATGCTCGAAGCCCGGTAAGTGCCCGCCCCAATAATCTTCCGGTACAGGCTATCGACAAAACTTGCCGCCTCAGGTGTCGAGCCCGAAGTGATTTTACTGATGTCGGTCAGGCGGTGCTTCCTGTCACCGGGATTGATGCGTTCCGGGCTGTAGCCCAGGTAGAAGTCCCGATTCAGCTTGAGGCCGGACGTGGACTCCAGAATTGGCGCGCAATCCTCTTCAGTCGCACCCGGATATACGGTCGATTCAAAGACGACCACATCCCCTTTGTTGAGAACCTCCCCTACCGCGCGGCTGGCGCTTTTTAGCGCGGTCAGGTCAGGCCGTTTCGCAGAATCGATGGGCGTTGGTACCGTGACGATATAGACGTTGCAGTCACTCACTTCATCCAATCTGTCAGTAAAGCGCAGGTTGTTCGCCGCCGCGAGCTCGGCATCGTCCACTTCCCGTGTTGTATCAGTGCCAGAGTTCAGCCTCGCGATACGTTCAGCATCGATGTCATAGCCGACGGTTGAAAAGTGCTTACTGAACTCGACCGCCAGAGGAAGGCCCACGTAACCGAGACCGACCACGCCGATAATTGATTCTTCTGATTCTCGCATGAGCAGCAATTATTTTAATGCGCTGGAACTGCCTGTGCACGCCAGCTCCGCTGGACGGTATTATCCGCCAAGGCTGGCGCAAAAAAAGCGCGATATGTCATATTACAGCAGAACGGTTACGGCCCAGAACCCGGTCGCGGTCATCGTCACCGTATAAGGCAAGGCCATCCATACCATGCGTCCATAAGACAATCGGATCAAAGGCGCTAATGCGGACGTCAACAGAAACAGAAACGCGGCCTGGCCGTTCGGGGTTGCTACACTCGGTATGTTGGTGCCGGTGTTTATTGCAATCGTTAAGATATCGAACTGCTCACGCGAAATATCGCCGGCCAGCAGAGCTTCCTTGACTTCCGAGATGTACACCGTTGCGACAAACACGTTGTCGCTGATCATCGATAACACGCCGTTCGCCAGATAAAACATCGATCCCTGAAGGTCCGGCTCTAAAGCAAGAACGGCATCAATTACCGGAGTAAACAATTCCTGTTGATCGATTACCGCTACTATTACAAAAAACACAACCAATAAGGCGGTAAACGGCAAAGCTTCCTGGAACGCGTGCCCAATCCGATGTTCTTCCGTAACTCCGGTAAAAACTGTGGCGAGCACAATAACGGCCAGGCCGATCATGCCCACCTCGGCAAGATGGTTGGCCAGCGCCACGACAAGAAAAACCGCCGTTAATGCCTGAGCTATGATAATTGCCTTATCACGCGTGGTCCGGCGCTCTGATGTATGCCGATCGAAATCTCGCAATATGTCACGGACCGCCGGTCGCAGCTCGACTCCGTAACTAAACCATTTAAACGTCTCGAGAAGCAAACAAGTCAGAAGGCCCACAACCAGGACCGGCATCGAGACCGGTGCCATACGGTAAAAGAACTCCATGAAATCCCAACCGGCTTCTTTGGCAATCAACAGATTTTGCGGCTCGCCCACCAAAGTGGTGACACCGCCAAGGGCGGTACCGATCGCCGCATGCATCATCAGATTGCGAAGAAACGCGCGGAACTGGTCCAGATCCTCGCGGTGCAATTCGTGGACCTGAGCGTCATCTGTCTCGTCGTGACTGTGATCGTAGCCTTTTCCGGAAGCAACCTTGTGGTAGATGCCGTAGAAGCCTGCGGATACGGAAATGACTACTGCGATGACGGTCAACGCATCCAGAAACGCCGACAGAACGGCGGCTAGGGCACAAAACAAGAGGGAAAGTAGTTTTTTGGAACGTATACCGAGAAGAATTTTCGTAAATACGAGTAACAGCATCTCCTTGAGGAAATAGATACCGGCCACCATAAACATCAGCAGCATGATGACCGGGAAATTATGCACCGTTTCCTGGTATACCGACTCTGGCGTCGTTAAACCGATGATAACTGCCTGCATTGCTATCAGGCCGCCGGGCTGTAGCGGATAGCATTTCAGCGCCATGGCTAGCGTGAAGACGAATTCAAAGATCAGTAACCAACCGGCTATGAATGGTCCCGCAACGAAGGCAACGATCGGATTGATCACCAGGAAAGCGATGATCGTGAGCTTGTACCAGGTCGATGACTGACCCAGAAAATTGTCCCAAAATGCCAGGTGGAACGGCTGATTCATTCTATTGTTCCCGAAACTACCGGTGAGCAATCTGCATCCATGCTATTGGACACGCCAAGCCGCCCGTCAGAGCGTTTTGCGCCCGGTTGAAAGGGTGACAATGGTATCAAGAATCGAGTCGACGCCAGAGCACGCCGTCTTCGCTGGAATTCTCGATCAGATCTAGCTGGCTTTCGTGCTCGATGAGCTCCCGCTCCGTAGCATAGAGCACTTTGAAATCCAGGCCCATGCGGTCGATTCGATTGGCCTTTATCGAATCGCGTTGGCCGGGTCGCTCCACCGTGTCGCCCAACGATAGTGTCGCCTGACCACCGGTCATAGCAAGGTAGACATCGGCCAGCAGCCGTGCATCGAGCAGTGCTCCGTGCAGGTCACGCCGCGAATTGTCGACGTTATAGCGCTTGCAAAGGGCATCCAGGCTGTTCCTTTGGCCTGGATGTAATTGACGGGCCAGAATCAAGGTGTCCAAAACAGTGCAAATATCTTCAACACCCGCCCTGTCGCTGCTGGCAAGTTTCAGTTCGTGGTTCAGAAATCCCACGTCAAAAGTGGCATTGTGTATAACCAACTCCGCCCCATTGATGAAACGTAGAAAATCTTCGGCAATATCTGCGAACAGCGGTTTGTCGGCCAGCATCTCATTTGACAGTCCGTGAATCTCTTCTGCAGCTGCGTCGATCTCACGGTCCGGTTGCAGGTAACAATGAAAGGTTTGCTCTGTCTTGCGCCGGTTAACCAATTCGACACAACCGATTTCAATGATCCGGTGTCCTTGTTCCCACTCCAAACCCGTGGTCTCCGTATCCAGCACCACCTGTCTCATGGTAGCGTCTCGCTCGGCCTGCAATAGAAGTTAGCCAACGTCATCACCATCGAATTTAGAGGTTTTCCTCCGCTCCGAGATTTGCCAATTGATCGGCTCGCTCGTTGCCAGGATTTCCGGAATGGGCCTTTACCCAGCACCATTCGATCTCGTGCTTCGCAGCCAGTGCTGCCAGTTCCTTCCACAAATCAGCGTTCTTGACCGGCTTTTTCCCCGCGGTACGCCAGCCGCGATTCTTCCATGATTCCAGCCATTCGGTGATTCCGCGACGTAGGTACTGCGAATCGGTATAGACGGTCACAGAGCAGGCTCGTTTCAGCGCGGCAAGCCCCTGAATTGCAGCCGTCAGCTCCATACGATTATTGGTAGTTTCAGCGACACCGCCTCGCAATTCTTTCTGTCGACCACTGGCGAACATCACCACCCCCCATCCGCCCGGCCCGGGGTTACCGCGACAAGCCCCGTCGGTATAGACCTCCACATCGCTCATGCAACGTTCCGTGTCGTCGGATTCACAAGCCCCCCCACAAGACTTGTACGGCGTCGCGGACTAGGTCTAACAAGCGTCAACGTAAACAATTCCTTGCAGGCAACGAGCATGTAACCGGGATTGAATGCGTTCCAGTTTCGCCATTTTTGGATCACGGGTTGCTGCTGCCCCGCGAGTGACGTCCCCGCCTGTGCCACCGGGTAATACCGCGACGCATAACTTATCGTGAAGTTCAACAAGCGCAACCAGTCGGACATACGACGTTCAGGAATATGCCTCTTTGTTTCCGGAGGATAGCCCGTTCGGGAAATCCTGTGGCGACAGCCCCACCAACTCACTGGGTTGAATCCAAGTACAACGATATGGCCTTCGGGACGCAGTATTCGATCAACCTCGCGGAGAATTGCAATCGGGTCCGATACGGTTTCCAGCACATGCGGCAGCAGCACAGCGTCAACGCTATCGCTCGCGACTCCAAGCGAGTCGGCGCAAACCATTGCGTCAGGAGAGTCAGCCTGGTTCCAACCCAGCAGGACAGTGCGCCTGGTTCTGGAATGCCTGAGAAACAGGTCCTGAGGACCCCAGGAGCCGATCTGCACCAGATAATCTCCGAACACACTCTCAAGTGCCCGCGCAACCTGATCAGACTCTTCCCGCAGCAGTCCGCGGCCGTTGGAACTATCCAGCCAATTGCTCTCCGCGCTCATCGTTAACATCACAGGAAACCCATACCCGGGCAGATGATACCTGAGGTGGCTGGGGGGTAGTAGTCATCAAAAACGTCAAAAGCTGCTCACTCGGGACCATCGTGGCGGGTTGAACGCCAGCGTCAAAATAGGCCTAATAGCGCGATCGGTTCCAAGATTCGAAGGATGGGGAATGGGATTTTTGACGGATAAACGCTGCCTGATTGTTGGCCTGGCCAGCAAGCGATCGATTGCATGGGGCATTGCACAGGCGATGGCCAGGGAGGGAGCATCGACTGCTTTCACCTACCAGAACGACAAGCTCAAAGAGCGTGTTGAGCAAATGGCAGACCGTCTCGGATCGGATATTTGCCTGCCACTCGACGTTGCCGAGGACCGTGAAATCGATGCAATGTTTGCTTCCCTCAAGAAACGCTGGGACACGGTGGATGTCATTGTTCACTCGGTTGCGTTTGCGCCGCGCGACCAGTTGGCCGGCACCTATCTCGAATCGGTAACCCGGGAAGGTTTCGCCGTTGCCCATGACATCAGCAGCTATAGCTTTGCAGCTCTCGCCAAGGCGGGCAGAGACATGCTACCGGCAGGCGGCGCTTTACTGACGCTTAGCTATCTCGGCGCATTGCGTTCGCTGCCGAGTTATAACGTCATGGGACCCGCGAAAGCGAGTCTGGAAGCGAACGTTCGGTTTATGGCGGCCGAACTCGGGCCTGCCGGGATCCGGGTCAACGGTATATCGGCGGGCCCAATCAAAACCCTTGCATCTGCCGGCGTCAGCGGTATCAGGAAAATGCTTCAACACGTGCGGTCCACCGCACCGCTACGGCGAAATATAACTATTGAAGACGTCGGCAACGCTGCCGCTTTCATGTGCTCGGACCTTGCATCCGCCATCACCGGCGAGATCCTGTACGTCGATGCAGGCTATAGCACGGTGGGGATGAGTTTCGACCAATAGGCCATTCGACGAACGGCCAAACTCCCGTGTCGCGAATCACTTTTCGAGAATGCCGGTCTCACCCTGAAAACGCGCTACCAAGATCGCACAAGTAGAATCCCCAAACACGTTGACACTGGTACGCGCCATATCGAGTATCCGATCGAACACGAAGAGCACACCGATCGCTTCGACCGGCAGCCCGATAGCCGCGAGAATGATGGCGATTGCCACCAACGACGCGGAGGGTATACCCGCGACCCCAACAGAGGTCAACAGGGCGACCACAACCACGGAAAACTGGGTTACAAATCCCAATTCCAAACCGTATGCCTGAGCCAGAAATAATGCCGCCATGCACTCGTAGAGCGCGGTTCCATCCATATTCACGGTAGCACCTAGCGGCAATACGAAACTTGTGGTGCGATTGGACACTCCGGCACCTTTTTCCAAACATTCCAAAGTCACCGGCAGCGTCGCCGACGACGATGCAGTGGAGAAAGCCATCAGCATTGCGGATGACATGGTTCGCAGAGCCGCCATCGGCGAAACGCGGCCAACCCATTTCAGTAACAGAGACAACGTTACGAACACATGAATCGCCAACGCCAGCAGTACCACGATGGCGAAGATAAGTAACGGCTTTGCCGCATCGAAACCTGTACGCGCAACGACGCGTGCAACCAGGCCAAACACACCGATTGGGGCAAACTTCATCACCCACTCGGTGATCTTCATCATCACCTGGAAGACCCCGGACCAGAAATTGAAAAGTGGTTCGGCCAAACCGTGTTCCAGGCGACTCATGAAAAACCCGAACAGCACGCAGAAAAATATGATGCCAAGCATCTCGCCCTTGCCAGCTGCATCAATGATGTTCGGGGGAACCGCGCGAAGAAATACTTCGATAACGTCGGCAGCGCCTTTGTCGCCTATTTGTTCGGCTACCGCGCCCGAATCCACCTCAAGAGCGAGCAGTTTCCCGGCGGGTTCCCCGTTGACGATTCCGGGACGAACGATGTTTACCAACACTAACCCGACGAGTATGGCTGACAGCGTTGTCACTGCGTAGCACGCTACTGTTTGCCCCCCCAGCTTCCCGAGATCACCTTTTGAGCCTATGCCTGCTATCCCAACGATAATCGAGGACGCAATCAGCGGAACGATCAACATCTTCAGCGCATTGATGAATAAGGTGCCTAGAAAATCGAAAACGGGATACAAACGGACACCCGCAATGGCTCCGTCTTCTCCTGCTGCCCACCCAATAACGGATGCCAGAACAATCGCAATCAGAATTTGCCAATGCAACTTCAGCTTCATAGGGATTTCACGCGACCGGAATCGTCAAAACGAATCGAGATCCTCAAAAAGATCTGGCGCAACCGTCACGTCCGCCTGCTGGCGAAGTTCGGCGACCAGTGCCGCCGCCTGGGTCTGGCCGGATTGGCGTGCCAGAAATTCCTTGCCGTCATCCCGTTGCTCTCTGGGGAGATCCTCGGGCCGTCCAGGCACAACTTCAATGACCTGATAGACGGCGAAACCACCGTTTGACAACGCGACGCTCGAATAGACGGGACCACCGGCATCGGGTTTGGGAGTCCGGAACACAGCAGCCAGCAGATCTGCCTGAAAATCTTCGGCATCACGTCTAAGCAAGCTGGTACTGAGCAACTCGATTCCCCGTTCAGCGGCGGCCGCAGCCAAATCTGCTCCGCCCTGGAGACTTGACAACAACTTCGCACCGGCGTCCTGCGCATGTGCCGTGGCCTGTTCACGCAACAGGACGTCTTTGATGCTGGCACGCATTTCTTCCAGCGATCGGATCTCAGGTAACCGGTGATTCGTGACATGCACGACGGCTACCCGATCGTCCTCAAGTTCGATCACTGGACTGTTCTCCCTGTCCTCTAACACCTCCAGGCTGAATACCGTGCCGACCAGGTTTTGACTGAAACCCAGCGGCAGTCCGCCGTTACGAGTGAAATTTAAGGATTTCTTCAGGTCCAGCTCCATCTCTTCAGCTACCCGGGCAAGACCATCCAGACTTTCTAATGCCAGGTCATCAAGTAACTCTGCCCGACCGTAGAAGATCTCTTCTCCT
>JAPUGB010000031.1 GCA_027293165.1 Gammaproteobacteria bacterium
GCAAGCATCGGCTAATGCCAGACAACGCTACCTGATTCTCGCCGCCCGTGAACTTTACTTGGCCAATGACATGACGGGTGCGGGCAGAATTCTCGATCAGGTCGAGGCTTCGCTAGATGCCAGAAATTTGCCGCTCTGGGCGCAGGTCTCAGACGAGGTCCGGCTGGCGAGCGGCCAGCCCGAGCGCGCGCTCGCCGCGCTCGACCGGGTCGACAACATCGGACAATCGCAAAACGCCACGCAACTGTTGTTGCTCAGAGGGGAAGCCTTGTTTCGGCTGGGGCGAGCCGAGGAAGCCATCGTGACGCTGCTGGAACGGGAGGCGCGCTTAGCCACGCCGACTGAAGTCACGGAAAACCAGCGCTCAATCTGGAGTGGCCTGCAGACCTCTGGTGCTAGCTTGCCGTTGGCGCCCGGTGTGTTCCCGGACGATCCGCTGGTCGCCGGCTGGCTGGAATTGGGCTACCTGGCCTATTCCGGGCGCAGCGAACCGGCGCAGCTCCGGCAGAATCTGCAACGGTGGCGGTTGCAGCACCCGCTCCATCCCGCCAGCGCTGTGCTGCTACAGGAAGTACTGGATAATCTCGATGCGTTGATGAACTACCCCCGGCAGGTTGCATTGCTGCTGCCGCTAACGGGGCGCCAGCAGTTCCAGGCCGAGGCGATACGGGACGGTTTCCTGGCGGCGCACTTCGGCCTGCAGGGCCTGCCCACCCGGCCGGAAATATCCGTATATGACACCGGCCAGCTAGCCCCCGCGGAAGCCTATCGGCGCGCTATCGTGGACGGTGCCGACTTCATCGTGGGTCCGCTGCTGAAGGAGTCGGTTGTTGCGGTTGCCGCTGAGGCGGGCCAGGTAACCACCCTGGCGCTGAACTTCCTGCCGGATAAGCGGCGAGCCCCCGGGGGGTTTTATCAGTTTGCCTTGTCGCCGGAGGACGAAGCCCGCCAGGTTGCCGAACGGGCGGTCGCTGAGGGGCACCGCAAAGCCCTGGCGCTGGCACCTGACAGCGACTGGGGACAGCGCATGCTGACAAGCTTCGCCGCGGAGCTGGAATCCCGCGATGGTCAACTGCTGGATTCGGTGCTTTACGATGCGAGCTCGCCAGATTTTTCTGCCGCTATCCGCGGGTTGTTATTGCTCGATGAAAGTTCCGCTCGGCGGCAACGACTTGCAGCGAATCTTGGTGAAGTGCTGGAATTTGAGCCACGCCGGCGGGAAGACGTGGAACTAATATTTGTCGCGGCAAACGCGAGAACCGCTAAACTGATTCGGCCGCAGCTGCGTTTTCATTTCGCTGGCAATATCCCGACCTACGCAACGTCGGCGATCTTCCAGGTTGGATCGACGAACAACTCCGATCTGAACGGCATCATGTTTCCCGACATACCCTGGCTGATCGACCCGGACCCGACGGCACGTGAATTGCAGCAAACGCTGGCGCGGCATTGGGCCGGGCAGGCAGATCGCCGCAGCCGCTTGTATGCAATGGGATATGACACGTACCGATTAATGCCCTTGCTGAATGGAGAAGTTCACAACCTGGTAGCGCCGGTGGCCGGCATGACCGGTCAGCTGTACATGGATGACGACGGGCGCATGCACCGGAAGCTGAGCTGGGCCCGTATCGAACGTGGTCGGCCACGGCCGCTTCCGGATTTACCGACACCGCTGGCGGGCGATATCGATACAGCCATGACCGAGAACTGACGCTGAGTGGCGCGTCGCAGCAACACGCATCTGCAGTCCGGCAAACAAGCTGAGCAGATCGCCCACGACTACCTCGAGGCGAAAGGTCTGCGCTTGATTCAGGCAAACTTCCGCTGCCGCGTGGGTGAATTGGACCTGATCATGCTGGACCGTCAGGTACTCGTGATCGTCGAAGTTCGCTATCGAAAAAGTTCCCGCATCGTGGGACCGATGCAGACCATTGACTCCCACAAACGCCGGCGGCTGGCCCTGGCGGCCCGATCGTTCCTGATGCGCCATGGCGATTTGCAGGATAGGCCGATCCGCTTTGATGTCATCGGCCTAACCGGAAGCATGACAAATCCCAGCGTCAACTGGGTCAAAAACGCGTTCGAATTTGACGTTATGTGATAAGTTTACCGGCATGGCAACAACGAGCATCGAAAAAATTCGCAGCCATTTCGAGGAGAGCCTCGAAACCAAGCGTGACGCAATGGCAAGCATCATTCCGGCGATTGCCGAAGCCGGCCAGTTGATGGTCGATTCTCTCCGCAACGGTGGCAAAATCTTAAGCTGCGGTAACGGAGGTTCGGCGGGTGACGCGCAACATTTCTCTGCTGAGTTACTGAATCGCTTCGAGATAGAACGCCCTGGCTTACCTGCAATAGCACTGACGACTGACAGTTCAACGATTACCGCAATCGCTAACGACTATGCGTATCAGGATATTTTTTCCAAGCAGGTGCAGGCGCTTGGCGGTGCTGCGGATTTGCTGCTTGCAATATCCACGTCCGGCAATTCACCCAATGTTGTGCGTGCTGTGGATGCGGCCCACGAGCGTGAAATGAAGGTTGTGGCCCTCACTGGCCGCGACGGCGGCGCGATTCTGGGTGCGCTGGAAACAACGGACGTAGAAATCCGGGTGCCCGCCGAGCGCACGGCGCGCATCCAGGAAGTGCATCTACTGGTTATTCACACGCTGTGTGATTTCATCGACAGCGCTTTGTTCGGCGATGCCGTTTGATGCGGTGTTAGCGGACGTCCGCGCTACTTGATAACCCGCAAATCAGGCTTGCCCGGCGGGACCGAGGTCGGCGGCTGCGCGTCCTGAACAATAGGAATCGGCTTGTCCTCCGAAGCATCATCGGAAAAGATCATCCCCTGACCGGACTCCTTCGCGTAAATCCCCAGCACAGCCTCAATTGGAACCGTTACCACGAACGGAGTGCCGCCGAATCTTGCTCCGAACGAGATCACCTCGTTGCCAATCTCCAGGCTGCTGGTCGCGGCATACCCGACATTGAGGATAATCTTACCGTGTTGCACATGCTGGTTCGGCACGACGACCCCGGGGCATTCGGCATCGACAACGACGTGCGGCGTTTGACCGTTTTCGGTCATCCAATCATGCATCGCGCGCAGTAGGTAGGGACGCTTGGAGCTTAGTTGTGTATCCATGACAGGGTCGGGATGGGCTACTGCTGCATTTCATGCTCGTGTTCAGTCAGACTCTCCCGAAACGAACGCCGCGCAAAAACTTCGTCCATATACCGAATGA
Organism: Gammaproteobacteria bacterium; assembly: GCA_027293165.1. Taxonomy (GTDB): domain Bacteria; phylum Pseudomonadota; class Gammaproteobacteria; order Steroidobacterales; genus JAPUGB01. The sequence goes on from JAPUGB010000031.1 coordinate 3,249, forward strand.
TTGGTTGCGCGTGTCCATCGAGCTGTATCCCATACACGGGCAACCGCCAGAGTATTGGCGCGATAGTGCAATCCACCAAAGAAAAATCGTCGCTGAGAAAAAACGTTTTGGCTGCAAAAACATCGGCACTGGCCATGATACTTTCCTGAAGGATTTTCCGTGCGCGGGTGGCCTGCCGTTTCTCCACCGCGTCTTCGATTTGTTCGGCCAGGGAGTACCAGTCTTTTTCTATTCGGTACAGCGCCAGGCGAAACTGCGCACGTGTGACGGGGTCCACGGGCATTAGCGGCGGGTGCGGAAAGCGTTCATCCAGGTACTCGATTATCACCCGCGAGTCGTATAGGACCAGATCCCGGTCGACCAATGTCGGTACACTATGGTACGGATTGAGATCCAACAGATCCTCGGGCATGTCAGCCCCTTCGACGCTGACTATTTCTATATTGACGCTTTTCTCGGCCATCACCAGTCGAGTCCGATGGCTGTAAAAGCAAGTGGGACTTGAAAACAAAGTCATGACTGCTCGCCCGTCTGCCATGATTGCCATATTGCTGATTCCTCCTGCGGGATTGCGCTAATCGACGGTCGCTGCCGGTCACAGATCGCGGATAACCTGAACAGTTCGATCCAGCGCATCACGGTACATACTAAGCGGTAAGGCGATTGCGAGTTCACTGCGCGTTCAATTCTGGTGTGATTATCAGTTATTGGCTTTATTATCGACCGTCGAGGGAAAGGGTTCACCGAATCGTCACCGACCGGAATCCTGGTAACGTTTCGGCTAGGCTATCTTACGTCTTTCCAATATTCGTTCTTGAGCAAGTAGGCCAGGATCAAAAACACCAGTAGGAATACGATGACCCAGACCCCTATACGACGACTGTCCAGCTGTTCCGGCGAACCCGTATACTCGAGAAAATTCACGGTATCCCGAACAAAGCCGTCGAATTCGTCGGCCGACATTGTACCCGGCGTCACCGTCCCAAACCCAACGAATTGTTGCTCCCGGACACCGTCTTCTCTCTCCATTTCTTCAAATATCGCTCGTTGCAGACCCTGCAATTCCCACAGCACGTGCGGCATGCTGGTACCACTCAGAACGCGATTATTTACGCCGGTGGGCTTGCTGTCGTCGAGATAGAATGACCGGAGGAAGCCATAAAGGTAATCCGTACCCTTGGAGCGCGCTATCAGGGTCAGATCGGGTGGAGCCGTTCCGAACCAGCGCAGTGCATCTGCCTCGGGCATCGCTATGCGCATTGTCTCATCGGGTCTTCCTGCCGCAAACATCAAATTGCTTACCAATTGATCCTGAGATAGCTCGAGATCACTGGCTAATCGGTTGTAACGAACATACTTGGCGGAGTGGCAGCCCATGCAGTAATTAACGAAATTGCGCGCGCCGCGCTGCAGGGACGCGATGTCCGCAACGTCATTGTTCGCGCGTTCCAGTTCCCATTCAGCTCCAGCGGCATACGTCGTAAATGGCCAACAGACCGCCAGAAACGCCAGTGCAGGCCATGCAGTCCAACCGGTCAATGGCGTGCGAAAAGCTGCGGATTTAGTCATCCGCGGTACACCAGTCGATCGGGCACCGGTTTGGTTCGTTCTCGGCTGGTATAGAACGGCATCAGCAGAAAGAACGCGAAATACAACGCCGTGAATATTCTGGCAAGGTTGGTGTATAAACTGACCGCGGGCAAAGTTCCGAGAATACCCAGCACCACGAAACTGACCGCAAACACTCCCAGCGCAAGCTTATAGGTCCAGCCCCGGTAGCGGATCGATTTCACCTTGCAACGATCCAGCCAGGGCAAAAAGAACAGCAGCGCTACTGCGGACCCCATCAGGAGAACCCCACCGAGCTTGTTGGGCACGGCGCGCAAAATAGCGTAGAACGGCGTGAAATACCAAATTGGCGCAATATGTTCCGGCGTTTTTAGGGCATTGGCAGGTTCAAAATTAGCGTGCTCGAGAAAATAACCACCCATTTCCGGGGCGAAAAACACCACGCCAGCGAACAGGATCAGAAAAATAATTATCGCTACCAGGTCCTTGGTGGTGTAGTACGGATGAAACGCAACCCCGTCGATCGGGATACCGTTTTCATCTTTTTGTTCTTTGATTTCGATACCGTCCGGGTTATTCGACCCGGTTTCATGCAGGGCCATGATATGCAGAACAACCAGCATGACCAAGGCTAGCGGCACAGCGATGACATGCAGAGCAAAAAAGCGGTTCAGAGTAATATCAGAAATAAAATAATCGCCACGAATCCATTCAACGAGCGTCTCACCGATGCCAGGAAGCGCTCCGAACAGAGACACGATGACCTGGGCGCCCCAATACGACATCTGGCCCCAGGGCAACAGATAACCAAGAAATGCCTCCGCCATCAAAGCGAGGTAGATGCACATACCAATAAGCCATAACAGCTCCCGCGGATTCTTATACGAACCGTACAGCATGGCTCGAAACATGTGCAGGTAGACAACGATGAAAAACGCCGAAGCGCCGGTCGAATGCATGTATCGGATCAACCAACCCCATTCCACGTCGCGCATGATGTACTCGACCGAGGCAAAGGCCTCCAATGCCGACGGCTTATAGTTCATCGTTAGAAAAATACCGGTCAGCAACTGGATCACCAGCACGACAGCGGCCAGAACGCCGAACACATACCAGACATTAAAATTCTTGCCCGCGTAGTACTCACTCGCATGCTCTTTAATTAATTTCGACCAGGGGAAACGGGCATCAATCCATCGGAGCAGCTGTGCACCTCGCCCGCCAACAGCATCAACCCGTACACTGCTCATACCGCCACCCCCGAGTCGTCACCGATCAGTATCCGGTTTTCGCCGACGAAGCGGTACGGCGGTACGACGAGATTGGTGGGTGCTGGAAAGCCGGCAAACACCCTACCCGACAGATCGAATTTGGATCCGTGGCAGGGACAATAAAAGCCGCCCACCCAATCCGCTCCCAGGTCAGCCGGTGCGACCTCGAAGCGTTCAACCGGCGCGCAGCCAAGATGCGTACAGTTGCCAATGACCACGAGAATCTCCGGTTTTTGGGCGCGATACTGATTCTTTGCAAATTCCGGTTGCTCGGATTCATCCGAATCCGGGTCCCTCAAGGTCGTGGCACTTGCCAACATGCGTTCCAGCATCTGCGGGCTGCGCTTGAGTATCCATACCGGGCGGCCGCGCCACTTGACCCGCAACATCGCGCCCTGTTCCAGCTTGCTGATATCGACCTCCACCGGCGCACCGAGCGCTTGGGCACGGGCGCTGGGTCGGAACGAAGAAACAAACGGGATGGCTGCGAGAACGAGCCCGACGCCCCCTGTTATGCCGGTGGCGACGGTCAGAAAATGGCGCCGGCTGAGGCCTTTTTCGTCGGTCATTAAAGGTCTTCCCCCACGTCGCGACGGCGGCCCGCAGGACCCTGTATGCGGTCGCCCAACGTAGCCATTCTGCTTCTGGAACCGCGCTCCGGAAATCAGCGCAGAGCGCGCATTTGAACTGGCGAATTATACACAGCGGCGATCGGCATTGCCTACGGCTCCCGGTAGGGCGAGAATGAATTGCGAGTCCACCACCCGAGCCGGTCAGACGAGCCAGCTAGAGCTCCGCCGCCGGCATATATAAATGAACAGATCCCGCCGAATTTTGCTGTTTCTCAGCCGCTCGATAACCCTGGGGCTTGCAGCCGCCTTCGTCGTGATCTGGCTGCGGCCGGATTGGCTGCCGCGGTTCGACACCCGTCCGGCGAACGCCCCGGATCCCAATCTATCGATGCTGAACCTGATACCCGATGCGGTTGCAGCCACGGCGCCCGCCGTCGTAAATATTTATACCACTCACGCGATCAATCCTGGCAACCTCCGACCGCTGTCGCAGTTTCGTCTGCGCGGAAATTCGGGGGCAGCTACCCCACCTATGGTCACGTCATTGGGTTCTGGCGTCGTCATCGACCCGGCAGGGTTCATTGCCACCAACCACCATGTTGTCGCTGCCAGCCGCGACATTAAGGTTCAACTTGCTGATGGACGTATCGCACAGGCTCAGACCATTGGCACCGATATCGACACGGATTTGGCTTTGCTCAAGATTGATCTGGAAGATTTGCCATCCATGCCGCTCGGTCGGTCCGACCAGATACGCATCGGTGAAATCGTTCTGGCGATCGGCAATCCGTATGGCTTGAGTCAAACCGTAACCCAGGGCATCGTCAGCGCGACCGGGCGCACCGAACTCGGGGTGACCCGCTTTGAGAACTTCATTCAGACGGACGCGGCCATCAATGTCGGCAATTCCGGTGGCGCCCTCGTCAATCTGCGGGGCGAACTGATTGGCATCAATACCGCGGTCCTTGGCGCGGATTTCAGTACCGAGGGAATCAGCTTCGCGATCCCTTCGAATATGGTCCGGGGGGTTGTGGCTCAGCTGAGAACTCACGGTCGAGTTCGGCGAGGCTGGCTTGGCGTGGTCCCGAAAGACCTGTCCAAGCGCAGAGCCGCTGAACTCGGCCTACCCGAGATGGGCGGCATCGAGTTGGTCGACGTCTTTATCAATAGCCCAGCTGCCCGGATTGGCCTGCGCCCAGGGGACGTCATCACCCATATCAATCAGCAACCAGTGCATTTTTCCAGGCAGGCTCTGAACCTGATCGCCAGCCTTGAACCGGGAGTTAACGTCGAGGTCAGCGGAACGCGCAATGGCCGGAGCTTTTCCGCCGCCGTCACTCTGGATGAGCGGCCAAGCAGCGGCGGTTAGCCATCAGGCCAGGCGCCGAATGTCGGCACCGAGTCGCCCCAGCTTTTCCTCGATTCGTTCATAACCACGGTCGATGTGATAAACCCTGCTCACCGTGGTTTCGCCATCGGCGATCAGTCCGGCCAACACCAGGCTGGCCGAAGCGCGAAGATCCGTGGCCATGACCGGCGCGGCTTTGAGTTGCTCGACACCTTGCAGGGTAGCGGTGCGGCCCTCTGACTTGATCTTCGCCCCCATTCGCTCCAGTTCGGGTACGTGCATAAAGCGATTCTCAAAGATTGTCTCGGTGATCGTAGCGCTGCCTTTGGCGACGGCATCCAGCACCATAAATTGTGCCTGCATATCGGTGGGAAATCCTGGATACACGGCAGTGGTTATATCGACCGCCTTGGCACGCCGGCCGCGCATGTCCAGCTCGATCCAATCCTCACCGGTCTCAATGCTTGCGCCTGCATCACGCAATTTCTGCAGCACTGCCTCGAGGTGTTTCGGTTGAGCTTGACGGGTCCGAACCAAGCCCCCGGTTATGGCTCCGGCTACCAGAAACGTGCCCGTCTCGATTCGATCCGGGAGTACGCGGAAATTAGTTCCATGCAGGCGCTTAACGCCTTGAATCACAATCCGCTTGGTCCCGGCCCCGGCAATCTGCGCGCCCATGCTGCTGAGAAAATTGGCAAGGTCCACCACCTCGGGTTCCCGCGCCGCATTTTCGAGCACGGTTTCCCCCACAGCGAGCACGGCTGCCATGATCAGGTTCTCCGTACCGGTTACCGTAACCGGATCGAGTAATATTTCCGCACCGACCAGGCCGTCGGACCGGGCACGAATATAACCATCGGCGATTTCCACGTTTGCGCCCATCGCCCGCAGACCAGCAACGTGAATGTCGACCGGACGTGCCCCGATCGCACAACCGCCGGGAAGAGAGACATCCGCCTGGCCGAATCGAGCGAGCAAAGGACCAAGCACGAGGATTGACGCGCGCATCGTCTTGACGAGTTCATACGGCGCACGAAAGCTATGTATTGGCCCCGGGTCGACCTCCACCGTCATGTGGTCATGGATCGTAACCTCAACGCCCATTCGCCCCAGCAACTCGATGGTCGTGGTTACATCGTTCAAATGTGGAACGTTGCTGATGGTCACCCGGTCGCCGGTTAGCAGCGAGGCGGCAAGAATCGGAAGGGTTGCGTTCTTGGCCCCCGAGATATCAACCTCGCCTTCGAGGCGAACGCCACCGTTGATGACCAGCTTGTCCAAACGAGGTTTCCGATTGCGGGGAAATTCAGGGTGCTCGGATCAGTCGCCGTCTGCGGCCGACTCATCCGGGGTCAACGCCTTGATTGACAACGCGTGTATTTCCCCGCCGACGCGGTCGCCGAGAGTGCGGTAAACCATTTGATGACGTTGCAATGGACGCTTGTCCACGAACGCGGGACTGATAACCACTGCTTCGAAATGCGTCTCGTCATCGCTTAAGACCGTCGCCGTGCAATCCGGCAAGCCGGCCTCGATTAACGCCTGAATCTCTTTAGGAGCCATGAAAGTCAAACGGCATACGAACCGCCCTCGAGTTACCAAAAGGCGATTTTAGCGGAAAGCCGTAGCCTCGCGAAAGCAAAAGTTCTGGCTGGGTTCACGCGTGCCGGCTGCGGGAGATTGTGTATGATTGATTGTCGGCCGCCATGGACGGTTGCTCACCTGTGGCGCGTGCTAATAATTCTGAACATCGATGCTGCTAAATCTCCTTTTTATATTGGCTGGGTTCATCTTGCTGCTCGTCGGGGCGGACCGGTTTGTCGGGGGCGCCGGAGCGACCGCAAGAAATCTTGGTGTCCCCCCACTATTGATCGGACTGACGATTGTCGGGTTTGCGACTTCGGCCCCGGAAATATTGGTGTCGGTAACAGCCGCAGTACAGGGATTGCCTAACCTCGCAATCGGCAACGCACTGGGATCCAACATTGCGAATATCGGGCTGGTCCTGGGGGTATCCGCGTTGGTAAAACCAATATATTTAAGCAACTCGGTTACGCTGCGGCGGGAGATGCCGCTGTTGCTGGCGGTGCCGATTTTTACCGCAATTTTTTTCTATACCGGCGATTACCTCAGCAAACTCGATGGCCTGATCATGTTAGCCGGGCTCGGGGTATTTCTGTACTGGATGGCGCGACTCGGGCTGCGTGCAGCTCGCTCCGACCCAATGGCCACCGAATTCGACGCCGAAATTCGTTCCGACATGCGTACCTCCGTCGCTGTTGCCTGGTTGATTGTCGGGTTTATTCTGCTCGTCGCCGGGTCAAACCTATTGGTCCTCGGCGCCGGAAATCTGGCGCTCGCGCTGGGCGTCAGTCATCTGTTCATTGGCATCACCATCGTCGCGGTCGGCACCAGCCTGCCCGAACTTGCGGTCACTGCGACCTGTGCGTTCAAGGGTGAAGCCGAACTCGCCCTGGGTAATATTATCGGCTCGAACATCTTTAATCTTCTCGCCGTGGTTGGCCTGGCCGTGATCATCCATCCGGTGGCGCTGGATGCCGAGGTTTTGTATTTACACTTTCCCGTAATGATTGTATTCACCGTGGCCTTGTTCTTCATGGCGTACAATAAACAGGGTGAGTCCCGCATTCGCCGACAAGAGGGTTTTGGTCTGTTGCTGGCATTCGTCGCCTACTATGGCTTGTTGGTGGCGCGGGCGTTTTGAGCCAATGCCGCAGGCATCGGACACCGGAGTGCTTCCCGATGAATAAGCGCCGTGATCAAAACAAGTTTACGGATCAGGCTCGGCGTGTGCTGGAAATAGAGGCGCGCGCCATCCAGGATCTGATCCCACGCCTCGACTCAGCCTTTGCGCAAGCCTGCGAATTGTGCCTTGCCTGTGCTGGGCGGGTGGTGGTCACGGGAATGGGAAAATCGGGCCACGTGGCCGGCAAGATCGCCTCCACGCTGGCCAGTACCGGGACCCCGGCGTTTTTTGTTCATCCTGGCGAAGCCAGCCACGGCGATGTCGGGATGATCACTCCCAAGGACCTGGTGATTGCGGTATCCAATTCCGGGGAAACAGCGGAAATCATTACGATACTTCCGCTACTCAAACGCTCGGGAGTGGAGCTGATTACGCTGACCGGTAAGTCCGACTCGACACTGGCTGAAACAGCAACAGTGAACCTGGACATTGGCGTCGACGAGGAAGCCTGTCCATTGAATCTCTCGCCGACTGCCAGTACGACGGCAGCGCTGGCGATGGGTGATGCCCTGGCGGTAGCACTTTTGGAAAGCCGGGGATTCACCCGCGAAGACTTCGCGCGCTCGCACCCGGGCGGAACGTTGGGACGGCGCCTGTTGCTGCTGGTTGGGGACCTGATGCATACCGGCGAGGAAGTGCCAAAGGTTTCGGCCGACACCCTGCTGGCCAGCGGCCTGATTGAGATGACCGCCAAGGGACTCGGCGTCACCGCCATCGTCGATGCCAATGGAAAGCTCGAAGGCATCTACACCGACGGCGATCTGCGAAGATCACTGGATGCGGCCGTCGATGTGCATGCGACCACCATGCGCGAGATCATGACAAAAAACCCCAAAACCGTCCGTCCCAAATTGCTGGCGGCCGAGGCAGTGCGACTACTGGAGCAACATCAGATAACAAGCCTGATCGTCGTTGACGACGAAACCACGGTGGTTGGTGCTCTCAACGTCCATGATCTTTTTAGAGCAGGTGTCATGTGAACGCCGCGGACCCCTCGGCCGTGCCGGACCACGTGCGTCAAAAGGCGGCGGGCATTCGGCTTCTCGTACTCGACGTCGATGGCGTACTCACCGATGGTAGCCTGCATTTCGATGCCGAAGGACGGGAGCAAAAAGTTTTTCATGTCGTGGACGGATACGGCATTCGAAGCCTGATGGACGCCGGTATCGAGGTGGCCGTGATATCAGGACGCAGCTCGCTGGCTGTCAAAACTCGCCTGGCCGAACTGGGCATCTTGCATGTATACCTTGGACAGGACGACAAGCTGGTGGCCCTGAAAAAACTTGTTGACGCGCTGCAGCTGCCGGCAACCGCGGTCGCTTACGTTGGCGACGATGTACCTGATCAGGAATGTATGTCACACGCCGGGCTGGCGGTTACCGTGGCAAATGCTCATCCGGCCGTGGTAACAACCGCCGACTGGCAGACCAGCCTGGGTGGTGGGCACGGCGCAGTCAGGCAAGTCTGCGATTTGATTCTGGCTTCAGCGCCGGGGCCGGGCGGACCATGAGTCGGCTGCTGGAGCCCGGAACCTCTGTGCTGGTGGCCACGCTGCTGGTCGGTGTCACGATCAGCGGCATCATTCTGATTCGCTCACGGCCGGCCACCTCCGAGCCAGCAACTGCAGCAAACCTCGGCGTGGCTTACTTCCTCAAGAAGGCAGAGCTAACAGGCATGGGCCAGGACGGCAATATTCTGTACCGGATCACCGCCGCCGAGGCGGCTCAAAGTCTCGACGACGAAAGCATCCGGATGACCGATGTACACCTGATCTATGAGCCGGCATCGGCTATCCCGTGGGATATGGTCGCCGACACCGGGCGTATACCACCGGATGGTAATATTATTCAGCTCGAGGGCCGGGTGTTGGCTGTTTCGCGAGATGGTAACGAATCCGCCACCACTATCCGTACGAGTTACCTCGAAGTAGACCCGGAACGCCGAACCGCTAATACCGAAGCACGAGTAATCATTGAGTTCGACAAACGAAAGGTCAATGCCACCGGCCTTCAGGCAGACCTGGAACGAAATAAATTTAAATTGCTATCCAATGTCAACGGTAAGTTTTTCCCATAGCACGATTGCGAAATGGCTATTGGCAGGGACCATCGTTTTGGCGCCGGTCGCCTGGAGTCAAATCGAAGATTTTGCACTCCAGCCGGGCATGCCAATAACGCTGGACGCTGATTCGTCTGATTTCGATTACGACACCAACAGGCTCGTTTTCCGCGGCCTGCGAATGACCCAGGGCACGCTCGGAATCGCAGCCGATTTGGCAGAGACTGACCGACTCGATTTCGATGACGGTTTATGGATATTTACTGGCAATGTCGTTATTGAGTCCGAAACTACCGTGCTTTTTTGCGATGAGGCCAGGCTGAAGTTCCGCGGACACCAGTTACAGCACGCCGAATTACGCGGCGAGCCCGCGCGATTTGAACAACGCGACCCAGAAACTCAAGCCTTAACCGAGGGACGTGCCACACTGATGATCTACGATGTGCCAAGCGGAATCGTGCAAATGGCCGAGGATGCGTGGTTCAGTGATGGTTCGAATGAAATCTTTGGCTCCAATATCACCTATGATCTCGAGCAAAGACACATTACGGCGGATTCGGGTGAAAGCGGTCCCGTCAAGATATTGATCGAACCGCCGACGCAGGCCTTGCCATAGGTCAAACCACAAGTGAGCATCCTCAGCGCCGAGAACATCGCCAAACGGTTCAAGTTCAAGCAAGTCGTCAAGGGCATTTCCTTCGAAATCAAGAGCGGTGAGGTCGTAGGCTTACTGGGCCCTAACGGCGCCGGCAAAACGACAGCGTTTTATATGGTCGTTGGACTGATCGCCTGCGACGCTGGACGCATCATGCTGGACGGCAGGGAGCTGACACGCCTGCCAATGCATAGAAGGGCCCGCCTGGGCCTCGGCTACCTGCCCCAGGAAGCGTCAATATTCCGGAAACTCAGCGTCGCCAAGAACATCATGGCCATCCTGCAAACTCGCGATGAACTCGCCCGGGCCGATCAGGAACGGATATTGGAGGAGCTGCTGGACGAGTTGCACATCAGTCACGTGCGCAACAGCATTGGTTTGAGCCTGTCCGGAGGGGAGCGCCGGCGGGTTGAAATTGCCCGGGCGTTGGCAGCCGAGCCGCAATTCGTGCTGCTGGACGAACCGTTTGCGGGCGTCGATCCGATCTCAGTGCTGGACATCCAGCGCATCATCAAGCACCTGGCTGAACGCGGAATTGGTGTATTGATAACGGACCATAATGTGCGCGAAACACTGGGAATCTGTGCGCGGGCGTATATCCTGAACGATGGGACCCTTATAGCCGAAGGCACCCCGGGAGAAGTCGCGAGCAATAAGCACGTGCGGGAGGTCTACCTGGGTGAAAGCTTTACCCTATAAGGCGCTTGTGAGCCACACTTGATACGGGCCGGGAACGGCCGCAGGACTATGCAAAAACTTTCGCTGCAGCTGAAAATCGGTCAGCAACTGACCATGACTCCGCAGCTGCAGCAGGCAATCCGCCTGCTGCAGCTGCCGGTGCTTGAACTGAATGCGCAACTGCAGGAAGTTCTCGAGACCAACGTCATGTTGGAACTCGAGGAACCGGTGGATGCTGATCCGGCGCCGGACGTGCCCCGCGTGGAGGCCGGTGATGGCGGCGAGACCGGCAGCTGGGAAGATCTGATGCCGATTGGCCAGCGCTCAGATGCATGGTCTCGATATGAAGCCCGGCAGGCTGAAATCGCGGATCGCAGCGACGAGTCGCTCAAGGAACACTTGCTCTGGCAACTCGAGATGGAGCACTTCTCACCCAGAGAAGTGGTCATCGGTCAAACCATCATTGACTACGTTAACGACGACGGCTATTTGACCGAGTCGCTGGAAAACATACAGGCGATGCTGGCCGACGAGGCAAACTTTTCGATCGAGGAGATCGAAACGACGCTGACCAAGGTCCAGGCCATGGATCCGGTTGGCATCGGCGCCCGCGACTTGTCGGAGTGCATCGCACTGCAGCTGGGCCAATTGAATTCAGCTGAGCCGGGCCGAAACCTGGCGCTTGAGATCGCCAGGTCGTCGCTTGACCTGGTGGCCGAGCAAGAGTACGCGATGCTCAGGCGCGGGCTGGGAGTGTCCGAATCAGATCTCGATACGGCGCTGGCCCTGATACGCGCCTGTCACCCACGGCCAGGCTTGGCAATCGAAGGCAGCACCGCAGAATATGTGGTTCCGGATGTCTACGTGCGGAACCAGGACGGCCGCTGGATTGTCGACCTCAACCGGGCGGTTGCCCCGCAGGTGCGTGTCAATCAAGCTTACGCTGACATTCTACGCGGCAACGGAACGCATGCGACGTTGCGCTCCCAACTGCAGGAAGCGCGATGGTTGGTCCGCAGCCTGGAAATACGCCATGACACCTTGCTGAAGGTAGCGCTTTGCATTGTCAAGCGGCAGGTTGAATTCCTCGAACACGGGGAAGAAGCAATGAAGCCGATGGTGTTGCGCGACGTCGCTGAAGCGGTGCAAATGCACGAGTCCACAATCTCCAGGGTAACGTCGAATAAATATATGCACACGCCGCGCGGCGTATTCGAGTTTCGGTATTTCTTTTCCAGCCAGTTGACGGGCAAAGACGGATCAGAACAATCATCCACCGCTATCCGGGCAAGAATCAAACGCCTGATTGGACAGGAAAACCCGAAGAAGCCGTTAAGCGACAGCAGAATTGCCACCGTTCTCGAGGACGAAGGCACCAAGGTTGCACGCAGAACGGTGGCAAAATACCGGGAGTCAATGAACATACCGCCGTCGGGAGAGCGAAGGCATCGACCGGCGCGGTGACGGGACAAACCAACGGGGAATACTCATATGCAGGTAAACCTTACTGGCCACCACATCGTGATAACACCGGCTCTACGCGAATATGTAAATGACAAGCTCACGCGTATCGGACGGCATTTTGACCACGTTACCGATATTCATTGCATCCTCACAGTTGAAAAACTTCAGCATAAAGCGGAGGCCACCGTAAATGTGAGTGGTCGCCAGCTCTATGCGGACTCCGTGAAAAGTGACATGTATGCTGCGATCGACAGGTTGACTGACAAACTCGATCGCCAGGTCAAAAAGCACAAAGAAAAACTCAGCAATCACCATCCCAAACGGTCGAACAAACGAGGTTTTTCCTGATATGCGGTTGACCATCGTTAGTGGTCTTTCTGGGTCCGGCAAGAGCGTTGCTTTGAATATGCTTGAGGATCTTGCTTTTTATTGCATCGACAATGTTCCAGCCACGCTCCTTGATTCGCTGGTTTCTCAGATCATCGCAACGCAAGATCCCCTTTATGAAAACCTGGCAGTCGGCCTGGACGCCAGAAATCGCGCGACGGATCTCGACTCGTTGCCCGATCTATTGCAGTCGCTGCAGAAACAGAGCGTGCACTGCGAAATTATTTTCCTTCACGCAGACACAGAGATTTTGCTCAAACGGTACCGTGAAACCCGCCGTGTCCACCCCTTGCGGTCGGAAGGTATGAGTTTGCGCGATGCGGTCGAACGCGAGCGGGAATTGCTCGGGCCGGTAACCTATTCCGCCGATCTGGTGATCGATACCACCCAGACCAGTATCAGTGAATTACGCGAACTTATTCGGAGCCGGGTGGGTGAACGCGAGAGACCTGGTTTATCGATCCTGATTGAATCTTTCGGTTACAAACATGGTTTGCCGGTTGACGCTGATTTTGTATTTGATGTGCGCTGTCTGCCGAACCCTTATTGGGATCTCTCGCTGCGGCCATTGACAGGGAAGGATGAGAAAATCATCGAGTACCTTGCGAGCCACGAGAGCGTGGAGAAGATGTATGCGGACATCCTCGACTTTCTGCAAAAAAGAGTTCCCGAATACGTCGAATCCAACCGGAATTACCTCACTGTAGGCATTGGATGTACCGGCGGTCAGCACCGTTCGGTGTACATGGTGGACAAGATCGTCGCCGGCCTGTGCAAAGAGCACGGTCACGTGCTCGCGCGCCACAGTGAACTGTGACTTGGCGACAGCAGTTCCGCTCACAGATGGCCAGCCACCCGTGGGCCGAAAGCGGTCGGTCGACCTGACCATTTTTCCCGGCTAAACTCGCCCCAGCCTGATGCGGCGGGCACCGCAGTTTCCCAGCGTTGGGCCACAACCCGCTGCAGCGATCCTGATAAACGGCAAGCCGAGGGGCCCGTCATGGAACAGCAATCCCAAACGAAGTCCGATCTCGGCATTCTTCGAGCTGCCCTGGAGAGCGGAACCATGCAACAGGTGGAACGCATGGTTAGCGTTCTTCATCCTGCCGAAGTCGCACTGCTCCTGGAGTCGTTGCCACCGCCTGAAAGAAATATCGTCTGGGGTGTCGTTAATCCGGAGGACGAAGGCGAAGTACTCGTCGAACTGAACGACGAGGTTCGCACCCGCCTCATCGAAGGGATGCCACTGGATGAACTGGTCATCGCGACCGAGGGCATGGAACTCGATGATCTGGCGGACCTTATTGCTGATCTCCCGGAAGCCATTACGCAGCGGATTATTCGATCGCTGAACCAGCAAGACCAGGAACGCTTACGTGACGTTCTCGCCTACCCCGAAGACAGCGCGGGTGGGTTAATGAATCCGAACATGGTGTCGGTGCGACCCGACGTGACGCTGGAAGTCGTTTTGCGCTATCTGCGCCGGCTCGGCGAGATGCCAGACAATACCGACGCGCTATTCGTAGTCGGACGTCAGGGCCGCTACCTGGGGGTGCTGTTAATTTCACGCCTGGTTACCCAGAATCCGCAGAAAACCGTGGCGGAAGTCATGGACGATTCGGTTGAATCCATACATGTCGGCACGCCGGCCGGGGAAGTCGCCAAAGAGTTCCAGAATCGTGACTTGATCGCTGCGGCCGTCGTTGACGAGAACGGCCGGCTCCTGGGCCAGATCATGGTGGATGACGTCGTGGATGTGATTCAGGAACAAGCCGACCACGACATCCTGAGTATGGCGGGCCTGGATGAAGAGGATGATATGTTCGCGCCGGTGGTGACCAGCGCGCAGCGCAGAGCTGTCTGGCTCGGGGTGAATCTCGCCACCGCGTTTGTCGCGGCGGCAGTCGTCGGACTGTTCAAACCGACGCTCGACAAAGTCGTGGTCCTTGCCGTGCTGATGCCGGTCGTCGCCAGCATGGGCGGCATCGCCGGCAATCAAACCCTTACGTTGATGATTCGCGGGATGGCGCTGGGGCGGGTTGAGAGTTCGAACGCGCGGTGGTTATTTGCCAAGGAGTTGGCAGTCGGTCTACTGAACGGGCTGGCCTGGGCAGCCGTCGTCATGGTCGTTACCCGGCTATTTTTCAGCACCTGGACCGTTGGGATGATCATCGCTGCCGCGTTGGCGATCAATCTTCTGGTTGCAGCGTTCGCAGGCTTCACCATCCCCCTGCTGCTCCGCAAGGCGAAAATCGATCCTGCGCTTGCCGGTGGTGTCGTGTTGACAACCGTGACCGATGTCGTGGGTTTTGTCGCCTTTCTCGGCTTGGGAACAATCTACCTAACCTAACTCTTCCAACTGGAAGCGGCCGGTGTATTCCTCGGACAAATCTTTCCAGCCCGCGATTCCGCCCGGTTGTTCGATCGGCACGCCTTCCATGAATGCTCGCAATTCTTCCTCTCTGGCAAGCCCATCTTCGTATCCCAGCTTGATCAGCTCGCTCGTGTAGCCCGATTCGAACAACAGGTAGCTGATCAGCTGCCGTCCACCATGATTCAGTGCTCCGAGGCCGTGCATCAATAAACGCACGGGGCGAGGCATCTCATGAAAATGCCGCGAAGCGATTTCGCGAATATCCTGGCTCGGCAACATAACAAACACATCGATAAACCGCAGCGTGCCGGCATCGCCGATAATTTTGCCACCAGGGACCTTATCGAGAGTCAGGTTGATACGCGTCAACCGCTCGAGGTCGGAGGACAGTCCGTCCATAAACAACGCATCCAGGACATAACCGGCAATACTGCCAAGATTGGGATACGGAATCGTTGCTCCCGGCGCGGGCGCGGGATCCGGAACTTCATTGCGCGCCCCGATCACAAGGATGCGGTCAGCGCCCAGGTGCACTGCCGGGGACAGCGGCGTGGCCTGTCGCATCGCGCCGTCACCAAAATACTCGTCACCGATTCGCACGGGCGGAAAAATCATCGGTACAGCGATGCTGGCCATCAGGAGATCCAGGGTGATTTCTTGTCGTTGGCCTATGCGCCGCACGCGTTCCCAGGGCTGATGTTTGCTGCTGGCCTGGTAAAAGGTTACCGATCGCGCCGATCCGTAGCCGGCCGCCGTTATCGCCACGGCATCAACGTAACCTCGATCGATCGATTTCTGGATCCCACCAAAGTTAATGTAGTTATGCAGTAATTTTCGTAGCGGTTGGTTGTTCAACAAGGATTTTGGATTCGCCGCACCCAATCCACCCATGACCATCGCTGTCAGCCAGTGTGTGCTGGTTTTTAGCATGGTCCAGGCATCCGACCGATAAACCTGCTCGCATCGAAAATTGGTCCAGACACGGTCCATTTCAGCGACCGCAACACGAAACAATTTGGCTCTGCTGGCGAGCACCACGGCATTGATGGATCCGGCCGAGGTTCCACTGACTACCGCAA
>JAPUGB010000032.1 GCA_027293165.1 Gammaproteobacteria bacterium
TGAACTCGATAAGCAATTTTTAATCGTTCCCCGGCTGGGGACTATTTCGCCCTGGTCGAGCAAAGCGACTGACATAGTCCGAATCTGCGGTCTGACGATGGTGCGCCGAGTCGAGCGCGGAATCCGGTACACGGTAACCGGAAGCAGGCCCATTGACGCCCTCCTTTTGGCCGAAATTGCTACCCGGCTTTACGACCGGATGACGGAGACCGTATTGCTAGGGAAGGTCGGCCACGCTGAACTTTTTAGCGTGCACGAACCGGCGCCGTTGAATCGAATACCGCTGACCGGGGCTGGCACGGCGGCCTTAACAGAGGCTAACGAGCGCTTCGGACTCGCGCTATCGGCTGACGAAATCGAGTACCTGGCCGAAAGTTACCGTTCGTCCGGCCGCGATCCGACCGATGCGGAACTGATGATGTTTGCCCAGGCAAACTCAGAACATTGCCGGCACAAGATTTTCAATGCGGGCTGGATAATCGACGGACAGCAACAGGAGCGCAGCCTGTTCGATATGATTCGCGCCACCCATTCCGCCCATCCGAACGGTGTGCTGTCAGCCTACCGGGACAACGCCGCGGTAATCGAAGGCGGAGCAGCCGGCCGGTTGGTTGCCGATCTCGACACCGGCCGGTATCGATACATTACAGAAGACGTGCATATCGTCATGAAGGTGGAGACGCATAATCATCCCACCGCAATATCGCCGTTTCCCGGCGCGGCAACCGGTTCCGGGGGCGAAATACGTGACGAAGGTGCGACCGGGCGTGGAGCGACTCCGAAAGCAGGTCTGATGGGTTTTTCGGTATCCCATCTACGCCTTCCCGGGCATGAGCAGCCGTGGGAAGAAACCATTGGGTGCCCCGACCGGATTGCATCGCCGATGGAAATTATGCTGGCCGCCCCGGTAGGCGGAGCTGCATTTAATAACGAGTTCGGTCGGCCCAACATACTCGGTTATTTTCGTACTTTCGAAGCACCCACCGAACCCGGTAGCGATTTTTCGTTCGGCTATCACAAGCCAATCATGATCGCCGGCGGGCTGGGCAATATTCGCCCGGCGGACGTCGAAAAGGCCGAGGTCCCGGTCGGCGCAGTGCTGATAGTTATCGGCGGACCGGCAATGCTGATCGGTCTCGGTGGTGGTGCGGCTTCATCGATGGGCAGCGGCAGCAGCAGTGAGGCCCTGGATTACGCTTCTGTGCAGCGTGGTAATCCAGAAATGCAGCGCCGCGCTCAGCAAGTCATCGACAGTTGTTGGCGCCGCGGGATGACCTCCGGGTGCGACAATCCGATAGTAATCATCCACGATGTCGGCGCCGGCGGTTTGTCAAATGCTATACCCGAACTCGTGGACCACAGTCACCGCGGTGCTGTCATACAGTTGCGCGACATTCCTAATGCTGAACCCGGCATGTCACCGCTGGAAATCTGGTCCAACGAGGCTCAGGAACGCTACGTGTTAGCGATTGAATCAAAGGATCTGGAAATGTTCGGCCAGATTTGCAATCGCGAACGGTGCCCGTGGGCGGTAATCGGCCAAATCGATCAAAGCGGTGAGCTTGTCGTCGAGGACCGAGCGTCGGACGAACGGCCTGTCGTTATGCGTCTCGATACGCTGCTGGGCAAACCTCCACGCTCGGTCGTGGAAATATCCAGGCAGGTGCGGGAAATAGCCGACTCCGAGTTGGATGGCATCGGCCTAGACGAGGCGTGCCGCAGGGTGCTGCGTTTTCCGACCGTCGCCGACAAGTCGTTCCTGATTCACATAGGCGATCGAACGGTGGGTGGACAGGTTGCCCGCGATCAACTGGTGGGACCGTGGCAGGTTCCCGTCAGCGACGTAGCCGTGACAGCGCGGGGCTTCGAAAGCTATGCAGGGGAGGCGATGTCGATGGGAGAGCGCAGCCCGGTGGCGGTGTTGGATCCATCCGCCTCAGGCAGGCTTGCCATTGGCGAGGCCCTGACAAACCTGGCAGCGGCTGACATTGGCGGCACTGATCAGGTACGCCTGTCGGCCAATTGGATGGCGGCGTCCGGTCACCCGGGCGAGGACCAGGCGCTTTTCGACACGGTGTCCGCGGTGGCTTCCGGGTTCTGCCAGGGGCTCGGTATTGCGATACCGGTTGGCAAAGACTCGCTGTCTATGCTGACGCACTGGACCGACAATGGCGATGCGAAGACGGTTGCCGCTCCACTGTCGTTGATCGTATCGGCGTTTGCGCCGGTGCAGGACATTCGCCGCACCTTGACGCCGCAACTGCGCGATGAATCCGGCACAGGGCTGTATCTGATCGATCTCGGCGAAGGACGTGACCGGGTCGGTGCCTCTTGTCTGGCGCAGGTTTTCGGCGTGTCTGGCGGACCGCCGGCAGACGTAATCGACACTCGTTTATTACGCGGTTTTTTTGACGCAATCCAGTTACTTAATAACAGTGAATTGGTATTGGCTTACCACGACCGGTCGGATGGCGGGCTGTTTGTGACCCTCTGCGAAATGATGTTTGCCGGCAGGCAGGGTGTTGAGATCGACCTTGACGCCGACGGCGATGCGCTGCTGCGGGCGTTGTTCACTGAGGAACTCGGCGCCGTGATGCAGATCCGGGATCGCGACGCCGCCAAGGCCATGCAGCTGATCGACGCGCAGGGTTTAGCGGCTGTGACCCGCCGCATCGGTAGCGTGACCGCCACGCCGCGCATGCGAATATCTGCGACAAACAAAATTGTGGTGGAGGCTTCCCGCGCTGAACTTCAAAAACAGTGGTCCGAGGTCAGCTACCGGATGCAGGCGGCGCGCGACAATCCCGAAACGGCTCGCCAGGCCTTCGTGTCGATTGAGGATGACTCCGATCCCGGGCTGAGTCCGCACGTTGGTTTTGCCGCCGACGAAGACGTGGCGGCGCCGTATATTGTCAGTGGTGTCCGACCTCAGGTGGCGATCCTGCGCGAGCAGGGGGTAAACAGCCAGATAGAAATGGCAGCAGCTTTTTACCGGGCGGGTTTTGACCCGGTGGACGTGCACATGACCGATCTGTTGGAGGGCCGGCGTAATTTGGCATCGTTTCATGGCAGCGTCGTCTGCGGTGGCTTTTCCTATGGCGACGTGTTGGGTGCCGGTGGGGGGTGGGCAAAATCGATACTGTTCAATTCCCGTGCCCGTGAACAGTTTCAGGCGTACTTTGAACGTTCGGACACGTTTACGCTGGGCGTCTGCAATGGGTGCCAAATGCTGGCGGAACTGAACAGTATCATTCCAGGCACCGAGCACTGGCCGCGCTTCGTCAGCAATTTGTCAGAGCAGTTCGAAGCCAGGCTCAGTCTCGTCACGGTCGAGGAATCGGCGTCCATGCTGTTGAGCGGGATGCCGGGCAGCCGGTTGCCGATTGTTACTTCGCACGGTGAGGGGCGCGCCGAATTTGCCGCTGCCACGGATTTAGAAGAGTGCAGCCGCAATGCACAAGTTTGCATTCGCTACGTTGATAACCACGGTCGACCGGCCGCGGAGTACCCCGCCAACCCGAATGGGTCGCCCGAGGGTATAGCCGGGCTCTGTTCGAAAGACGGCCGCGTAACGATCCTGATGCCGCATCCGGAGCGCGTCTTTCGGACCGTACAGCACTCATGGCATCCGGAGCATTGGGGTGAGGATGGGCCCTGGATGAGAATGTTCCGCAATGCGCGCCTCTGGATAGATTAACTGGTGCCGGTGGAACGGGAAGGTTTTTTGGCATCCAGCGATGACACTTTGGTGTCTGCCTGGTCCGCGAAAAAACGCCTTACCTCAAGTGCCCGCCGCAGCCGGGCTTCTCTTATATAAGCCTGGTACAGAAGGTCCTTGATCGTCTCCAACAGAACAGCCGCATCGCCGCGTCCTACTACCGGGAGAGGCGATCTGCTATCGGCGGCGCCAAACACGACCTGTTGGACGGTCGTGAACACGGAGTTACTGAGATCGGCAATCTCGCGAATTTCCTCAAGTTGATCGAAAATTTTCAATTTCCCGCTCTCACCGAGATCGTCGAATACCGCTTCGGCCGTTAATCGGCACATCGCTGCAAACGCCTGCAGCAATCCATGCCGGTAACAACCCAATGCCTCCCGGAAGCTCAGCGCTACCTGTTCGGGCAGGTAGTTGAATTTGAATTTTTCCGCAGGGCGTTCGACCTCATGCGCTGCGGAGTGAAATATGATCCTGTCAGGCTGATATTGTTTTACGCGAAACTTCAGAAAAACCGGCGAATGGCAGGCATCGCACTGAAACACCATGCCTACTTGCCCCGGTTTTTTGGCTTGCAGAACCTTGAACCCGGGCGCAGCCATCAGGGCCATGTGCGCGTTGGCCTGACAGTGAGGGCACTCGATGCTGCCGGAGACGGGGTCCCGGTTAAATCGGTTGCTGGTGTCGAGCACGAGCGGCATAGGCTGAGGTCGTCATGTTCCGGATTATTGCTTCCGGATTAAGCGAAATTCTAACCTAAACAGGGAGTTGGGTGTTACTCCCGCGCCAGGGCCTTACGAGGCCAGCGGTTTGAAGCGAATCCGGTCGGGCCGGTCCGCCGCCGCGCCGAGGCGGCGTTTGCGGTTTTTC
This sequence comes from Gammaproteobacteria bacterium, assembly GCA_027293165.1. Lineage (GTDB taxonomy): Bacteria > Pseudomonadota > Gammaproteobacteria > Steroidobacterales > JAPUGB01. The sequence goes on from JAPUGB010000032.1 coordinate 4,589, forward strand.
TCATAATCCTGATAGTTGCCGGCGAAGAGTAGGACCGAGCTGTCTCCTTCGAATGCCAGGATGTGGGTCGCAATGCGATCGAGGAACCAGCGGTCATGGGAGATCACAACGACGCACCCGGGGAAATCCAGTAGCGCCTCTTCAAGCGCGCGCAGGGTTTCAACATCCAGATCATTGGTTGGTTCATCGAGTAGTAGCACGTTACCGCCAGCCTTTAGAACCTTCGCAAGATGCACGCGATTGCGTTCACCGCCGGACAGTTCACCGATTTTCTGTTGCTGTTGGGGCCCCTTAAAGTTAAAGCGGCCGACATAACCCCGCGAGGAGGTTTCATAATTGCCTACGCGGATCAGGTCCTCCCCATCGGAGATTTCCTCCCACACAGTTTTACTGTCGTCGAGAAACTGGCGTGACTGATCGACATAGGCCAGTTCCACCGTTTCACCGAGCCGGATATCGCCACTACTCGGCTGCTCCTGCTCAGCAATTAGTCGAAACAGCGTTGTTTTGCCTGCGCCATTCGGCCCGATGACTCCGACAATCGCCCCCGGCGGGATCTGAAAATCCAGTGCCTCAAACAGCAGGCGGTCGCCGAACCCCATTGTCAGCTCGCGTGCCTCGATCACCAGTTCGCCTAGCCGTGGACCGGGTGGAACATAAATCTCGTTGGTTTCCTGGCGCTGCTGATATTGCCTGGAAGACAATTCTTCGAAACGGCTCAGCCTGGCCTTGCTTTTTGCCTGGCGCGCTTGCGGGCTGGAACGCACCCATTCCAGTTCCGCTTTAATGCTTTTTTGTCGTGCCGCTTCCTGCTTTTCTTCGATAGCAAGACGCGCCTCTTTTTGCTCTAGCCACGATGAGTAGTTTCCCTGCCACGGAATACCATGCCCACGGTCCAGTTCGAGAATCCAACCGGCCACGTTATCGAGAAAGTACCGATCATGGGTTACGGCAACAACCGTTCCGGGGTACTGTTCCAGGTAGCGTTCCAACCAGGCTACCGACTCGGCGTCAAGGTGGTTGGTGGGCTCGTCCAGCAGCAGCATGTCGGGTTCAGACAGCAGAAGACGGCACAATGCTACTCGTCGTTGCTCGCCGCCCGACAGGGTATCGACGTCGGCGTCCCAGTCCGGCAGCCGCAAGGCTGCCGCGGCCATATCCAGTTTGCGCTCTAGTTCCCAGCCACCACACGAATCAATCGCATCTTGTAGTCGGCCCTGTTCATCCATCAGCTCAGCCATTTGATCGTCGTCCATCGGCTCGGCAAAGCGATCGCTGATTTCATTAAAGCGTGCGATTAACGCCATGCCTTCGGAGACGCCTTCCTCGACGTTTCCTCTGACCGACTTGGCCGGGTTCAGTTGGGGTTCCTGGGGTAGGTAACCGATGCGAATGTCGGGCTGTGGGCGTGCCTCGCCGTCGAATTCTGTCTCAACTCCCGCCATGATCCGGAGCAGCGTGCTTTTCCCGGAGCCGTTCAGGCCGAGCACCCCGATCTTGGCGCCAGGAAAAAAACTCAGAGAAATATCCCGCAGGATAAAGCGCTTGGGTGGCACCAATTTGGCGACACCATTCATGACAAAAACGTATTGGGCCATAGTACAAATCTCGTTAAGCAAGACGCGCGATTATCCGGAAACCACCCGGACTTCGCCAGCTATAATCGCGGGTCTTGTGGCGCTTCAGGAGCCCAGCTTTGGCCGAGGCCGAAAACGAACAGGTTCTGGTGCTGAAAGGCGACAACATGGCCGCCTATGGTTTTGGAGCCGATCACCCTTTTGGCGCGGATCGCCACGCTGCTTTTCACGCAGAACTGGCCGGTCGCGATTTTGCGGCGCGCGTCAGGTTGTGTGGCGCAGACCCGGCGGGCCGGTCTGAGCTTGAAACGTTTCATACGCCGCAATACGTCGATTTTGTGGAACAACAGTGCCGCTTGGGGCACGGTTTTCTCGATGCCGGCGATACGCCGGCCCAGGCCGGATTGTTCGAAGCCGCCGCGGCCGTCGTCGGTGGTACCTTAACGGCGCTCGAACAAATCATCGATGGGCGTGCCCGGCGGGCTTTCGTCCCGATCGGAGGCTTGCATCACGCCGGCCGCGAACACGCGGCCGGATTTTGTGTATTCAACGATTGCGGAATCGCAGTTGAGATTCTGCGGCAGCGGCACGGGGTGCGCAAGATTGCCTACATTGATATCGACGCGCATCACGGTGATGGGATGTTCTACGCATTCGAGGACGATCCGGAACTGTATTTCGCCGACATTCATGAAGATGGGCGCACGCTGTATCCGGGCACCGGCCATGCGGGCGAAACCGGCATCGGCCCCGCCGCGGGAACCAAGCTCAATATTCCAATGCGTCCGCTGGCAGGGGACGATGATTTCTTTGCGGCCTGGGAGCGCGTTGAGACATATCTTAATGCGGCCGAACCGGAATTTATCCTGTTTCAGTGTGGCGCCGACAGTCTGGCGGGGGACCCAATCACACATTTGCAATATTCAGAATTGGCGCATGGTCGCGCGGCCGCCAGCCTGTGCAGGATTGCCGACGTTTTTTGCGACGGGCGGTTACTGGCCATGGGCGGTGGTGGTTATGACCACAGTAACCTGGCCCGCGCCTGGACAGCAGTCGTCGCCGCAATGGTCGATTCGACCAGCGCATAGCTCGCACGCACGCATATCTTTAGTGCCCGATCGGACTGGAATCTTCGAGGCTAGCGGTCACCTCGGTTACAATTGATCCTTTGGACGTGCGGAGCAGGGAATGTATAACGGCGCAAGGAGCATCGCAGAATTCGACCCGGATCTCGCCGAGGCGCTGACGAATGAACTGAGGCGCCAGGAAGAACACATCGAACTGATTGCGTCAGAGAACTATGCGAGCCCGCGGGTGCTGGAAGCCCAGGGATCGGTGCTGACGAACAAGTACGCAGAAGGTTATCCGGGCAAACGCTATTACGGCGGTTGCGAGTATGTCGATGTTGCTGAGGCCTTGGCGATCGAACGCGCCAGGGAGTTGTTCGGTGCATCCTACGCAAACGTGCAGCCACATTCCGGCTCGCAGGCCAACGCTGCCGTCTACATGGCCTTGCTGAATCCCGGTGACACGATTCTGGGAATGGATCTGGCCCATGGTGGCCACCTGACTCACGGCTCACCGGTGAATTTTTCCGGCCGACTCTACAGCGTCGTCTCATACGGCTTGGAGCAAGATACCGGTGAGATCGACTATGAACAGGTTCAGGCGCTGGCACGCGAACATCGTCCGCGCATGATCATTGCCGGGTTCTCCGCGTATTCGCGTATTCTGCGCTGGCAACGGTTCCGCGACATTGCTGACGAAGTGGACGCGTATTTATTCGCTGATATGGCGCATGTTGCTGGGCTGGTCGCGGTCAATGAATACCCTAGTCCAGTGAACATTGCGGACGTCACGACAACAACGACCCACAAGACGCTGCGGGGGCCGCGCGGAGGATTGATACTGGCCAAAGAAAATCAAGAGATCACCAAAAAGTTGAACTCGCTGGTTTTTCCCGGCACGCAGGGTGGACCGCTGATGCATGTAATCGCTGCCAAGGCCGTTGCGCTGAAGGAGGCGATGGAACCGGAGTTCAAGGGTTACCAGCAGCAGGTGAAGAAGAATGCAAGCCTGATGGCGCACTGCCTGAGCGAAAGGGGTTATACAATCGTTTCTGGGGGCACCGACTGTCACATGTTTCTCGTCGATCTGATTGACAAGGACCTGACCGGTAAAGACGCGGATGCAGCACTGGGTCGGGCCAACATCACTGTGAATAAAAATGCGGTTCCTAACGACCCGAGGTCACCTTTCGTAACCAGTGGACTGAGGATCGGAACGCCGGCCGTGACGACGCGCGGTTTTAAGGAAACCGAAATCTCTGCTGTTTCCGGCTGGATGGCAGATGTGCTTGATAAACCGGACGACGAGGACCTGATCGCTGAAGTTCGGGGAAAAGCGCTGGAGCTATGCAGCCGCTTTCCGGTCTATCAATAGGCACGGCAATAATGAAATGCACTGCCCGTTTTGCAGCCATGAAGAAACAAAAGTCACCGATTCCCGGCTGACCGGTGATGGCACGCAAATCCGCCGCCGCCGCGAATGCCTGAAATGTCAGGAACGCTTCACCACTTTCGAGAGCGCAGAACTGGTTATGCCCCGTCTTATCAAGCGGGACGAATCCAGGGAACCATTTGATGAATCCAAGCTGAGAAACGGGATTCTCAGGGCGCTGGAAAAGCGACCAGTAAGCTCAGAGGCGATCGAGGAATTGATTGTGCACATTACCCATCGGCTTCAGATGCTTGGTGAAAGAGAACTGCCGTCACGCTTCGTCGGTGAAATGGTCATGGAGGCACTTCGGGCTGTCGACGAGGTGGCTTATGTCAGGTTCGCTTCGGTCTACAGAAGCTTTCAAGACGTTACGGAGTTCCAGGACGAAATTCGCCGCCTAAAGGATATGACGGAGGCCGGGTACCGCCGTGACCAGATGTCACTATTGCCGGATGAAAAAGAGTGAGTGCCAAGGCCAACGACGGCGCGTACATGGCGCACGCTTTACGGTTGGCAGCACGGGGGCTGACTACGACGGACCCAAACCCGCGGGTCGGGTGCGTCATCGTTGCCGGCGACGAAGTGGTCGGTGAGGGTTGGCACATTCGCGCCGGTGAGGCGCATGCTGAGGCTATTGCGCTGAATCAGGCCGGGGACCGGGCCGCCGGTAGCACCGTCTATGTCACGCTGGAGCCTTGCTGCCACCAAGGGCGCACGCCGCCCTGCGTCGATCGGCTGGTGCAGGCCAAGGTCCGTCGTGTTGTCTACGCAGCCAATGACCCCAATCCGGCCGTTGCGGGACAGGGTGCAGAGCGGCTGCGAGCTGCAGGTGTCGACATGGAATCCGGTCTGATGGAATCGGAGAGTCGTTTGCTGAACCCCGGTTTCTTTTCCCGCATGATCAGAAACCGGCCCTGGGTGCGGAGTAAGCTCGCGGTCAGCGTGGACGGGCGCACCGCTCTCGCGAATGGCGCAAGCAAGTGGATTACCGGTGAAGCGGCTCGCAGCGACGTGCAGCGCTGGCGTGCTCAGAGCACCGCCATACTGACCGGCGCGGGTACGGTAATCGCCGATGATCCGTCGCTGAACGTACGCGACCCGGAGCTGAGCGACGCAAGGCAACCCATGCGTGTCATCGTCGATTCGCGTCTGCGCATGTCCCCGAATGCTCGCGTCCTGAGCATTCCCGGCGACACGGTGGTCCTGTATTGCGATGCTTCGGACAAAACTGTGCGTGAATTGGCCCACGCGGGCGCGCGGGTCGAAAAAATGCCTGCGGCCAACGGGCGCGTCGCATTGGAAGCAGTCATGTCCTGGCTGAGCCAGATGGAGGTCAATGAACTGCTGGTCGAGGCTGGGCCCGTGCTTAACGGCGCCTTGATTGAGGCCGGTCTGATAGACGAGTATCTCTTATATATAGCGAGTCATATTCTCGGCACCGACGCTCGCGGCATGTTCGGGATTTCGGCCTTGCAGAAAATGTCTGACCGAGTGGAGCTCCAACTGATCGATGTTCGCCACGTCGGGGACGATCTTCGCCTGCGTTATCAGGCGGCGACGGAATAATGTTTAGCGGTATCGTCAATGCAATCGGAACTGTGGCGCGAGTCGATGCGATTGACATGGGCTGCTGCCTGCGAGTCTCTACCGGCGCACTGCGGTTGGACGCAGTGCAGATCGGTGACAGCATCTCGGTTAACGGTGTGTGTCTGACGGTGATCGCTCTGCACGCGGATGCGTTTGACGCCGACGTATCAGTGGAATCTCTGGATCGCACCACGCTGGGGGAACTACATAGCGGGGATCCCGCCAATCTCGAATTGGCCCTTACGCTGGCACAGCCGCTGGGCGGGCATCTGGTGACCGGCCATATCGACGGGGTCGCCGAAATCGTGTCGACTGCGCAGCAGGGCACGTCACGGCGCCTGAAGCTGATGGCGCCGGCAGAACTGGGCCGGTACATCGCCAGCAAAGGTTCAGTCGCCATCGATGGTGTCAGCCTGACCGTCAACGCCGTCGATGGATCCGGATTTGAGGTCATGATCGTGCCGCACACACTGGAAAGCACCATCATTAGCGATTATCGCGACGGCACCAGGGTCAATATTGAAGTTGATATGATCGCACGGTATTTGGAACGCATACTGCAGTACACTGATGCATCGACAAATTCCGAGGGGGCGAAGTAATGTCGGAAGACAAAGCGCGTCAGAATAATGCGGACACGCATGCCGCGTTCAGCGACGTCGAAGCGATCATTGCCGACATTCGAGACGGCAAAATGGTCATCATTGTGGATGACGAGAGCCGCGAGAATGAAGGCGATCTCGTATTGGCTGCTGCTAAAGTCCGACCGGAAGACATTAATTACATGGCCCGTTACGGACGTGGATTAATATGTCTGACGCTGGCGCGCAGCCGCTGTGGACAGTTGCGTTTGCCGCTGATGGTCAGTGAAACCGACGAGCAGCAGGCCACTAATTTCACTATATCGATCGAAGCGGCCGAAGGTATAACGACCGGCATATCCGCCTACGACCGGGCACGGACAATCCGGGTCGCGGTCAGTCCGGACGCAAGACCCGAGGATCTGCGACAACCCGGCCACGTGTTTCCGTTGATGTCTCAACCCGGCGGTGTGCTTACGCGGGCCGGCCATACAGAAGCTGGGTGTGATCTGGCTCGGCTTGCTGGTTTGGAGCCCGCTGCCGTGATTGTCGAGATCATGAATGAGGATGGCACGATGGCGCGCCGTCCAGAGCTGGAGAAATTTGCTCAACAACACGGGCTGAAGATTGGAAGTATCGCGGACCTGATACGTTACCGCCTGGAGAAAGAAGAATCCGTCGAGCGAATTTCCGATCAACCGGTCGAAACCGAGTTTGGATCCTTTCGGCTAATCTGTTATGAGGATCACGTCGGTCGAAACGTTCACATGGCGTTGGTTCACGGTGATCTCTCCGGGAAAAAACCGCCGCTGGTTCGGGTGCATATTCAGGACACGCTCGGGGATGTCGCTGGCATCCAGAATAAGCGGCTCGGCTGGCCGCTCCGGGCCGCAATGAAACAGATCGCCGCAGCGGGCAATGGGGTTGTCGTGATTCTGCGCTATGGCGAGTCGCCGCGGCAGTTCATCGCCTCGGTCAGTTCACTCGGGCAGCCTTTGGATGAAATATCCGGAAGGCGAGACGGTAGCGTCACTGTCTTGCGGACCTATGGCACCGGCGCACAGATTCTGCGCGATTTGGGGGTATCCCGAATGCGCGTCCTCAGTGCACCCAAACAGATGCATGGCATCTCGGGCTTCGGCCTTGAGGTTGTCGAATACGTCGATCATCCGGAATGAACGCAGGCCCGGCAAAAGCACAGCCAGCCGGAATCCGGTTTATGGTTCCCGATGTATGTTTCTGCATCGTGGCCGCTCGTTTCAATGCGGAAATCGTCGACGGCCTGTTGGACGGGGCACGCAGTACACTGCTGCGCCACGACGTAGCCGAGTCGGCAATCGATATTGTCCGGGTACCGGGTGCGTTCGAATTGCCGTTGGCGGTTCAGCGATCTGCGAAATCTGGACGATACGACGGGATCATCGCATTGGCCGCTGTCATTAGAGGGGATACACCCCACTTTGAATATGTTTCCGACGCCTGCGTCGGCGGTCTCGCCCGTGTTGCGCTCGCAGTCGATGTGCCCGTGGGCTTTGGGGTGCTAACTGTAAACACCGTCGACCAGGCGTCAGAGCGAGCTGGGCCCGACGCGGCAAACAAAGGCTCTGAGGCGGCGCTGGCTGCGATGGAAATGGTCAGCCTGTTTCGTGAGCTGGTTATCTAGGGGTATAAGGTGGCGGCCCGGGGGCGACACGGCGCGCGCCGATTATTGGTGCAGGCTCTATATCAGTTCCAGATCAGCGGACACGCTGAGGACGAACTGATTGAGCAGTTTTCTGCGCGCGAAGAGTTTGAGCGGATCGACAGTGGCTATTTCCTTTCCCTGTTGCGCGAAATCATCAAAGGTGCCGATGCCCTCGACGGACTGATAGCAGAATCCGCTGACCGACCGGTCGCTCACCTCGACCCGATTGAGCGAGCTGTGTTGTGGGTCGGACTGGCCGAGCTCGAATCACACCCGGACGTTCCGTTCAAGGTGGTGCTGAACGAAGCAGTCGAATTGTCGAAACAATTTGGCGCCGAGGACGGTCACCGGTTTGTTAACGCCGTGCTGGATAAGGCCGCAAAGTCTTTGCGTGGCTAATTCCGACATAGACACGGTGACCGTGCGCCGCAGTTTGCCCAACGTCATGGATGAGTTTGACCTTATCGATCGATTTTTCCGGAAAGGCGTCGGACCTCGTGACGACGTGCTGCTCGGCATCGGCGACGACGCCGCGGTTGTGTCAATGCCGGAGGGGCAACGACTCGTTATTGCGTCAGATAGTCTGATAGCCGGAACACACTTCCCGGATCAAACCCCGGCGCACGCGCTGGGCTATAGGTGCTTGGCGGTGAACTTGAGTGATTTGGCAGCGATGGCGGCGCAGCCCCTGTGGGCAACGCTTGCACTGAGCATGCCAGCAGTGGATGCAGATTGGCTGAGGGCGTTTGCCGAGGGTTTCTTCAAATCAGCGGCTGACGCCGAAGTAGCACTGGTTGGGGGTGATACGGTTCGTGGGCCGCTGTCCATGACCGTAACGGTACATGGCTGCGTTGAGCTGGGCCGGCATGTTGCCCGAACCGGTGCCGCAGTCGGTGACCGGATCTACGTCACCGGAACGGTCGGGGATGCGCGCGCCGGCCTTGATGTATTGCTGCATAAGCAGAGTAAGTCGGGACCGAACGATAAACTATTGCAGCGATTTTTATATCCCTCACCGCGAGTGACGCCTGGGCGGCAACTGGCGGGTATCGCCAGCGCGATGATCGATGTATCGGATGGATTGCATGACGATCTTGGCAAGCTGCTACATGCTAGCGGCCTCGGCGCCGATCTCGATTTGACAGCAATACCGGTCTCCGAGGAATTGCAATGTTTCGCCGGGGCTGACGTTGCACTTGAGTTGGCACTAACCGGAGGCGATGATTATGAACTGTGTTTTACCATTTCCCCGGACAATGAATCGCAGTTGGCGCAGTTGGCTGAACACTGGGATTGTGCTGCGACGTGCATCGGTGAAGTCAGCAGCGAAATTGAAGCGCGTTGGTGGCGCGATGGACACAGACACGCGGTCGGTAATCCTGCGTTCAGCCATTTCTGATTCGGTCCTCCGACAGTTTCGGTGACCCGTTACTGTTATCCGCGATGATAGGCAGACACCGCATGACCATGCGTTTTGATCCCGACCTGGCCCGGCAGGTGCTAAAAGATCCCCTGCACTGGCCTGCCTTTGGATTCGGCTTGGGGCTGTTGCCGATTGCACCGGGAACCTGGGGGTCTCTGCTCGGGGTCTTATTGTTCTGGATACTGATTCCGCTGGAGCTGCCCGTGTACTTGGGCGTAGTGGCGGCGTTTTTCCTCGTCGGGATCTGGATCTCCGGGGAAAGCGCACGGCGAATCGGTGTGCATGATCATCCCGGAATTGTCTGGGACGAGGTCGTTGGGATGATGCTGACTCTCGCAGTTGTCGAGCCGCAGCCAGTTTGGATACTGGTCGGATTCGCGCTCTTCAGGGCCGCCGATATATGGAAACCGTGGCCGATTCGGGACCTGGATCACAGATTGCGTGGCGGGCTGGGCATTATGCTCGATGACGTATTAGCAGCAGCGTACGCGGGCGGCGCGCTACTTTTACTGAGGTTCTTTTTCCCCTAACACAGTTGGTACAGGTTGCAGCGATATGCCTCAACTCTTGGCACACCCCCCCTCCACCAAACCTGCACCCGAAAAGATCGGTAAATACGAGATCATCCACGAGATCGGCAAGGGAACGACCGGCAACGTATATCTATCTCACGATCCCTACTACGGCCGCGACGTCGCGATTAAGGTCTACCATGTTGATGCCGGATCGGACGGGCAGGCTGCCAAGGTCGCCCGCAAAATGTTTTTCAATGAAGCGCATATTGTCGGGATGCTTCAACACCCGCACATCCTCCCAATTTATGATGCAGGGGAAGAAGACGGCAAGTACTACGTCGTAATGGAACATATCCAGGGTGCGCGTACCCTGTCCGCCTACTGCCGCCCCGACAACTTGTTGCAGGTCGAGGACGTTGTTGAAATCATGTTTAAGTGCGCAAAGGCTTTGCATTATGCGCACGGCCGCGGACTCATTCACCGAGATGTCAAGCCCAGCAATATCATGTTGACGCTGGACAACGAAGTCAGACTCATCGATTTTGGCATCGCGATTCTGAAGGATTCGGGCATGTCAATGATACAAGGGATCGCGGGTTCACCAAGTTATATGTCTCCCGAACAGGTCCAATCAGCCGACATAACTTTTGGCTCCGACATTTATTCGCTCGGTGCGGTCATGTACGAGCTACTGTCCGGTTTCAGGCCATTTCGCGCCGGCGATCTGGGTCAGCTGCTGAATCAGATCGTCTATGCGACATCGCCACCCATTCATACGCTTCGTGCCGATGTTCCGGAAGAACTGGAGGAAATAGTCACCACGGCGATGCAGAAAGAGCCGGAGAAACGTTTTGCAAACGGGGGCGAACTCGCTGCGCGACTTACACATGTCTATAAGCAGTTGAAGGTAGATCATAATCCGATAGACGAGAAGGAGCATTTTGCTCTGTTGCGCCGACTGCCGTTTTTCCACGATTTTTCGCACGCAGAGATCTGGGAATTGCTACTCGCCAGTGAGTGGCTTACCTACGAGTCAGGCGATGCAATCGTTAAAGAAGGGGAGATGGACGACCGGTTTTATGTCATCGTCTCCGGAAGGTGTTCGGTTGAAAGCAACGGTCTGTCCGTGGGACACCTGGACACCGGCAATTGCTTTGGCGAGACGAGCTATGTGTCCGATGCCAAGCGCAACGCTACGATCAAAGCCGAGGAGGCGATGATCGTCCTCCGCGTCAGTGCAACGCTGCTGGAACAGGTGTCGACGGAATGCCAGCTGCGGTTCAACAAGGTCTTCCTCCGATCTCTGATCGAGCGGCTGCAGGGCAGCGGCAATACCCAGACCTGATCTGACGCCCGATTTTTTCTGCAGCGGTTAGCCGCACCAAACAACACAAATTTATTGAGTTCGCGAAGTGCCAAGCCGCGGTTCTAACCGTCCGGGTCCAATTCGTCAGCGTCGAGATCCTTGAGTTCGTCGTCGACCAGAATTTGCACCTTTTGCTCAGCGTCCTTGAGGGCCGCCTGGCACTCGCGGCTTAGACGAATGCCTTTCTCGAACATCTGCAGTGACTTGTCCAGAGACAATTCACCGGACTCGAGCTCTTCGACGATCGTTTCCAGATCAGCCAGTGACTTCTCCAGCTCAGGGCGGCGCTTTTTCGTTTTGGTCACGATCCGAATCCTGCAGATGGCAAGGCGGAGTAGCGTTGCACAGCCACACTCGGCGGTCAATTTGGCGCCAGTGCTGAACCGCGCACCAGGTTGACAGCTCGTAGTCGTCCCACTATATTTAGACTCAGTCTAAATTCCATCCGATCAACGAAGACTAACTGGTTCGAGACCCTGGCAAAGGCTGAGAAATCCCGTGCGGGCCGCTTTATGAAAATGCTCGCAAGCATCAGCTGAACAACCTCGCAGCTTGAGATCGGGTGGCCCCAAGTACTGGGAT
>JAPUGB010000033.1 GCA_027293165.1 Gammaproteobacteria bacterium
TGTTTTCGTGTGCGACCAGAGTCACAGATTCTTAGGTCTGCTTCGTGAGTTACATAACAGCAGATGCCGGCTAAATGGCGGGAAAGTCCGCTATTGGCCGAAAGCGGACACTCGTAGCGGCGCAATATCTGGTTGCTCGGCTGTCCAAAGCGCTATATTTGTCGTCCAAACGCCTCTGCGAGGCATAGCATCGTTTAAGTGAGTTGATATGCAACGGCTTGCCGAGCTGTGGTTGAGCAAGGATGCTCGTCGGTCGCCCGCGCCGAGCAACGCGCCGGGACTTTCTTGAAGCTCAGCCGCTTGGCACCGGGATAAATGCTCCGGCGCTACGCTGTCGCTAATGCGCTCTTCGCATTCACCCGCCGCCAGTGGGAGAAATTCGAATAGAATGGCCACCGACTCGAAACCGTCTACTTAGAACAAACAACCCCCGAGGAATCCAATGTCTGACCCAGATGTAAGCAAGAACCGCGAGGCTGTCTCGCGGCGTGCGTTCATGGCCACAGCCGGTACCGGCCTGGCCGCCCTGGCCGCGACTGGCTGCGCGCCAGCCGAACAAAGCTGTGTACCCGCCGCCGCAACGGCGGGTTCTGCGCTGAACCCGGCCAATGCTCCGCAAGCCCCATTCGATACGTTACGCGATTGGATGGCGGCGATGGAAGCTCATGGCGCGGTCATGCGCTTCGACGGTGTCGATCAGGACGCCTATCACACGACCGGATTGTTTTTTCGTACGACCGATAAGTTCGGCATGTATGAAGCGCCGGCGATGATTTTTGAAAACATCAAGCAGGACGGCCAATGGTTCAAGGGACCGGTGATCGCCAATCACCAGGGTCACTGGATCGCCGAATCGCTGATCTGGGGCCTTGAACCGATACCGGGAGATCATTTTGCGTCTTACCGCCAGGCCAAAGCTCATCTGCACAAGATGCTCGAGGCAAACGGCGGCGTATACCCGCAGATCACACCTGTAGCAGTGCAGAACGAAAGGGCGCTTTGTAAACAGGTTGTGTTGACGGGCGATGCGATCGACCTGAACAGCTTTGCTTTTCTGAAGACTAACCCGGCTGATGGCGGACGCTACGTTAACACCGGTTCGATTTTCATGGACGACCCGGAGATGGGGCCGAATTTCGGCACTTACCGATGCCAGATCAAAGGACCACGGAAGCTCGGTCTGAATTCCGAAACCAACCACATGGGTTACAAGATGATCGTCGCAGCACGGGAGCGCGGCGAAACGCGTGTGCCGGTGTCCATTGTCATTGGTCAGGATCCGGTGACCTGGACCATCAGCAGTTCGGCGGTCGTGGACCGGCGGGTTATCAAGGGCAAGGTCGATGAACTGGCTGTTGCCGGCGGCATGCGCGGCAAGGCGCTCGACGTCGTCAAGTGTCAAACCAACGATATTCGGGTACCTGCACATGCCGAAATGATCATCGAGGGTTATGTGCCGCTGGACGCGCCGCTTGAAGACGAAGGACCGTTTGGTGAAATGTTCGGTTATCTGGGGCCGGTCAAAAAGGACAATTTTTGGATCGAGGTGACCGCGATCACACATCGCCGCGATCCGTGGATCATCAATGCTTTGACCGGCATGCAGAAGGGTATGGTGACGGCGCCAATGGATTGCCTGTACGAAAATACCTTGCGCAAAATTGTGCCGAATTTCGTCGATTACCACATGCCGCACGACGTCATGGGCGTCGTCGCCGTCAGCATCGACAAAGACGCACCCGGGCAGGGTCTGGAAGCCGGCCGCGTCATCGCCGCGCGCAATCCGATTGCCAAAGTCGTCATCGTCGTTGACAAAGACATCGACGTGCTGAGCCGCACGGCGATCGTGTTTGCCGTCGGCTCGCGCTGGCAACCGAACCCGGCGTCTGAAATCATCGCTGATGCGCGCGGAATCATTACGGACCCGAGTCAGTTGATCGAAGGTCGCACCAGCAAGATCATCATCGACGCAACCCGCCAGTGGCCGGGCGAGGGCGGTCGCGACAATTTCCCGGAAACCAACCGCGCGCTCCTGTTGCAGGGAGCGCCGGAAATTTTCGCCGAAGTCGACGCGCTATATGGTCAGCGATTGATCGACTACAAACGGGTTTGACGATGCCGCTGACTCGCCGAAACGTCGCTGAACTCAGCCGCCTGGCACCGGGTAAATGCTCCGGCGCTACGCTGGCGCTCGCGTTCTCTAGATATAACGGCACCTGCGGCTGATAACCTGTCGCTCGCTCCCGGCGCGCACACAAATACGAACACTTGCCGGGGGCTGCTGCCCCACGCAATGACCGCACTACAGTTCGGCGCTCGATTCCTCTCCATTACACGGTTTCACCGGAGTGGCGGCGCCGGACTTCGTTCCCGACGACGCTCACGGCCCCTCCGGGCGGTCCCGCTGCGGGGGAGCGGAGGGCATCCGAGCGTCGTCGCCGGCTGGCGAGACATGGATGTCAGAGCCAGTCGGCGCTGATCTGCCCGAAGCCAGGGAGGGCGAAGGGCAGTTAAGCAAGGATGCCCTTCGGTCCCCCGCGGCAACTCCCTCCGGGGTCTCGAGCTGCGGTTGAGCGAGGAACGCGTCTTGGCCACCCGAGCGGTAGACCGACGACGCGCCTGGTAGGTGGCCGAGATCAAGGAATCCACTGGTTGAAGCGCGGTCCGTTGCCGGCGTGCGCCGGCCTTCCGTCTTGTGTAATGTCTGCAGGATCGACTGCACGGGGGGAACCAACCATGTCGAACTCCAAGAACGCAAGTAAACCCAAGGCCGGCGAGCCCGTTTCACGACGGGATTTCTTGGCCACGACCGGCACGGGACTGGCTGCACTGGCTACCGTCGGTTGTGCGCCGGCGCAACAGGACTGCATTGACGTTGCTGCGGCGGCAGCTACCGGCGCGGCGTCGAAAATCGCGCCGACGGCGCCGTTCGACACGTTCCGCGACTGGATTGCTGCGCTGGATGCCCATGGCTTGTTGATGCGTTTCGACCGCGTCGACCAGGACGCCTATCACACCACCGGGCTGTTTTTCCGTGCCACCGACAAGTTCGGCTTCTATGAAACGCCGGCGATGATGTTCGAGAACGTCAAAATCGACGGCGAGTGGGTCAAGGGGCCGGTGATTGCCAATCACCAGGGTCACTGGGCCACCGACGCATTGCTGTGGGGACTCGAGCCGGTGCCCGGAGATAACTACGCGACCTATCGGCGTGCCAAGGCGCATTTGTCCGCCATGCTGGAACGAAACGGCGGCGAATATCCGCAAATCGCGCCGGTCGAGATTTCACGCGATAGGGCCTTGTGCAAGGAAGTCGTCATCACCGGCGACGACATCGATATCAGACGCTTTGCATTTTTGAAAACAAACCCGTCCGACGTGGGCCGCTACGTCAACACCGGTTCCGTATTCATGGAGGATGCGGAAATGGGACCGAATTTCGGCACCTACCGCTGCCAGATCAAGGGTCCGCGCAAGCTGATGGTGAACTCGTCAACGATTCACCAGGGCTACAAGATGATGATGGCTGCCAAGGCACGTGGCGAACAAACCATGCCGGTTTCAATTGTCGTCGGCCAGGATCCGGTGACCTGGTTCCTCAGCAGCTCGCCGGTTGTACGTCGCCAGGAGGGCGTTGTTGTCGATGAACTTGCGATTGCCGGCGGCATGCGCGGCAAAGCACTTGAAACCGTCAAATCTGAAACCAGCGACATTCGAATACCAGCGCACGTCGAAATGGTCATCGAGGGCGAAATCCAGTTGCAGGCGGAGCGGGAGCTGGAGGGGCCGTTCGGAGAGATGTTCGGCTACCTCGGGCCGCCGAATGAACAAACGTTCTGGATGAACATCACGACCATCACGCATCGCAAAGACCCGTGGATGATGAACTCTTACACCGGCATGCAACGCGGCATGGTCACGGCACCGATGGATTCGATGTATGAGATCCTGCTGCGGCGTATTGTGCCGGGTTTTGTCGATTATCATTTTCCGCACGACGTCATGGGTTTCGTGTCCCTGAGTATTGACAAAACCCGCCCGGGCCAGGGGCTGGAGGCCGGTCGAGCGGTTGTTCAGCGCAACCGGATCGCGAAGGTGATTGTCGTCGTCGACAAAGACATCAACGTGCTCGATCGCACCGCAGTCGTCTTTGCAATGGGCTCTCGATGGCAACCGAGCCCGGCCACCGAAATCTTTCCCGATGCCAAGGGCGTGATGACTGACCCCAGTCAACTGGTCGAGGGTGAAACCAGCAAAATCGTTATCGATGCAACCCGGCAGTGGCCAGAGGAAGGCGGACGCGACAATTTCCCGGAAACAAATCGTGCACTGCTGCAACGTGGCGCGCCGGACGTGTTCGAGGAAGTGAACGCGTTATACAGCCAGGCGCTGATCGATTACCGGCGGGTTTAACAGCCGGGCTGAACCACGTGGGAGGCGGAAGCCGTGGCGAATCCAGGGATTGCAGGGCTAAGCGAGGCCGTCTCGCGACGTGAGTTCATAGCGTCCAGCGGCAGCGGTCTGGCGGCCTTGGCTGCGACCGCATGTACACCGGCGCAGCAGGATTGTATCGAGGCCGGCGTGGCCGGTGCCTCCGCCGCGACGCCGCAAGCGGCGCCCACGGCACCGTTCGACACTTTTCGCGACTGGATTGC
>JAPUGB010000034.1 GCA_027293165.1 Gammaproteobacteria bacterium
GCACCGCGCCGCAAGCTCACGGTGCCTAAGGCGTCCCGTTGGCTGAGCAACCTCACACTGGTTGCGTTGAACACAGTCGTGCTGCGGGCGATCGTCCCCCTCGCCGCGGTAGGCATGGCCTTGCTGGCCGACGAGCAAGGCTGGGGCATACTGAATATCATTTCTATGCCTTACGTTCTGGCCGTGATTCTGGCCGTCATACTGCTCGATCTGGCAATTTACCTCCAGCATGTCATGTTTCATGCGGTGCCAGTTTTCTGGCGATTACACATGGTGCATCACGCGGACCTAGACTTTGACGTTACTACGGGTGCACGCTTTCATCCGATCGAGATCATCTTGTCGATGGGCATAAAAATGACGGTCGTTGCGATTATCGGGCCACCGGCAGTCGGCGTAATTATCTTCGAGATTCTGTTAAGCGCCACGTCGCTATTCAATCACGGCAACGTCCGACTGCCGGTTACGTTCGACCGTGGGCTGCGACTGTTGGTAGTCACGCCGGAGATGCATCGCGTGCATCATTCTGTGATCCCGCGGGAAACCAACAGTAACTTCGGTTTCAACTTGCCGTGGTGGGATCGCTTGTTCGGCACTTACTGCGATCAACCGGCGGCCGGCCATCTAGGGATGACCATCGGGTTGACCCACTGCCGGGACAAGAAGGCCATGCAACTGCACTGGATGTTGGCACTGCCTTTTGTGGGCCAGGTTGGTAACTACCCAATCAACCGACGCACCGACAGCAAATCTGAAGCGCGTTAGGGAGTTCTGCACGCTCGACCGTAATGGGCGCAATTCTCGGCTCCTGGCACTAGTCACGAATTGCGAATTTGTCGCTGTCGAGGAATGCAGGAAATTTTTCCCGATATCGAATCAGCGCATCCAGATCGAGGGATACTGTCGTGGAACAGAGACGATCCTCACAGTCGGAAACCAGGTTACCGAGATAATCCGCGACCAAGCTGTCGCCGGCATATGCGACTCCGTTACCGTCCTCGCCGATCCGATTGACGCCCGCAACGTAACACTGGTTTTCAACAGCCCGCGCCGGTAATAGCACCCGCCAGGCCGAACGGCGGGCGGCCGGCCAGTTGGCTACGTATATCAGTAAATCAAACTCGTTTCGGCCGCGGCTCCAGGCGGGAAAGCGAAGGTCATAACATACCAGCGGACAGATTCGCCATTCCCCGAGCTGCACTAGCGTCCGCCGTTGGCCAGCCGTGTAATGCCGGTGCTCATCGGCCATTCTGAACAGGTGGCGTTTATCGTAGCTTGCCAACTGGCCGTCCGGAGGCATCCAAACGAGTCGGTTGTAGAAATGCCCACTGTGCTCGATGATGATGCTTCCACACAAAGTCACCTGTTCGTTGCCGGCCACCTTGGCCATCCATGCGACCGTATCACCATCCATGGTCTCAGCATTTTTGTTTGCCTCCATCGTAAAGCCGGTCGTAAACATTTCGGGAAGAATGATCAGGTCCGAAGCTTCCGAGGAGGCCGCAATCTGTTGTTCAAAATGCGCCCGGTTAGATTCGGGATCATGCCAGGCCAGCTCAGCCTGTAATAATGTGATCGTCAAATCGCGCATAGGATTTCCGCAGCTCGCTCCAGGGTCGAGTCGTCCTTGGCAAAGCAAAACCTTAACAATTTCTGCTCGGGAGGCGTCTCGTAGAACACCGATATTGGAATGGCAGCGACTCCAACTTCGGTGGTCAGTCGCCGCGTATAGTCCACATCGTATTCATCGGTCAGGCTGCTGTAGTCCATCAGCTGAAAATAGGTTCCGGCCGATGGCGTGAAGCTGAACCTGGAGGGTGCCATCAGCCGGCAAAAGGTGTCCCTTTTTTCCTGATAGAATTCATGAAGTTGTACGTAATGCTCCGGTGCGGAGTCCAGATAGTCCGCGAGCGCCAACTGAATCGGTGTGACGACGCAAAACTGGACAAACTGATGTACTCGCCGAAATTCGGCCATTAGTGGGGCGGGTGCGATGCAGTATCCCACCTTCCAGCCGGTGGCGTGATATGTCTTACCGAATGACGAAACGACCAAACTACGTTGTGCAAGCTCGTCGTGTTTTAGCAAAGTCTGGTGAACCTGATCGTCAAAGATAATGTGCTCATAAACTTCGTCACTCAACAGGATGACGGATGTATCCCGAAGCAGCTCGGCTAGTATGTCTAAATCTTCCGCAGACAACACGGCCCCGGTGGGATTATGGGGGGAATTCAGAATGATCATGCGGGTCTTGGGGTTGATCGCGTCCCGGACCCGGTCCCAATCCACCGAGAATGCCGGTGCCACCAGCGGTAGATGAACGGTTTCGCCTCCTGCCAGTGTTACCGCAGGGTCGTATGAGTCGTACGCCGGATCGAAAACGATGACTTGTTCACCCGGGTTCACGAACGCCTGTATCGCGGAGAACAATGCTTCGGTACCGCCCGACGTGACCGTGACTTCGGAATCCGTATCCACTCGCCGATGGTAGGTTCGATCGACTTTGATCCCGATCTGCCTGCGCAGTTCCGGGGCGCCGGCCATCGGCGCGTACTGGTTGTGACCGGCACCCAGGTGATAAGAAACGCGTTCCAGCAGTTCCGTTGGCGCTGAAAAATCCGGAAAACCCTGGGATAGATTGATTGCGTCGTGGTCGAGCGCAAGCTGGGACATGATCGTGAAAATCGTCGTCCCGACTTTGGGCAACTTGCTGGCAACTGCAGTCAATCTTGGTCCTCGCCCCGGTATATGCAGCCGCTGGTGCAAGTTTCGTTGATGACCACGCGGGACAGGTTCGGTAGATCGGGTTTCAGCTTGTCCCATATCCAGCGGGCCAGCACTTCGCTGGTTGGATTCTCTAGGCCCGGCACGTCATTGAGGCAATGGTGATCGAGCTGGTCATGTATCGGCTGGAAAATTTCCTTCATCTCGGCGTAATCCATGACCCAGCCGGTTTTATCGCCGACGTCGCCTGTTACATATATTGTTCCTTTGAAGGAATGGCCGTGCATGCGACCACATTTGTGCCAGTCCGGGACGTTGGGCAGTCGGTGGGCCGACTCGAACACGAACTCCTTATATATTTCCATGCTTGGTCTCCAATATTTTGCGTCCCTCCCATTGGTCCCACAGCGCTAGAAGCAACAACTTTATCTATTCAACGATGATCCTGGATGCGCTAGCCGATGTGCTCCGGCTACGTTGAAGTCTGGCTGATATTACCAGAGTGCCCTGCTCTGATGGTCCTCGCTCAGCGGCTGCCGTTAGCAATACCGGCGAATTGAGACGCAGGTCAGCGAGTCGTGACCATTTAGCTGATATCAAATGCGTTGGTAATGCACAGGGGTGTAGCGAATGGAATCAGTCGTCTGGGTGCCAATGGCGGCAGCGGGGGTCGGCATCGCTCTGTGGTTGGTGGCTTTTCGCCGCAAGAATCGGAGCAGCCGCCCGACGGCGCCCAGGAATCGGATGTCGCCGGGGGTCGGCTCGCTAGAGCGCACGCCGGCCGGTGCGATGCGGCGCTTTCCGGACCTGGGTGCAAACTTCGAGGCGCTCTCGATTCAGATCCCGCATCACCCCTGCCAGGCAGCCCGGGAACTTCGTGGCCAGCGCTTTCTAGCCGCAGAAATGCCGGAACTTCCGTTACCAGGGTGCGATCGCGAGTGCGAGTGCACGTTTATATATCACCGTGAGAGGCGTGACGAGCAAAATCGTCGCGCGCCGTACCTGAGTGCGGATGATGGCGTCAACGATTTTGAGTCGCTGGAACACCGATCCAGCAGCGATCGACGCAAGCGATAACTTACCGGTAACGTTTATTCAATTGTTCAACCGGCGTACACGTGTTACCGAAGTACGAACCGGTCACTCATCACCCCGGATACAGGCCAACCTGCAGGGTTCGTTCCAGCCTGCCGGCATCGGCGGGTTGGCTGGCTGGGGCTAGGGTTTCGGCGATCTCGGTCGGATCGTCGGGTTCAAACCATTGGAGGGAGGATAAGGGCTGATCATCCGGGTCCAGAAATATGGCGATGCGCGGACGCAACGGGTCATCCGGGCTCTGCACGCAGACTATCCCGACGGAGCCGTCGGCCAGCTTTACCCAGGTTCCAGTGGGGTAGGCACCGAGAGCGCCTAGGAATTGGTCAACCAGGGCTCCATCAAATTTGAATCCGCGGTCCGCGTCGAGCCGGCGCAGCCCGGCGTGCGGAGAAAGGCTCATCGCATATGGGCGATCAACCGTCAAAGCATCAAACGTATCCACAATCGCCGCGATGCGGGCAAATATTGGAATTTCGGTTCCGCACATTCGTTGCGGGTAGCCGCTGCCATCGAGTCGCTCGTGGTGCCCAAGCACCATCTCGGACACTCGCTCAGAGGCGACGCCATTCGATTGCATGAGCTCGAATCCGCGGTCCACGTGACGTTGGGCCATCATCCGTTCAGTGGCACTGAGGGCTCCCGGCTTGGCGAGTATCGGCACAGGTACGGCTATTTTCCCGATATCCAGCAATAGACCACCCAGCGCAAGTTCTGCGAGCATGTCTTTCTCGTAACGGAGATTTTGTCCAAGGGCGATCGAATACACAGCGCAGCCCACCGACCGCCGGTACACGTGCCCAGATGATCGTTTAGTTCGCAGGGTCCACATCAGCGCATTGGGATGATCGAGCATGCTGCCGACCAGGGTCCGGGCGCAATGGTTGAGCGAGCTTAGATTCAGGCGGCCCATTCGGCGGGCCATGCGAAACACAGTCGATACGATCGAAGTCGCGTGGTCGAGGGCAGCATCCGAGCGCCGCAAAACATGGCGTGCAAACTCGTCCGCTTTGTACCTGCCTTCGGGCTGCTGAATCTGCCCGACTCCAAGTTCCGACCAGTGCGTCGAACGCGCTGTTTCCCGCGTGAATTGCCCGGTAATGTGGGGATCCCGCAGTTCCGATTCGCGCTTGAGCTCTTCCTGAACCTTTTCCATGCCGACCCTGTCCTTGAGCGCGGAACTCCAGCAGACGCTGAGTTGCAGGCATATTACCAAATTGAACGGCGGCCGGGTTTTTACTACTTTTATGTCCGTGGGGAACAGGATAGGTGGTGAGTGGGCTTAGCTGATCCGGCTATACCGGGCCGCGATGGAGCGGGCCGGAGAGTTCGAACCGACGCCGGCGGGCGGCTCGACGGCCTGAGGCCCTGGCGTGCCTAGAATTTCTTGGCCGCGAAATCCTCGATAATTTCATCGAGCGGTTGCATTGATCGTCCCCCGGTCATTTCGTCCAGTTCCGACTGAATGATCCGAAACACGCGGTCCAGGTATTCGGCGCGCCGGTCGTCGCGGGCGGTGCGTTCTTCCTCCGACGGTTCAAAGGTCTCAATGTCGTCGCGGGAAAAGAGTTTTCCTTTCTCGATCAGCAATTCAACCGTGTCCAGCCGATCGCGCACCACCGACACTTCGCTGATCAAGGACACAACTATAGCCAGCAGCTTGTCGAACGCGGGATCCGAAAAATACTGTGGCCGCTTACCCTTGGCGGTTCGCAGCAGCTTGATCTTTTGTTGTTTATCGCCTGAGCTCATCACGGAAACCGGTGTGAGTATCCAGTGTAGTCATCCGCAGATTACCATAGCAGCCGGATATGCCTCTTCCCATTCTGGCATTGCGACCGCATAGCGATGTCCTTCAGCCAAGTTCTGCCGCATCGCGCACGCTTGTCAGCATCGCGGTTCCCATCAGGAATTCCTTCGCTCGAACCGGGTCGCTGGCCGTGTCGCGCAATTCATTAAGGTTGGCCTGTCGAACGTCCGGATCATTCTCCTCGAGACGCTTTTTGTTCTGAATCGTCTGCGCCTGCACGAAACGAATGGCGGTCGTCCGTCGTTGCACATCGTAGCGGGCCAATTCTTCGATTGATGCATCACCTTTCCAGACTGGGGCAAGTTTCTCGGTAAGGTTCATCGCATCATGAATTCCCCCGTTCAGCCCCATGCCGCCAATAGGATTGTTTACGTGTGCGGCATCCCCGGCCAGTAATACTCGACCCTTGACAAAGCTTGCGGCAACTCGCTGATGGGTAACGTATAGATTGCGGTGCGCTATTTCGTAATCGCCGCTTTTCGGGAAGAATTTCTGTAGCCGGCCCTGAACCGAGATGTCGCTTAGCGCTTCCTCGTCAGTTTCGTCTATCCGCGTCGGAAACACGGTGCGCCAGAGCCCCGGTGGGCCGTCTCCCGACACTTTGAACAGATTGCACCATTCCGTCGGGTCGGCTAAGTAATTGCGATAGACATACTGCGGTCGGGCGGCAAAATCGAACGGTGTCGTCAATACGAGAAAACGTTCCGGGTAGGTAAATCCTTCGAACTCGATTTCCATCGCTTTACGCACCACACTGCGACCGCCGTCGGCGCCGATCAGGAATCGGCCCGTGACGGTGCCGACCCCATCGGGATAATCGACGGTAACCGCGACTTGGTGCTCCGTCTGGCGTGCGGCCGTTACCTTGTGGGAAAACAGGACCCGACATTCCGGAAAAGCTGCAAGTTTATCCAGGACGATCTTGGACGTTTTGAACTGCTCGCACTGGACGACATATGGGAAGCGAGTTTCGTCGGCCAGCAAACCGTGATCGAAACTTGCAATCAGTTCGCCGGTAGGCCGGTCCCAGAAACGAAATTCGATCGCCACGAGGCCGGCTTCTTCCACCTCTTGCTCAATGCCGAGCTCGTCGAGCATCTCCAACGTCGCGGGGTGCGTGGTGGCCGCACGTGGATCATCGAATAGTTCGTCCTCCTGCTCGAACACTGTGACCGGAATCCCTGTCTGCGAAAGACGCAGCGCGCAGATAAGCCCAACCGGACCTGCGCCGGCGATCAGAATCCTGTCTTCTGGAGTACCGTCCAGCATGCTACCGATGTTTAGCTATCATAACGATCGACAGTTTCTAACAGGAATAGCGGCATGGCGACCGGGATCGCTGTGCGTGTTCGCGGTTCGCCCAACAAGGCAGTATCTGTTGCGGTTGGGTTGCGCCCAGTCTAACCTGCATCCGCGGAAAAAATAGCTAAGGCACACGACACAGTCGCAATGAAAATAGCAGTTCCGGACCTGGTAAGTAACTCCTATTTCCCAGCGATCGCTGCTGTTGAGCTTGGGTTTTTTTCGGACGAGGGGATCGATATTTCCCTCGAGCATATTTTTCCGGTATCCACCTGCCTAGAACTGCTTCGCGACGGCGAGATAGATTTCGTCGCTGGTGCGGCGCACGCGGTACCACAGGTTTTCCCCAACTGGGAGGGCGGCAAACTGATCGTGGCACTGGCGCGGAGAATGTATTGGCTGCTGGTCCTGCGCACAGATCTTGCAGCTGAGCGTGGCGACTGTGCGGCTGTCAAAGGGCTTCGCATCGGGGCGGCGCCGCTGGTCGACCAGGGGTTGCGGGGTTTGCTAGCCGCCGCCGGCGTCGATGTCGAACGCGACGAGGTTGACATCATGCCAGTACCCGGAGCCACCGACCCCGGCGTGTCGTTTGGGTTGCAGGCTGCCAGGGCTCTCGAGGAGGGGCTGATCGATGGATTCTGGGCCAACGCGCTGGGAGCAGAATGCGCCGTGCGCAGCGGGGCCGGGACGACAATTGTTGATGTGCGGCGTGGTGACGGTCCAGAGGCCAGTCGGCATTTTACATTTCCATCACTGGTGACCTCGGAATACCAAATTGCGAATCATCCGGAGGCTGTCGAAGCAGCAGTCCGAGCTGTTGTCAAAGTTCAGCAGGCATTAAAAGCCGACGTGTCGCGGGCAACCGAGGTTGGC
>JAPUGB010000035.1 GCA_027293165.1 Gammaproteobacteria bacterium
GTCGAAGAGCACGGCGAAGAGGAGCCGGTCGCGACACCTGCGGCCACGACAACGCCATCGCATCCGGTCATCACCGAGGCCATCGCCTATGGCGAGGTCGAAGGGCAAAACCTGCGGGGCTATTTGTCGATGCCGTCCGACACAACCGGACCGTTGCCGGGACTGATCGTGATCCACGAGTGGTGGGGACTGAACGACAACATCAAGCAAACCGCCGAGCGGCTGGCCGCGGAAGGGTATGCCACACTGGCCGTAGACTTGTATGACGGCAAGGTTGCCGCGGTTCCGAAGGAAGCCATGCAGCTGAGCCAGGGGCTAATGAAGGCGCCGGGGCCGGCCGAAAAAAACCTCGTGGCGGCCTATGAATACCTCGAAGAGGCCGTCGGATCACCGCGCATCGGTGTCATTGGCTGGTGCATGGGGGGCCGCTGGTCACTGAAAACCGCGCTGCTGTTACCCGAGCAGATCGACGCATCGGTCATCTACTACGGCAACCTCACCGATGACGAGGCCCAGCTCGCCACGCTGAACATGCCGATTATCGGCTTTTTCGGCGCCAGCGATCCGATCGTCAAGGTCGAAAGCGTGCGGAAGTTCGACACCACAATGCGCCGCCTGAACAAGTCCGCGAGTGTCCACGTGTATCCGGACGCTAACCACGGATTCGCCAACCCGAGCGGTCAGGCATACGACGCGGTGGCCGCCGAGGATGCCTGGCAGAGGACGGTTGCGTTCCTGCAGGAGAATCTCGCGTCCGAGCAACCGCTCTAGCGCTTATCGCAGCATTAACGGTCCCTGGCAAAAAAAAGGGCCAGCGACCCGTTCCAATCGAACGGGTCACCGGCCCTGGTAGGGCGGGATTCGGGGGGGAATCCGAAGCCCATGCGATGGCACACTGCCATCGCGTCCGGTCACATCGGCAGTAGGGGGAGACTGAAGTCCGACGTGCCCGAATTGTGTCGGCCTGTAAAGGCCGGCGCACGCGCCGCTGTCTGCGGCCGCGAATTCTCGCGCGCTTTGCTCTTAGCCACGCTCGTGTGGGTCGGTTCCGGCCAGCAGCATGCTGCGGTCATGTTCCATTCGATCGGCCAGTTCCGCCGTCACGTCTGCACGAGTTATCCGCGCGGCGTTGCTGGCCTGCTCGCGGAAAGCCCTGGTCAGTGCGGACCGGGCCAAATCCTTTGTGGGCGCCGGCGTGGTCACCGTGGTGACGCTGTCCGAAACCTGTTCGAAAGGCTCGCCGCTGCAACCGTTAAGCCCTGTGGCCAGGGCCACCCACAGCCACAGCCGGCGGCGGATGCGCGCGTTCGCTGTTGCCTGAGTGGTCATTTCTCTATCCATCCATACGTCGATACTGTTTGGGTACTATTCAATGCACAAACTGTGCCAACCCTTCGCCCTATAAAAAACAATTACTTGCGCCAAAGTTGCCCATCGGAAATCCGTGAATTACGGAAAACCGGGTGTCATAGTCACGGAAAACCGTGTATGATCGCCGCATGATTACGAAAGCTCGTGAGCAACAACTGTTCCGCGCGCTGCCGATTCTGGCCGCGCTGCTGGACCGCGATGGCCGTTTCATCGATGTCAGCGACGAATGGGTGCAGCGCATCGGCTTCGGCCGTGAGGAAATGCTCGGCCGGTCTCCCGAAGACATCGCCACCGAGGCCACCGCGCAGCGAATCCGTGAGGAGCACTTGCCCGGTTTCCGCCGCACCGGTCGTCTCGATCAGGTCCCGGTCGGATTTATCTGCAAGGATGGCGAAACCATCGAGCTACTTGCGACCACCGTGGCGCAACAGGATGAAGACGGACAGTCCCTGTATTCGATCTCGGTGTTTGTAGAAATCGCCGGACGGGCACGCACGGAACGGCGGTACCAGGACCTATACCACTCAACTCCGGCAATGCTGCATACGGTCGACTCCCAGGGCCGAATCACCGACGTCAGCGACCACTGGCTGGCAAAACTCGGCTACACGCGTGCCGACGTCATCGGGCGCAGCATTCTCGACTTTATGAGCGAAGAGTCACGTCAACCATTGTTGGAAGACGGCGTATCTGAGGTCATCAACGCCGGTGATCGTCAGAATGTCCCCCGCCAGATGGTGACGCGCAGTGGTGAAATACTGGACGTGCTGATGTCGGCCAGAACCGAGCGGGACGAGAGCGACGGTTTGCTGAGGTTGCTGGTTGCCAGCAAGGACATGACCGAACGCAACCGGAGCGAAGCCAAGCTCCGTGAAGCCTACGGTGAGATCGCCCGCCTGAAAGAAGAACTGGAGCGAGAGCGGGATTACCTGCGTGAAGAGGTCGACGTGTCGATGAATTTCGGTCGCATTGTTGGTGAAAGCGCGGCACTGGCGGCCATGCTGACGCGCATCGAAGCGGTCGCCGAGACGCCGGCGAATGTGCTGATTATCGGCGAGACGGGTACCGGGAAGGAACTGGTCGCGCACGCCATTCACGGCCGCAGTCAGCGCGCCGATGCCCCGCTGGTCAAGGTGAACTGTGCGTCGATTCCGCACGAGCTGTTCGAGAGTGAATTTTTCGGTCACGTTAAAGGCGCGTTTACCGGCGCCTATCGCGATCGTGTCGGCCGTTTTCAGCTGGCCGACGGCGGCACGATATTTCTCGACGAAGTCGGCGAGATACCGCTGGCGCTACAGGGCAAATTGCTGCGCGTATTACAGGAAAAAGAGTTCGAGCGCGTCGGTGACGACGTGACCAGGCGTGTCGACGTGCGCGTGATTGCTGCTACGAATCGGGACCTGGAACAGCGGGTCGAAGCCGGGAAGTTTCGCGAGGACCTGTATTATCGGCTGAGCGTTTTTCCGGTGCAGGTTCCACCACTGAGAAGGCGCCGTGACGACGTGGTCCAATTGGCCCTGCATTTCCTGGAGCAGGCTTGCCGCGATTTCGGTCGCGACTGCCCGAAGCTGACGCGTAGTCAGGTCGATATTCTTCGGCGCTATGACTGGCCAGGCAACATCCGCGAACTGAAAAACGTGATCGAGCGGGCAGTGATTCTTTCGCAGGGAGAAACCCTGCGACTGGACCTGTCACTGCCCGAGGCAACGGCCGAACGTTCGGATGAACCCGGACCAACGCTGGACACGCCATCTGACCGGGTCTTTGTGACCGACGCAGAAGTCCGTAAGCAACAGCGCGACAATATGCTGGCCGCGCTGGAACACGCTGACTGGCGCATTTCCGGACGTGGCGGGGCGGCAGAACTGCTGGGTCTGAAGCCGAGCACGCTGACAGACCGATTGCGGGCCTTCGGTATCGAGCGGCGCCGTGATGGCGGGAACGCGGCCACTCAATCCTGAAGGCCGTGTCTGGACGGCGCCACCCCCGATTAGGCACAATCAGACAGCCGGAATCTGCGAAGTACGCTCGCCCAAACACGGATGTTCACCCACCGCACAGCCCATTGCCTGCTGATCATTGCAATTTGGCCGCTGTGGTCAATTGCAGCGGCTGATACCACCGCGGCATTGCCCGGTTCCGTGGCGCGGATTATTGCCGGTTATAAAGTTCCGCCCGCGGATTTCAGCGCCTACGTGCACGAAATCGGCCAGCCGGAACCACTGCTGGCATTCAACGAAACGGTGCCGAGGAATCCGGCGTCGACGATTAAACTCGTGACCACCTTCGTCGGTCTGGAATCGCTGGGTCCGGCGTACACCTGGAAAACCGAAGCCTTTCTCGATGGCGAGCTCACGGATGGAACGCTGGATGGCGATTTGCTCATCAAGGGCTATGGCGATCCCTATTTCGTCATCGAGCGGTTCTGGTTGTTCCTGCGCGAACTGCGAAATCGCGGTCTCAGGTCCGTGGCCGGGGACTTGCTGATCGATGACAGCTACTTCGATCTGGCGGAGGATCGCCCCGGCAGTTTCGACGGCCAGCCGCTGCGCGTCTACAACGTGACTCCATCGGCCTTGCTGGTCAACTTCCAGTCGGTCCGATTCAGTTTTTCGCCTGATGCCGTGACCAAACACGTACGGATTGTCGCGGATCCGATGCCTGCCAATCTCAAAATCAGCAATAGATTGAAATTGGTACGTGGTCGCTGCGGTGGTTATCAAAACGGTGTGGCAATAACGGTAGGCGACCCGGACCGCGGTAACCCGGTCATTTTCAGCGGCAGCCTTGCCGAGAATTGCCGCGACTACAGCATGTCGCGCTCTGTGCTGCAGCCGGTGACTTACACCTACGGCGTATTCAAAACGCTTTGGGAAGCGGACGGGGGAGAGATCACCGGTGGGGTCGGATTGAAACGGGCGCTCGCAGACCGCGAGCCATTTGTAAGTTTTGCATCGCCGCCGTTGGCCGACGTCATTCGTTCGGTCAACAAGTTCAGCAATAACATCATGGCGCGACAGTTGTTGTTGACCATCGGCGCGGAGTTAATCGGACCACCGGGCACGGTGGAGAAGGGGCGAGAGGCGATTAGCCTGGTGCTGGCCAGCCGCGGCTTGGCCTTGATTGACCTGAACCTGGAAAATGGTGCCGGACTGTCGCGGGAAACCCGGATATCAGCACGCGATCTTGGCCGCGTGTTGCTGGATGCCAGCGACAGTCCGTACCAGGCGGAGTTCATATCGTCGTTTGCTCTGGCCGGGCTCGATGGAACCCTGCGGCGACGATTCACCCAGGAGGATTTGCGCGGCCGCGTGCATTTGAAGACGGGGCGGCTGGATGATGTTTTCGCGATGGCCGGGTACGTGCACAGTCGCAGCGGCCGGCAATTCATCGTGGTAGGGATACAGAATTCAAAGGGCGCGCACCGCGGACCCGGCGAAGAGGCGGAGACGGCGTTGGTGAGGTGGGTATATGAACATTAGCAGGGACATTGAAAGACCAGGGATCTGGTTGCTTGCCTTGATTGCCGGCAGCTGTCTCGCCGGGCCCGCTATGGCGCAGACCCTTTACGTGACCGACGTCCTGCAACTCGGCCTGCACGATACCGAGGATCTCATCAATCCGCCGTTTCGCAGTTTGCCGAGCGGCAGCAAAGTCGAAGTAATCGCGACCAGCGGGCCCTATACCCGGCTTCGCACCGCCGATGGCTCGATCGGCTGGGCCAAGAGCCTGTACCTCGTCAGCGAAAAGCCGGCGCGGGCCCGGCTGGCAAGCCTGGAGCAGCAGAACAGTGCTCTGGACGCCAGCAACAAGAAGCTGCGGTCGCAGCTCGCCGATCAGAGCCAGCGAGCGAGAAATTTAGAAGAACAAACCGCCGAGGCAACGGCGCTCACGTCCGCGAATCACAGTGAGCTGCAGCGCTTGCGCATCGCCAATCAGGCGCTGGAGATCGAAGTCAGCAAGCAGGGCATAACGCTTAGCCTGGGCTGGTTGGCGGCGGCCATTGGGTTTGCCATTGCCGCAGGCTTTGGCGGCGGCTGGTGGTGGATGGACCACAGCATCCGGGCCCGTCACGGCGGCTTCCGGATCCACTGAATTCGTCACGCTTAATGCAGTGCAGGGCGAATCTCCAGCCCGGCCACGATGCCTGCTTCGAGCTCGGCGAGTTCGTGCAAACGAGGATAAACCGCATCCTCATCGATCTCCCGCAGCAGCAAGTGCACGAATTGGTGACCGTGTTTGACCTCGCTCTTCCACAGTTTTGTATAAAACGACTTGAGTTCGGAGTCATCTAACGCTGCGGCGATCAATCCGAAGCGCTCTGCACCGCGGGTTTCGACCAACGACGAGATCAGCATTCGGTCGATGAACCGCTCGTCGCGTCCGTGCCGTGCCAGCGCGATCAGTTCATTGACGTATGGATCCGGTGAATCCCTGTAAAATCGCAGCCCGCGCCGCTCCATGAATTGATAGGCTTCACCGAAATGCTGCAATTCCTCCTGCGCCAGTTTGATCAGATCGGGAATAATCCGCGTGCGGTCCGGGTACTTGACGACCAGGCTCATGACCAGCGCGCTGGCTTTGCGCTCACAATTGGCATGATCGACCAGAAACGCGTCAAAATCAGCCAGAACCGCATCGACCCAGTCCGCGGGTGTGTTCACTAAAAGCTCGACTGATTTGCGCGCCATAAAACTCGATCTCAGGTCCGTGTGAATGAATTCGATCGCTATCGATAAACCGGCAATAGACAGTCGATTTGCTATCCAACGCTATTTGTCCCGGCATCGATTGTACCCGGCACAGCTCGACGATGAACCGCCAGCGAACCTTGGCCTTGCCGTGGTCATTCCCTGCTACGCTGAGCCGGCGGTCGGGGCGACGCTGGAATCACTGGCCGCGTGCACGCTGCCGGACTGCGCGGTTGAGGTGATCGTGGTCATTAACAGTGCGGCAGCCGCATCACCGGATGTGCGTGCAGCGAATGAGCACAGCCGCAGCGAAGTCGAGGCATGGAATCGGCACTTCGCCGATGGCCCGATACGCTACCGGGCACTCGATTACCCGTCGCTGCCGCAGCGTCACGCCGGCGTTGGGCTGGCGCGCAAGCTCGGCATGGACGAGGCGGTGGCACGCTTTGCCCGCACGCCGGGCGCCAATGGTGTTGTGGCATCGCTGGATGCCGACTGCATGGTTCGGCCAGACTACCTGCAGGCACTCGTTAAGCATTTCGCTGATGACCCCGCCTGTCCCGGCGCATCGATATATTTCGAGCACCGATTGGAGCAGGCCGACGATGCATCGTTGCGCCGTGCCGTGGCCGAATACGAATTGCATCTGCGCTATTACGTTGCCGGAATGCGGATGGCCGGATTTCCCTATGCGTTCCACACCGTCGGTTCGGCAATGGTTTTCCGCGCCGAAACCTACGCACGCCAGGGTGGCATGAACCGGCGCCAGGGCGGCGAAGACTTTTACTTCATTCAGAAATTGGCCGCCTTGGGTGGCTACGCCACGATCGTTAACACCGTCGTTTTTCCGGCGGTTCGGAGATCCGACCGCGTTCCTTTCGGCACCGGGCCCGCGCTGAGGCAGGCGACCGACTCCGCTACAGCGTTGCAAACCTACCCGGTACAGGTGTTTCTCGACCTGCAGGTATTCTGCCGGGCGATCGCGATTGTGCAGGACGGCAGCCTGGATGTTGATACAAGCGCTTGTTCGCCGGCACTGCGCGAATTTCTCGCTCAACTGCACTTCGAGCAGCGGCTACAGGAAATACGTCGCAACGTTTCATCAAGCGACAGCTTTCGCAGACGGATATTCCGGTGGTTCAATGCTTTTCGCTTCATGAAATTCGCAAATTTTGCTCGCGAAAACTTTTACGTTCCGGCAGACGTGACCGACGCCGCGGCCGAACTGCTTGCCTGCGTGGAGCCCCAGGACAGCGGGTTGACCGACGCCGAAGCGCTGCTCGAGCGTTACCGTGCCTTGGACCGGGCCGCCGGGGCTGGCTTCAGCGGGTCGGAAATCGGCTAGAATACGGGCACGCGTGTGGCAGCAGGTTCCTGCTGCCGGACCGCGGACACTAAAAAAACGGTACTGCCCGGACCAGTCTGACCCGGCCGGGCGCGGGGGGATTCTGAATGAAGTTGATTACGGCGATCATCAAACCGTTCCGTCTCGACGATGTGCGTAATGCCTTGTCCGAGGTCGGAGTCAGTGGCATGACGGTGACCGAAGTTAAGGGCTTCGGGCGGCAACGCGGGCACACGGAGCTGTATCGCGGAGCCGAATACGTGGTCGACTTCCTGCCCAAATCGAAGATCGAAATCGCAGTCGGTGACGAACTCGCCGAGCGTGCGATCGAAGCGATTACTGCGGCAGCACGCACGGGCAAGGTCGGCGACGGAAAAATATTTGTCACCGATCTTGAACATGCACTGCGTATCCGCACCGGCGAGGAAGGGGACAACGCACTGTAGCCGATGATGGACCAGCCTGGTACGGCAGGCCGGGACAGCGATAACAATTGCGGGGGGATTTGACATGCTACGGCTGATCGGGACGGCGTGCTGGCTGACTTTCTTATCGATTGTTATTCCGACGGCTGCATTCGCAGCCGAGGTTGATTCCGGCGATACCGCCTGGATGCTGACGGCAACGGCCTTGGTGCTGTTCATGACCTTACCCGGGCTCGCGCTGTTCTACGGCGGACTGGTGGGTACTAGAAATGTGTTGTCGGTGCTGATGCAGTGTTTCGCGATTGCTTGCATGGTGTCGCTGCTGTGGGTGTTTATTGGCTACAGCCTGGCATTCGCCGGTGGCAATAGCGTCATTGGCGGTTTCGGCAAGATGTTTTTGTCCGGCGTCGGTATCGACTCTGTCGAGGGCACCATGCCCGAAACCGTGTTTCTGATGTTCCAGATGACCTTCGCCATCATCACGCCGGCGCTGGTTGTGGGCGGATTTGCCGAGCGCATGCGTTTTTCGTCGATGCTGTTGTTCACTGCATTGTGGCTGTTGCTGGTCTACGCGCCGGTGACGCACTGGGTGTGGGGTGGTGGCTGGTTGCAGGACCTGGGTTTCATGGATTTTGCCGGTGGCTCCGTCGTGCACGTCAATGCCGGCGTCGCCGCAATCGTTGCAGCGCTGGTCATGGGCCGGCGCAAAGGGTTTCCGACCACACCGATGCCGCCGCACAACCTGCCAATCACGGTGGCCGGCGCCTGTATGCTGTGGGTCGGCTGGTTCGGTTTTAACGCCGGCAGCGCGCTCGCGGCTGACGGGGCTGCCGGCATGGCGATGCTGGTCACACACATAGGTGCATCGGCCGGTTCGCTGGCGTGGATGACGTCGGAGTGGATCAAGTTCGGCAAACCCAGCGTGCTGGGCATCGTCACCGGCATGGTCGCCGGTCTGGGCACGATAACGCCCGCGTCCGGATTCGTCGGTCCGGGCGGCGCGCTGGTGATCGGGTTGGTGGCCGGCGTCGCCTGCTTCTGGGCCACACAGACGATCAAGCGGCATTTCGAGATCGATGATTCGCTGGACGTGTTCCCGGTCCACGGCGTCGGTGGTTTCATCGGTCTACTGCTGACGGCGGTGTTCGCCGCGAACCTCGGCGGCCAGGGCTTGCCGGAAGGCGCGACCGTCGGCAGTCAGCTGCTGGTGCAGTTGACCGGTGCCGTGGCAACAATCGTCTGGTGCGGCCTCGTCACGCTTGTGTTGCTGAAGATCGTCGATGCGATTCTCGGCTTGCGGGTCTCCGAAGAAGAAGAAACGGAGGGATTGGATCTGACGCTACACGACGAGCGCGGTTACAACTTGTAGCAGTTCCTTCTTGGGCCCAACTGCTCAACAAAAGCCAGATCTCGTTTAGATGTTTTGGGTTGCCAGAACGAGTGTTTCGAGCTCGAAGACGTGCGGATCCGAGATATCAAGTTGCCGCAACGTACGTGCCAGCTCTAACAGATAATCAATGTTCGTACCGCTTGGTCCGGCGCAACGCTTGATGTGTGCAGCAATTTCGTTTAACGGCGCGTCGCCGAGAAATGCGAAATTGCTTGTCGCAGCGACGTAGACAATACCCGGTGCGCTTGCATCATCGAAAAATGTAGCAACGGTATTACGCTCGTAGCCATTCTTTTCGCGGTGGTCGAGGTGTTCGAAAATATCTGGCTCGATCAAAAAGGCGCGTCCGTAACAGCGCTCCCCGGGCGCTTCAATCAGTGTCACGACCCTGCCGGGGTCGGTCTGCACACCACGATGATCATGGGAGCCCTGCCAGAATCGCCGCGTCCAGCCCGGAATATACGCGCGGCGCGCATCGATGTAGGGGAAGTCCTGCCGCCACATCAGGGAGCCATAACCAAATAGCCAGGTTGGGTCTGTCAAGCTGCAATCTGCTATTTGGCCGCGTCGGGTCGCGGACTCTGCTACGGCCACCGACCGTTCATTTCAAGCACCATCGTCCGACCGATCGGCCGCTAGACAACTGAAAATTCTGCTCGGAGCCGATGGCGTTAGTCATTTTTATCCCGGTCTTCGCCGCCACAGCCGATAGCCCAGTAACATTGCAAGGATCAGGCAGTATATCAGCGGTTCAAGAATGTCCTGTTTGACCTGCCAAAAGAAATGCCAGCAGACCATGATCCCAATCGGGTAAATCAGGTAATGCAATTTCTGCCAGCGCCTGCCGAGACGCCGTCGCCAGCCGTTGGTTGACGTGATTGCTAACGGGATCAAGAGTAGAAGCGACGCTGCTCCCAAGGTGATGAACAGGCGATCGAGAACGTCCTCGATAATGGCCGGGAAGTCGAATCTCTTATCGAGCACGAGATAGTTCAAGAAATGAATGGAAGCGTAAAAGAATGCAAACAAACCGAACATCCGGCGCAACTGCAGTAACCAGACCATGCCGGTTATGTGCCGTAGCGGTGAAATCGACAAAGTGATCAGCAGAAATCGCAGCGCCCAGATACCGAACCAGTCCTGGATCGCCTCGATCGGGTTGGCGCCGAGTCCCCTGCCGAGTGTTCCAAAGGCCTCCAGCAGCAGCCAGGCAAAAGGCATCAGGCTTGCGATGAATACCAGCGGCTTGATGATCCGCTTGACCTGACGCAGCGATGGCGACCAGAACATGATATTTGACTGTGGGACCGTAGCCATGGCCGCCCAGCTTACCCGGAATTAAAAAATAGGGGTCGCGTCGTGATGCCGGTCAGAAATTCCGCCGGAGATCCAGACCCTCGTAGAGGCTAGCGACCTGATCACCGTATCCGTTGAACATCAGCGTCGTTTGCCTGGGCGCGAACAGCCCGGCACCGATCGGACGTTCCGATGCCTGACTCCAGCGCGGGTGATCAACGGTGGGATTCACATTTGCATAGAAACCATACTCGCTCGGTGCCTGCAGCGACCAGGTCGTCGGTGGTTCCTTTTCGGTGAAGCTGATCCGGACGATCGACTTGATGCCCTTAAAGCCGTATTTCCACGGCACGATGAGCCGCAGTGGTGCGCCATTTGGGTTCGGCAGTTCAACACCGTAGACGCCGACCGCCATGATCGTCAGCGGATGCATTGCCTCGTCCATTCTCAGGCCTTCGACATATGGCCAGTCGAGACCGAAAAAGCCACGCTGTCCCGGCATTTCCGAGGGACGCACGATGGTTTCGAACGCGACATATCTTGCCTTTGACGTTGGCTTATAACGTTGCAACAAGTCGCCGAGCGGAAACCCGACCCACGGTATGACCATCGACCATGCCTCCACACAACGCAGGCGGTAGATGCGTTCTTCCAGCGGATGCGGTCCGACGATGTCTTCGTAACTGAATGTACCGGTGATCTCGGCTTCACCGTCTATCGTGACCTCCCACGGTCTCGGCTTGAATTTGCCCGAGTTTTCGCCCGGGTCGCCCTTGTCAGTGCCAAATTCGTAAAAGTTGTTATAGGTCGTGATGTCTTCGAAACTGTTCGGCGGTTCATCGGTGCTCAGTGGGCTCGGCGAAATGTCCGGCAGCGGTACCGCCGAGGCCGGCACGTCCTGCGCACCGGACGGGGTTGCGAGCAAACCGGCCGCACCGGCGAGTCCCGCCGAGTGGATAAACTCCCGCCGGTTCATGAAGTTACTCTCCGAGGTGATCTCGGATGGTTTGATATCCGGTGCTTTTTTGATCAGCACGGCCCGTCCTCCGAACTGTTCTGTTAATGAGCTATAGACAACGCGTGACCCCCATCGGGTTCCCCGGAATTGAGGCCGGGCTGACCGGAGGCTGCACGCGACTCTTTGTCGACCATCGATTATGCCCTCTCAAGTCTGTATATATGAAGCTGTTCGAAAGGAGAAATCAATGCCAAAACCGATCCACCATCGTTGTCTCACTTGCCTGGTGCTGCTGCTGGCCCTCGGTGGCTGCGGGGGTCGGGCGACGGACGCGATAACAGTGGCTGGCACGACCTTTCCGAACACGACCGGAGAACAGCACTGGCTGACATTCCAGCGCAACGTCGCGTCGGCTGAGACCGGCAGCATGGACCTGCGCATGCTGATCTACGGGCAGCTCGGTTCCGAAGAGCAAATCGTCTCCGGTCTCAGGCGCGGGCGCGTGCATTTCGCGAACCTGTCGGCGTTGGTCGCATCAACCATCGTGCCGGAATTAACACTGCTCTACGCACCGTATCTGTTCGACAGCGAAGCCGAGGCCGATTACGTCTACGATAAATACCTGACGGATCTGTTTCGCGAGATGCTGGCGCCACACGACCTGCACCTGCTGACCTGGTACGAGATCGGCTTTTTAAATGTCTACGGGAAAACGCCGATCATTGTCCCGGGCGATGCCATCGGTAAGCGCTTTCGCGTGGGTAAGAGTATGGCAGCGCGGTTGTTTGCCGAGGCGATTGGCGGCGACGTCATTCCATTGGGCTATGGTGAAGTGGTGTCGTCGTTACAAACCGGGCTGATCGAAGCCGGTGAAAACTCCATCAGCCTGTATGCGCGCACCGGTATTGCGAGCGAAGCACCGCATGTGACGATAACCGAACATTCCTTCGGCATATCACTGATCGTGACTCGGAAGTCGTGGTGGGATTCGCTCAGTGACGTTCAGCGACAAGTGCTAAGCGATGCGTTTCCCGCGATCGAAGAAACGCGCCGGGGAGTGCGCTTGGAAGCGGTGGCGGATCTCGAAAACGGCATCGAAATGGGCATCGTCGTGCACCAACCGACGCCGGCGCAGCTCGAACTGTGGCACGCCGCAACCGCTGCGGTGACCAGCGAACTGGTCGAAAGAACCGGCGGGCGATCGGCGGACATTTTGGAAATCATTGAAGCCGGGAAAAGGGAGTTTGCCGAATCGCAAGTGGCTGAGTGACGCGCAGCACGTTGGCCACTGGGCTTCTCAAGCCATATCGATATAATGTCCGGACTTTTGGGCTGCTCTTGGCCGGCTAATCACCAGCCGGGCAGCAAATAAACGACAACAAACGAGCAGCCCTTACGGGCGATTCATTCAGGGGAATCCACTCATGCGCGCCGTCGAAGTCACGACACGGACCGTGTTGACCGTAGTAATCGCAATCGTCCTATCTGTATTCAGCAACGCGAAGCTCATGGCCGCCGCTCATGAATCCGACGGGCCGGCGCAGATCCTGATCACCAATGTCCGGGTCTGGGATGGTACGAGCGAAACGCGTACCGATGCCTCCAGTGTGTTGATTGAAGGCAATTTAATCAAGCGGATCGCACTGGGAACGATGAATGCACCCGGCGCAACGGTCATCAATGGTGGTGGCCGTACGCTGATGCCGGGTCTGATCGACAACCATACTCATCTGATGTTGAACGGCAAAGGCCTGCTGGATATCGAAGCCAATCTGACGTGGGAGGACCTGGCCATCGGTGGTGCGGCGATGGCGAGGCTGTACCTGATGGAAGGATTTACCACGGTGCGCGACATGGGTGGCGCCAATCGCGGCCTGACCCGGGCCATCGACGCTGGACTGATCATCGGGCCGCGGGTCTATCCGTCGTGCGCCTTTATTGGTGGTCGTGGCGGTCACGCTGACTTTGCGCTGTATTCGTCCATACCGGGTGGCGACACCCAGATGTCGCGCTTGAACTTGGCTGTTACTACTGATGGCGCGGACGAGGTTCTGGCAGCCGCGCGCAACAACTTTCGGCAGGGTGCATCCCAGATCAAGATCATGCAGACGGGCGGCGTGGCTTCCTTGTTCGATCCTTGGCAACTGAACGGCATGACGGAGGACGAGATCAAGGCGGCGGTCCAGGTCGCCAATGATTATCAGAGCTATGTAGGCGCTCACTCCTATACGAAAGAAGCGATTCTGAGAGCTCTGAACCTCGGCGTGAAAACTATCGAACACGGCTTCATGTTTGACGGCGACATCGCCAAGGTAATGAAAAAGAACGGTGCCTATATCACTACCAATCTGACCGCATTTTCGCCTTTGTTGGCCGAAGTCAGCGCGCTGAGCGACCCGCGCAATCAGTACAAACTGAAAACTGCGCAGGCGGCATTCAAGGGCTATCTCGATAATGTGCGCGAGTACAAGCCCAAGCGTGGGCATCAAACTGACTGTGTGGGTAACGCTTTTGACTGTCAGAAACAGATCGCTTACGAGAAGTATCTGAACGGCGATTTCTTCGGCAACCACGCGGCACTCGTCAGTATGACTTCGGTCGGTGGCGAGATCGCGGCGCTGAGCGGTCCCGTGGCCAGCCCCTATCCTGAAACCAGGC
Source organism: Gammaproteobacteria bacterium (assembly GCA_027293165.1). Classification (GTDB taxonomy): domain Bacteria; phylum Pseudomonadota; class Gammaproteobacteria; order Steroidobacterales; genus JAPUGB01. Next base: position 14,135 of record JAPUGB010000035.1, read on the forward strand.
TCGGCGTGATCGAGGAAGGCGCCACAGCGGACATCCTCGTCGTCGACGGCAACCCGCTCGAAGACCTCTCAGTCATCGGCGCCGTCGACAAGTGGTTCGATGCGCCCGCGCGGGATGGCGTTGCGACGATTCGAGTCATCATGAAGGATGGGGTGATCTACAAGAACAGTTTGTAGGTTGAGCGCCTTTTGACGTTCATCATGCAATGGACACACGTCCGCCGAGCCCTTCTTGCAACCATATTGCTGGTCTTACCGGTTAGCCTGAGCTTTGCCGAGGAGCACGAGACGCCGCAGCGGGGCGGTGCCGACTTCGGCGGCCCGAACGCGGTACCCAACCAGATCGAATCGGATGCACAGCACTCATTGCTTGGCCGAGGCACGGCAGTCGGCGAGCAATGGGACGCATGGAAGTCAGACATCCAGAAAGACCACGGCTTCGGTCTTGGTCTCGATTACACGGGCGTGTATCTGAATGCCAGCGAGGCGGTTCCCGGGGGCGATGATTCCGCGGGTGCCGGCATCGTGCGTGTCTTCGGGGCCTGGGATCTGACTGGGGGCGAGAGCGGCAACACGGGAACTTTTGTCTGGAAGTTCGAGCACCGGCATGCGTACGGTGACCCGGCGCCGTCACCGTTGTGGGCCGCGCTTGATCTCGGTTACGTCGGCCTGATGGCGCCGCCGTTCAATGATCAGGGCTGGCGAACGCAGAACTTCTATTGGCGCCAGCGCCTGAATCAGGGTCGCTTCTCTTTCGCCGCCGGCTTTCTCGATGCCACCGATTTTCTCGATCTCTACGGCATGATCAGCCCATGGCTGCATTTCACGAATTTTGTGTTCAGTACCGGCAGCGCGACGATGGACGTGCCGAACGATGCCGGGCTGGGTGTTGGTTTTGGGACGATGCTGACTGACGAATTCTATCTGCTTGCCAGTTTCATTGATGCGAACGGCAACCCCGACAGATTCTGGGAAAGCGTTGATACTCTTTTCAACGACAAAGAGTATTTCAAGGCCTTAGAGCTAGGTTGGACCAGCGGGCAGAACCGGATCTATCTCGATAACTACCACGTGACCGTCTGGCACAAGGATGCGCGAACCGAGGCGGGCAAGCCGAACGGCTGGGGCGTCAACGTGTCCTTCGCCCGGTTCGTCGACGAGACCTGGATGCCGTTCCTGCGCGGAGGCTATTCGGATGATGGTGACTCCCTGCTGGAGAAATCGATCAGCGCGGGCATCGGTTACCGCCTGCGCAGCAACAAGGACCTCGTCGGCTTTGGTTTGAACTGGGGCAAACCGAACCCGAACCAGGGGGTGCCAGACATCGACCAGTATGCCGCGGAATTGTTCTACCGATTGCTGGTAGGCAAGCGCATCAATCTGACCGCCGACCTGCAGTATCTGAAAGATCCGGCGGCGAATCCGACGAAAGATTCAATCTGGGTCTGGGGTCTGCGCGGACGAATCGCGTTCTAACCACCTTGACTTATGGAAACTCGAACCGCCCGGCTACGACGCAGAGGTTAACTAGCTGGAATGCGCGGCGGCGTTAATGAATGTGCGATTCGGTGACTATTTGCGCGGCGCGCGTCTCCGCTGGCGCTTCGCCGAACTGCCGCGCGTACAGCTTTGCGAACTGATCCACCTGCCGGAATCCCCACTCGGCGGCGATCTCTGCGATCGGGCGACGCGGATTGTCGCGCAGCGATCTGCGAACTGCGTTCATACGCACCGCGGTGAGATAGCGCTTGGCAGTGATCCCGTAATAATCCAGGAAGGCGGAATTCACTGTATTCCAAGTGGCGTGGCCGACCTGGCACAGGTCCTTCGTGCTGATATGCTGATTGTCATGGGCGGCAATATAGCTGCGCGCCTGCTCCAGGGCAGAATACTGAAGGCGAGGCAAAGAATACCGTGCCCGGCCTTTGCTCGTGGCCAGTGCCATCACCAGCGTAGCCGGCAGATTCATCACCAACTCATCAACAGCGGCGCTGGACCGGGTCATCCCGGGGTGAGTCTGAATTGCCTCACACAGAAGGGTAAATCGCTGCCGCAGCGCTTTGGTTACGCGTGGGTCGCAAACGACCGCCGCGTGCTGGTCTCTGCGTAACTCATCGTTGACCGAATACCCAATCAATTCGCCGCAAAGTTCGAGATCCTCCTCGCTGATTGCCAGCGTGTAGAGGATCGTATCGGCCGGTCGCGCGGCCTCGAATTGGCGATTGGCTCCGAAGGCGAGCACCGTCGAATCGTCGACCTCGCGGCCGCACCACTTCGCGCTACCATCACCCCCGGTCGTGATGCCGAATGTTCGATAACCGGCCGGCGCCGCGCCTTGCTGATCGATCTTGCGGTTGTAAACGCCGCGGGTCAGGATGAACCGTGGGTGATGAACCTGCATGACCACCGCGTCCAGTTTCCCGGCCTCCAGTTGCAGATTGTCGATATGCCAGCCACGTAGGGCTGCATCGAGTTCGTTCAGGTCGGAGTAGTGACCCTGAATCCCGATCGGCATTTCAGCATATGGGTAGCTTTGGTCGGTCATAGGCGGCGTTAGGGCGGTCCAAATTCCGAATTAAAGCGCATACATTAATACTCTCACAGTCAGTCCAAGCTGGACAACCGTCTTAAATGCGACGTTACCACCGGGTGCCATTATCGGCCCGATATAGCTCGCAGACCGGCATGACCGGTATTGTTAATCGATGACCAGGACCGCCGTGCCAGTGATCGCACCGGTTCGCAGCGCGGCCAAGGCAGCGTTGGCTTCCTCCAGCGCGTAGGTTTGTATCTGCGCCGTGATTTTCGCGTCTCGGGCCAGTTTTAGAAACTCGTTGCCATCCTGACGCGTGAGATTCGCTACCGATCGGATTTCGCGTTCTCCCCATAGATCGGCGTATGGAAAGCGCGGTATGTCGCTCATGTGAATGCCACCGCAAATGACCTTGCCGCCCTTTTTTAGATCCTTGAGGGCCTTCGGCACCAGGGCTCCGACCGGCGCGAATATGATGGCGGCATCGAGCGGCTCCGGGGCGGGTTGATCGGAACCACCAACCCAAACCGCGCCGAGTTCGCCAGCGAATACTGCGGCCGCCTCGTCGCCGGGCCGAGTAAACGCATATATTTCGCGACCCTGGTAAATTGCCGCCTGCGTGACAAGGTGCGCGGCGGAACCGAAGCCGTAGATGCCAACCTTTTCGGCTTCGCCGGTCAGACGCAGGCATCGGTAACCAATCAGGCCGCCACATAACAATGGGGCAATCTGCTCAGCGGGTTCACTGGAATCCAGCGGAAAACAATAGCGCGAATCGGCGAGCATGTACTCGGCATAGCCTCCGTCGACGTGGTAGCCGTTGAACCGGGCACGGTCGCAGAGGTTCTCGCGATCGCTCGCGCAGTACTCGCAGTCGCCGCAGGTCCAGCCAAGCCACGCAACGCCGACACGGGCGCCGACAGCGAGTTCGGCGCGACCGCCGACCGCGGTAATTTCGCCGACGACCTGGTGCCCGGGGATCAACGGATACCGGATATCCGGGAGTTCTCCATCGACGAGATGCAGGTCGGTCCTGCAAACCGCACAGGCCCGAACCTTGATCACAACCTGCTGATCTTTTGGAGTGGGCTGTGGCGTTTCTACCAGTCGGAGCTCAGTTCCCGGTTTCTCGAGAACCATCGCGCGCATCATTGCTGACCTTCAAGTCAAAAAATCCAACATTGCCAGCTATCGAGGGTACTCCAGGGCACCGCTCGACTTGCTGTCCATCTCGTTGGGATTCGGCAGGCGTTCGTCCTGATCCGATTTTTCTTCTTTGGCGCCTCTCAATACCGTCTTGTCGTATTTGAATTCGTGCACATAGGTCATGCCCGGTCGGGAAACGGGCAAGCCATCCTGGAACTCGGGGCGAAAGTACGAGCGGCGCAACGCAGCGGCGACTTTGTCGTCGAGCAAGTCCGGAGGGTCGGACTCGATGATCTCGACATCCTCGACGCGGCCGCGGTCGGTGACGGTGTACCTGGCCATCACGATGCCGTCGCCGAATATATCGGGATCATTTACCGAGTCCCGACCTGCACTGCTTCTTGGATAGATGGCGGGAATCGCCATGCGGCGAACGCTTTGCGGTTTGCTGAAATAGCGTTCGAGGCGTTCTCCGTAGAGTTCCGGATCCGCGGCAAAAATCTGCCATGCTTCGGAATAACTGTCCACGGCTCGGCGGGAATACGCAAAGGTGATATACATGTCCCCCAAGTCCACGAGCAGGTCACCGCGGAGCGTGACATTCGGCTCGGGCTGCATCTCGTTTATGTCGATCGCCTTTTTTTGCATGCGAAATGCTTCGTCGGGAAGTTCCTGTCGGCGGTACAAGGCTGCATACCGGCGGTAAGTATCGATCAAAAGCGGGTCTGTTTTACCCCCCGATTGCTTAACCATGCGCAAGGCGGCGACATAGATCGAATGTTCGTTTTCGAATTGACCGGTGCGGTGATACCAGTCAGCGACCTTGTACATTGCCGGCAGGACCGCCGGGTTGTCCTCGCCGTACTCGTGTTCGTAAATGGAAACCTGGACCGTTTGCTGAAATTCGGCTTTCTCGAGATCTTCCAGACCAAGATAGCTTGCCGTAAGTCCATCTCGGGCAGGAATTTGCGCGAAATTATAAAATCCCTCGTTGACATGATTGACACGCAGGGCGCGCTGGTAAGCGCCCAGGCCAAGGGCGTGCAATCCCGCATCATTGTAGGTTGCACCGAGTCCCATCAAAGGATTGATCAGCTCCGTCGACAAATTGCCGTTGTTATCTTCAATGATTCCTATCGCAACGTTGTAGGTCGCCAGCGCGGATTGTGTATCGCCGCTGCGCCGATAGGCGCTGGCCAGGTTCATTATCGGGTTAGCCAGCTCAATGCTGCTGTCACCGAAAATCTCGCCAGTCAGTTCCACAACCCGGTTAGCGAAGAAAATGCTTTGCTCGTAGTTTCCGTCGTCATAGAGGACTAGAAACTGCCGCTGTGCGCGGTCGCGTCCGATAAACCGTTCATCGCTGGTCAGCTCGGCTGGACCGACGGTTTGCAGTTGCTCGCTGGCGCTGGTTTGTTCGGCACGGGCTGGCTGTGCAGCCGTCTCGGGAGTGGCCGGCAACACGGTCGCCGACGCATCCTGTCCCGGGCTGCTCGGGGGAGCGATTAACATAATCACGGCCAACCAGGCCGGCTTAGGCGTCGCAACCATCAAATTTCTGCAGCAGATGTGCCGTTCCTCAAATTCCGTGCTGTCTGATAGACCGTGCGCGGCGCCGGCGGTTTCATCGCTTTAAAGGCCTAGGCTGCCGAGGTCGGCCGGCGGCGCGCTGTCAACGCTTTTCTCCGAGGCCCGTTATCAGCCTGAGGACAGATCCTGATAGACAGTATCAGGGATTTTAGCCGGAGGCGCATTATGTACGAATACAGAAAAGCAACGGGTGTGGTGGTTGTGGCCGGGTTGCTGTGGGCTGGCACGACGCTGGCCGCTGCTGACACGGATGTCGTGGAGGACCGGTTGGACCAACGCGGTGACCGGATCGAGGCGCACCTTGATCACAAGGGCGATCGCATCGACCAACGGTTGGACGCCAAGGGTGATCGAATCGATCAGCATCTGGATACCCGGGGCGACCGCATCGATGCGAAGCTTGACCGCCGCTCGGATGTGGCTGCCGCGCACGGTAATGACGAGCTGGCGGCGAAACTGGATCGCAAGGGTGATCGCATTGATGCGCGCCTGGATCACAAGGGCGACCGTGCCGATGCCAGGCTGGATCGCAAAGGCGACCGTGTGGATGCGCGGCTGGACCGCAAAGGCGAACGTGCCAACACCAGGCTGGATCAAAAAGCCCAGCGCGTTGATCGCAATGCTGGCCGGCGGGGCAGCAGTGCCGGGAACAACCGGCAGTCGCGCCAGCGCAGTGGCCGGCGCACCGGATGAAGCCAGCGGTTTTTTCGGTGCCAAAACGTCGGCCTTCGCCGGCGTTTTTTTTCGTCCAGCGTTCGGGAAATCCCTGACCGGCAATACCAATCCGCGATAGACTTCGGGTTCGCTCTGTAAAAGCAACGTATCGATAAACAGATGTCATTGTTTCGCAGCAAGTCGGCACCAGCTGAACCGTCGGAGGCCCTGCCGGGACGCGATACCCGGATGGCGGTGCCGGATTTCCATTTTGTGAACGGCAATCCGCTGCAGGAACCGTTCCCCGACGGACTGGAACAGGCCATGTTCGGCATGGGTTGTTTCTGGGGTGCGGAACGTATCTTCTGGGAATTGCCGGGCGTGTACACGACGGCGGTAGGGTATGCGGCCGGCCAAACGCTTAATCCCAACTATCAGGAAGTCTGCTCGGGCGAGACCGGCCATGCCGAGGTGGTGCTGGTGGTGTTTGATCCGGAGCAGACCAGTTACGCTGAGCTGCTGCGCGTGTTCTGGGAATCGCATGATCCGACCCAGGGAATGCGGCAGGGCAACGACGTGGGCAGCCAGTACCGTTCCGGAATATACGTTTACGACGACGCGCAACGCGAGGCCGCGCAGCGATCGCTGGGTGTGTATCAATCGGGCCTGGAAGCCGTCGGCTATGGCGCGATTACGACCGAGATCGAAACGGTGCCGCCGTTTTATTACGCCGAGGACTACCACCAGCAGTATCTGGCCAAGAATCCCGGTGGTTACTGTGGAATTGGTGGGACCGGGGTGGCTTGTCCCGGCCCGGCGGCCGCCTAACCGGTCTGTTTGGGGCGCCTGCTCGGTATCGGGTGTCAGTTCAAAACCCGGTAGCCGCGGTAGCGCAGGCAACGTTTGACGACTTGCTCCTTCTCCCTGGCGCCCTGCACCCCGGACTTTGAGCCGCCAAGCACGGCGCCAACGCCGGCATCTTCAGCGATGTCCCCTCCACGAATCACACCAACGGCAGCGCCGGTCGCCGCACCGGCGGCAGCGCCGCGCGCCATGCCGTACTCGATATGGACCTGCTCTGAAAAGCCCTTACATTCAGCCAGGTCCTCCTCGTATACAGTCCGGTTGACGCCAGTCGTGTCGACGATCGGGTCCGGGTGGGATGAACATCCTCCGAGCCACAGGGCCGCGAGAAACAAATGGGTATATCTCATGGAACGTCGTCCGTTATCAGGGATCCGATGGATTAAACGCGCCAGCCGTCTAAGCGTTGACCGCGCGTCGATGGAACGAAAGCTGCCGAGGCCGGCATGTTGTCGGACGATTGCCGCCGCCGGGCACAGCGGTTAGCGGGAGAAGTAATGCAGGTTTCCGGATCAAATGCTCAATCAATGTTACCCGCACGGAAGGGGCAGCGAGCAAACCGGTGGCTGTTCACGGCATGCCTGCTGCTCGGCGTGCTGTACCGCGGCGAGGCCGCAGCACCGCCGGATGAGCTTTCCGCACCGTCGCCGGAAGTCGTACGCGCGGCGCGCCTGTATCGTGTGGTTCCCGACCGCTCGGAACTCCGGCTGCTGGTTTATCGGAGCGGTGCACTCGCAATGCTCGGCCATAACCACGTCATCAGTTCACAAGCGTTTAACGGGAGTGTGTACGTTGGCGAGCACCCCGAGAACTCCTTTTTCATACTGAACCTGCCGGTACACAGTTTTGAAGTCGACCGACCGGAACTGCGTAGCGAGGAGGGCAAAGACTTTCCCGGAAGCCTCGACGAGAAAGCGAGGCAGCGAACGCGGAAAAACATGCTTGGCGAGTCAATGCTGGACGCGGAGCGCTATCCGGATATGCGCCTGACCAGCCGGCAGATCAGCGGCGAATTGCCTGAGCTTGTACTAACGATGGATGTTCAGATCCGCGGCCAGGTTTCACAGTTGCAAGTTCCGGTCGAGGTCGTGATCGACATGGGCCATTTGACGGCAACCGGCCATTTTTCGTTTGAGCAGACGGCTGTCGGAATCAAGCCGTTTCGGGTAATGCTCGGGGCGATGCGCGTCAGGGATATGGTCGACGTGAAGTTCCGCATCACCGCTGTTCAGACCACTCCTGTTCCTTAAACAAATCATCCAGGGGCGTGCCCGCTTGGTTTTCTCAGACTGGCATTCGATTGCGCGCGTCCTTTAAATAGGTTCAACTGACAGCCCAGATGGGCCGCCTCGCCCAGAAAATGAAGAATAAAGCGCTACGCTTTTCAACCGGGAGCAGGATTTGATTAGCAAGAAAAGCATGCAGCGGCTGCTTTTGGCAGCAATTGCGATCGCCGGCATCGCAGCCGTTGTCGGCTACACGATGCGGGACACGCCGTTGCGGGTTGTCGCTGTCGCGGTTGAACGTGGTGACGTCGAGGCAACGGTCGCCAATACACGCGCCGGCACGGTCAATGCCTGCCGCCGGGCCGGTTTGTCGCCGGCCCTGGGCGGCCAGATCGCCAGCCTGCCGGTTTCAACGGGCGATCGCGTGACCTCGGGACAGGTTTTGCTGGAGTTGTGGAATGAAGACCTGCGTGCCGAGAGAATATTGGCAGAACGGGATGCCATAGCATCGGCAGCCCGTGCAAAGGAATCCTGTGTCATCGCTAAGGTCGCGGAACGCGAAGCGAAACGCCTCGTCAGTTTGCGTGAGCGCGGGATTTCGTCCGAAGAAGAAACCGATCGTGCCGTCGGCGACGCGGAAGCCAAACAGGCGGGCTGCGAAGCGGTCCGCGATCTGGTGCGGGTCAGCGATGCCCGGGTCGATGTGGCCACGGCAGCGTTACAACGGACCCTGCTCAAAGCACCGTTCGATGGCGTGATTGCCGAGATCAATGGCGAACTCGGTGAATTTGTAACTCCGTCACCGGTCGGCGTGCCAACGCCGCCGACCGTTGATCTGATCGACAACAGTTGCCTGTATATCAGCGCCCCGATCGACGAGGTCGACGCCCCAGCGGTACGCACCGGCATGTTGGCGAGAATCACACTCGACGCCTTTCCGGATCAGGATTTTCCCGGCCATGTGCGCCGGGTCGCGCCCTATGTGCTCGAAGTCGAAAAGCAGGCCCGAACCGTTGAAGTGGAAGCGGAAATCGACAATCCGGAAAAATACGACCTGCTACCCGGGTACAGCGCCGACGTCGAAATCATTCTGGATACCCGTGTCGACGTATTGCGTATTCCGGCGCTGGCCGTCATTGACGGCGAAAAGGTGCTGCTGCTGAACGAACAGGATCAGGTCATCGAGGAACGCATGATCGAGAGGGGCGTCTCAAATTGGGAATACACAGAGATCGTGTCCGGTCTCGATGGTAGCGAACTCGTCATACTCTCAGTCGATCGTGAAGGCGTCGAGGCCGGCGCGACAGCTGTACGTGATTAGTTCAACCGAATCATTGTCGGATCGTGCAATCGCCGAAACGTCGAAGCCCATAATCGAGCTCAAGGGGCTGCGCCGTGAATTCCAGGTCGGCGACGAACTCGTCCACGCCCTGAACGGCATCGATCTGCAAATTACTGCCGGGGAATATGTGTCGATCATGGGGCCGTCCGGCTCGGGTAAGTCCACACTCCTTTATATACTCGGGCTGCTGGACGTGCCGACCGCGGGTGGGTATCGGCTGGCTGGCGTAAACACCGCGCAGATGAATGACGACGAACGCGCCAGCGCGCGGCAACGTGACATTGGCTTCATCTTTCAATCTTTTCACCTTGTGCCGCGAATGAGCGCGGCGGAAAACGTTGAATTGCCGATGACACTTGCCGGCGTTGCGCCGGACGAACGCCGCGAACGCGTTAAGCAGGCCCTGGAAGGTGTCGCGTTGGCGGATCGTGCGGGCCACCGGCCAGATCAGCTGTCCGGAGGGCAGCGCCAGCGGGTCGCCATCGCGCGCGCAATCGTCACGCAGCCGAAAGTGTTACTGGCGGACGAGCCGACCGGCAACCTCGATACCGCTTCCGGAGACGAGGTCCTCCACATCATGGAGGCACTGAACCAACAGGGGCTGACCCTGATCGTCGTGACCCACGATCCGGACGTTGGTGAACGCGCCGGTCGTCATATCGGGCTGCACGACGGCGATGTGGCCAGCGATCGTGTAACCGGGGCAGGCGAATGAGAGCCGCTGACACGGCGCGTTTGGCGGCGGAGTCGATGCTTCGGTACCCGCTGCGAACGGTGATGATGCTGCTTGCAACATCCATCGGAGTCGCGTCGGTACTGGCGCTAACGTCGCTCGGTGAAGGGGCGCGGCGCTTCGTCACCGGCGAATTCAGCTCGCTCGGAACCAACCTTGTGATCGTCATGCCGGGTAAAACCGAAACGAGCGGGGGTGGTTTGATGCTGCTGGCAGGCGAGACGCCACGGGACCTGACGCTGGAGGACGCCGAAGCAGTGCTGCGCAGTCCCTATGTCAGCACGGTGGCACCGGTCATGGTCGGTGCCGCGCCCATTTCCTGGGGTGGACTGGAGCGCGAAGTCCCGGTCCTCGGGTCGACGCGCTCTTTGCTGGGCATCCGGCATTGGAATATGGCGATAGGCGACTTTCTGCCTAAACTCGACATGGATCGAGCCGCGCCCGTCTGTGTCCTCGGCGGGGTGCTGCGCCGCGAATTTTTCGGTGACCAATCCCCGGTCGGCAAGTGGATGCGCATAGGCGACCGCCGTTGCCGCGTGATTGGTGTGTTGGCTACCGAAGGTCGTTCGGTCGGCATCGATGTCGGCGAGATTGTGGTGATACCGGTGGCCTCGGGCCAGGCGCTGTTCAATTCACCGTCGCTGTTCCGGATCATCGCGCAGGCCCGCAGCCGTGAAACGATGGACAAGGCGAAGGCCGACATGATCCGGATCATCAAAGAGCGGCACTACGGCGAAGAGGACGTCACGGTCATTACCCAGGATGCAGTGCTCGGGACCTTCGACACTATATTCAATGCGTTAACCATGGCACTCGCAGGCATAGCGTCGATCAGCCTGATCGTTGCCGGCGTGCTGATCATGAACGTGATGCTCGTGGCGGTCAGTCAGCGCACCGAGGAAATCGGATTGTTGAAGGCGCTGGGGGCGAAGCGCCGGCAGATCATTGCACTGTTTTTGACCGAGGCGGGGTTCTTGTCGGTAACCGGGGCCGTGGCGGGGGTGATGTTTGGCTACACGGCCGTGTTTATTCTCAGGCGGGTCTTTCCGGCCCTGGATTTTACGCCGCCTTTGTGGGCGGTTGGCGCAGCGTTTGGCGTAGCAATAGTCAGCGGCTTGTTGTTCGGCATCCTGCCGGCGCGTCGTGCCGCCCGGCTCGAGCCGGTCGCGGCGTTGACCGGACAGTAATCCGAGCATGCATGGAGCATTCGGTGGGAGTATTTTTCTCATTCAATTCCGGTAGCGCATCCTGATGCATGAGCAGACAGAAGGTGCAAATCACATCCGCTTCGAATCGTCGGCAGTTGGTTCGATGCGGTTTCGGGACATCGTCGCCTTCGCCACCGGTGCCGCCATCGCGCATCGGCTGCGGGCGGGGCTAACCGCGCTTGGAATCGGCATCGGGGTTGCTGCCGTCGTGTTGTTGACCTCGATCGGCGAGGGGCTGCACCAGTTTGTGTTGACCGAGTTCACTCAGTTTGGCACCAACCTGATCGCGGTGACACCGGGCAAGATGGAGACTTTTGGTGCGCCGATGGGCGGCGCGTTCGGGACGGTGCGGCCGTTGAGTCTCGACGATGCCGAGGCATTGACTCGAGTTAGCGGCGTTAAGGCCACGGTACCGATGGTCCAGGGCAATGCCGCAGTGAAAGGCGGCGGCCGGCAACGGCGCACCAGTGTTTATGGTGTCGGCTCGAATTTTCCCGATGTTTTTTCTTTTGGAGTCGCGTCCGGCGAATTTCTGCCTCCGGATGACCCTCGAACACCCCGCGCCCTGGCCGTTCTTGGCCGCACGCTGCGAGATGAACTGTTCGGTCTGGCAAACCCACTCGGTGCGCGCATTCGTATCGGCGGCGACCGTTATCGGGTCATCGGCATCATGGAATCGAAGGGCAACATGCTAGGGGTCGATCTGGACGACGCCGTGTACATACCCGCTGCCCGTTCTCTGGCTTTGTTCAACCGCGAGAGCCTGTTCGAGATCGATGTGCTCTACGATGAAGCCGCCTCGGTTGACGAGGTGAAGGCAGGAATCCATCGGTTGATGATGGCGCGACACGGCGGTGAGGATTTTACGCTTACGGCGCAAGAACAGATGCTGGACGTGCTCGGCTCCATCTTGAACGTGGTTACCTTTGCAGTTGGTGCGCTGGGCGGAATTTCGCTGCTGGTCGGTGGGGTGGGAATATTTACGATCATGACTATTGCCGTCCGTGAGCGCATGTCCGAAATCGGACTGCTCGGAGCTGTTGGTGCGCAGCGTAAACAGATTCAATGGCTGTTTCTCGGCGAATCGGTGGTGCTGGCGGGCTTGGGTGGTCTGCTTGGGCTCGTCATCGGTGGGGGTGGCATTGAATTGCTGGGTCTGCTGATGCCGGCGCTACCGGTCACCCTGTCGCTGCAGTACGTATTGTTTGCCGAAGGCATTGCGATACTTATAGGACTGGTGGCAGGTGTGTTACCGGCGATCAACGCGGCCCGTTTGGATCCACTGGAAGCGTTGCGCGCCGAGTAGCGCAGGGCTTGATTCTGCTCTGGTCGTTCTAGCCGTCGCCTTCGGCGCGGTTAAGCGCGACCGAAATAACGTTCGCGTGATCGAATGCCAGCGTCGGCAAAGCGTCGGTGTTGAACCAGCGTGCTTCTGCCGCATCGCTACCCGCTCGCAGCCCATCCGGCTCAGTATCGAGCACTGACAGGTAAACGATTGACACGGTATGGCCGCGCGGATCCCGGCCCGGTTTGCCGAACGTTTGCAACTGGGCCAGCTTTAGGCCGGTGATCCCGGTTTCTTCGGCCAGTTCACGTTGAGCAGCCGGTTCCAGGTCCTCATCGTGATCAACGAAACCGCCGGGCAAGGCCCACTGATCCTCAAACGGTGGGTTTTTCCTGCGGATTAGCAGTATGCATCGCGGCAACGTTGGCCCGATCAGTACCACGATGTCCACGGTCACTGCGGGTCGGGGGTGAGGGTATGAATACACCAGGGTAACGGTCAGCTGCTTGGTATTGGAGCGGAATCCTAGTAAGCCAGTATTAGCTTAAGTGAATCTGACCCACTGGTACACCGTCCGAACCTCCCGTGATCTGGCTATTAGGCACCGTATTGGCGAGAAATTATGTTCAAAAGATGCGAGTATTGTGACCTCTCTCACAGACTTGAAATCCCCCACAGGGGAGTCTGACAGCGTACCTGATACACAGAACGTCCTGAATCATTAATTTATGCAGGAAAGGGGATAGGGAGGCAACTCAACACACGAAAAATAAAAGCAATAAAAAACCGACGGGCTGAGAAACCTTCGCAGACCTGAGGAGATTGAACATGCAAGTCGTACCTGACAAGAACCAGGATACGGGCAATCAAAGAACCCTCACCTTTATAGAGGATCTGAACGCATTTGCTTCAGATCACAAGGCCTCGCGGTGGAGCGGGACCTTTGCTGAATTTCTCAACGACATCGTTCCTTCCAATCCCCGTCGTTACACGCGCATCAGTCACCAATACATCTACGATGTGTTGTGCTGGTACCGCAACAAGCGGCGCGCTGAAGACACAGATTCCACCGCTCCAACCGAACTGTTTACCGAAGATTTATTCGGTATCGATAGTGCGTTGGATCGTGTCGTTGAGTATTTCAAGGCCGCCAGCGCCGGTTCTGATATTGGCCGGCGACTGTTGCTGTTGCTCGGCCCGCCTTCGGGCGGCAAGTCCACGATGGTGATCCTGCTGAAGCGGGCCCTCGAGGAATACAGTCATACTGACGAGGGAGCCATCTATGCACTCAGCGGCTCGCCGCTGCACGAGTCGCCGCTGAATCTGATTCCGGGCAGCATGCGCGCCAATTTCCGCAAGACTTACGGTGTTGATACTGCCGGTGAACTGAGCCCGTACAGCCAGGCTCGGCTTGACGATGAATTCCACGGCGATTTCATGCAATTTCCGGTGGAACGGATATTCCTGTCCGAAGCCTCACGCGTAGGTATCGGCACCTATGCTCCGCACGACCCGACAACTGCCGATATTGCCGACCTGGTCGGCTCGGTCGACCTGTCAAAAGTTGCCGATTTCGGCGACGAAGGCGACCCGCGCGCCTGGTCATGGTCCGGCGCGGTCTATTCGGCCAGCCGCGGTCTGCTCGAGATGATCGAGATTCTCAAAGTCAAGCGTGAATTCCTGTATCTGCTATTGACGCTGACCCAAGAGAAGAACGTCAAGGTGTCACGCTTCCCGTTGATCCACCTGGATGAGACCATCCTGGCGCACACGAATCTCGCCGAGTTCAACAAGTTTCTCCAGGAGAAAGAAAACGAAGCGTTGCTGGACCGCATGGTTATCGTCAAGGTACCGTACACGCTGTCCTATCTGGACGAATCGCGAATTTACGGCAAGCTGGTTTCCAATGCGCCCGCGTTCCGCGAGGTGCATCTGGATCCGCACGTGCTGAACCTGGCTGCGGTATTTGCACTGTACACGCGGCTTGAGAATCCAGAGCGAGAGGGACTGGACCTGACGAAGAAGCTGCGCCTGTACGCCGCTGAAGATGTCGAGGGGTTTTCAGTCAACGAGGTCGATCGTATTAAGGCGGAGGCATCCGAAGAAGGCCTGACCGGCGTTAGCCCGCGATTTGTCATCAATGCGATCTCCAACGCAATCACCCGCAGCGACGCTCGCAGCCTGACCAGCATGGAAATGTTGTTGGCCCTGAAAGACAACATCGAGAGCGATGCACGCATGGATGCCTCGCAGAAGAAGCAATGGGTCGACTTTCTGGTGTTGGCGCGCAAGGACTTCTACAACCGGTGGGTCAAAGAAGACGTACACCGCGCCCTTTTTGCCTCGTTCGAAAGTGAGGCCCAGCAATTGCTGGAGAAATACCTTGATGAGGTTGAAGCGTCGCTGGATCAACGCGAAGTGACCGATCCGATTACCGGTGAAGGTCGCCCCGCCGATGAGCGTTTTTTGCGCCAGGTCGAGGAAAAGCTCAAGATTTCCGAGTCCGGCAAAAGTTCGTTCCGGCAGGAGGTTGTGCGCAAGGCGATGGTGTCGTTCAAGGCCGGCGAAAAATTTACGCTGGACAGTCACTCGCGGCTGCACGAAGCAATCGAGCAGTACCTGTTCGAGGAGCGCCGCGATGTGCTGCGGCTGGTTACCTCCGCAGCGCGTCCGGATGAGGACGCAGAGCAAAAGATCTCGGCCGTACAGGAGCGCCTGGTGCGGGAATACGGTTACGACGATCACAGCGCAATGGAAGCGCTGAGTTACGTGACCACCTTGCTTGCGCAGGAGTAAGCCCCACACACGGGAATGAGTCTGATGGCTGATCGAAATGAAAAAACGCGCCAGCTGTCAACCTTTTCGGGTTGTACGGAAGGCGATGGGCAGTGGTACGACCTATTCTCGCGCGGCGCCAGGGACTGGTTGCGACACAACGAGAAAATCAGAAAGGCGGTCCGGGAGAAGCTTCCCGAACTGATTTCCAGTTCCGGGGTGCTTGGCTCTGACGGCAATCGCACCGTCAAGGTGCCGATCAAATTCCTCGAGCATTTTCGCTTTCGCTTGCACGACTCCAAGGAAGGTGATGGTGCCGGCCAGGGCGAGGCCAAACCCGGCGACGTACTGGCCAAGCCGACCAAAAAGGGCAAAGGCGGTTCGAAGGGTGAGGGCGGCAATGAGGACGGTGGCTACCAGTTTGTGCTGGAACTTAAAGTTGACGATATCGTTGACTGGTTATGGGAGGAGCTGAAACTTCCGAACCTGCAGACCAAGGAAGGCGCTACCCAGGAAGACGCTTACACTCGGGAGGGCTGGAATAAACGCGGCGCCCGTTCGCGTCTCGACCGCCGCCGATCGATGAAAGAATCCATCAAGCGTCGTGCCGTTAACCCCGATGGCCCGCTCTTCGTCAATGAGGACCTGAGATACAGGCAACTGGTGATGCGGGAGCGGCCCGCCACCCAGGCGGTGGTGATCTTTGCCATGGACGTGTCGTCGAGTATGCGTGACCGTGACCGGCAGCTGGCGAAGACCTTCTTTTTCTGGGTTGTGCAGGGACTGCGTCGCCAGTACACACGCATCGAGCCGGTGTTCATCGCGCATACAGTAAAGGCCTGGGAATTCGACGAAGGAGAATTTTTCCAAGTGCGCGGTTCCGGCGGCACCGTCGCATCTTCGGCTTTCAATGCGGCTGAACAGATCGTTTCGGAGCGTTACGATCCGTCCCGCTTCAATATTTACCTGTTCTACGCTTCGGACGGCGAGAACTTTCGCGATGACCATGATCGCGCGGCAATCGCGTTGACCAAACTGGCTTCGATTGCCAATTACCTGGGATACGTGGAAACACCGGCCTCCGCGGAACGGGCGCTGGAAACTGAAACCGCGGCGCTGTTCAAGGATCTCGCCGCGACCGGCGCAGAGACCGACAGCTATGCGCTGACCAGCGACAATTCCGTCTGGGACGCGATTCGCGCGTTTTTCCAGGACCATTCGGCAAGCAAGGCCGCGTAGATAGCGCAGGCGTACGTTAAGCCGAAACAGATCATGGGGGGAACACTGGCAAGCTACGGCCGCAAGCTCGAGGTACTCGCCCAAGACCTCGGCCTCGAATATTACCCGGTGCACTTCGAAGAAGTTCCCGACAGCTTCATGATGGAGATTGCGATTTACGGCTTGCCCGTCCGAATGCCGCACTGGTCATTCGGGGTTCGTTACATCTATCAACTAGTACAACATCGGATGGGACACTCCCGGTTATTCGAGGTGGTGTTTCCCGGGAACCCCGGCCGGGCGTATCTGGCGAAGAACAACAGTTTGCAGGAAAACACGCTGGTCATGGCTCATGTGCTGGGGCATGCGGATTTTTCCAAGAACAACGCACTCTTCCGCCGCAGTCAGGAAGAGGGTGGTTATCGGATTGTCGAACAGGCGGCTGCCCACGCGCGGCAGATTGGCTCGGCCATTGAAGAGCACGGTCAGGAGCGGGTCGAGAAAATTCTCGACGCCGCGTTGGCGCTCGAGGCGCACATCGATATTTTCAAGGGTCTCCCACGCCAGAAATACCCGGAATACCTGGAGGAAAGGCCCCCGGGCGAACCTGACCCGTTTCTGGAGCGATTCCATTCCCTGCCCGGCGACGAGGGCCGTGCAAGCGAAATAGCAACACGCGTGCGCGCGTCAGTGCCGCCCCATCCGGAGCGGGACCTGCTTTGGTTTATTGCGAATTACGCGCCTGAACTCGAAGACTGGGAACGCGACATTTTCCTCGCGGTTCGCGAGGAGTCATTTTATTTTTATCCGGTGTTCGCGTGCCAGATTATGAATGAGGGCTGGGCATCTTACTGGCATGCTCGATTACTGCGCGAGGCGGATTGGTTGCCCCAGAGTGAATACCTCGATGCGGTCAAAACACATTCAGATGTAGTGCGGCCGCACGCGGCAGGGAACGAAGTGTCGTTACAGGTGAATCCCTACCACCTGGGGTTTTCGCTGTGGGAAAAAATTGTCGAAGACAAGGGAATGGAAGCAGCGTGCGAAATTCGCGCCCAAGACGATGACTTTAGTTTCATTCGAAATCACCTGACCGAGGACTTGGCGGAAGAATTGGACCTGTTCAAATACGATGTCAGTAAAGATGGAACCGTCACGGTAGCCGAACGGGATATTGATGCCCTGCGTGACGCCTTATTGGCGCCGAAATACAATTTCGGCGCGCCAGCCGTGTTGGCCGTTGAAGTCAGTTCCGACGGCGGTCTGCAACTGCATCACGAGCACCAGACGGACGGGCGCGGTCTGGACCTGGACCGTTCGTCCAAGGTCCTGGAATACGTACATCGAGTCTGGAGGCGGCCGGTCACGCTTAGCACGGTCAATGCCAAAGGTGCTACCAAAACCCTGACGTACCCGGTGGCTGCCTAATCCCGCCACTGGGTCCTCGCGCCAACCACCCCGGGCGAGCGGATACAACCACGGTCTACCAGTCATCTGAGCCGGCCGCAGGCGGCTTCCCTCTGCTATAGTTAGCTGAGCCGCGGAGGTCCTGAGTGGCTCTCCCAACGAGGAATCGGAAAACAAAAAGGGGGTCCGCGTGGTTGCATCGCAAAAGCTCCATACCACGGAACAGATTCGGAACATTGCGCTCGTCGGTCACGCCGGCGCCGGTAAAACAACACTCGCTGAAGCACTGCTGGCCCAGGCAGGTGCGATCGGAACGGCCGGCGACATAGCTAAGGGCAGCACCGTTGCCGATTTCACCCCGCAGGAAAAACGCCTGCAGCATTCTCTGGAACCCGCCGCCATGCACCTCGAGCATGACGGGCGGTTTATGAACATTCTCGACACACCTGGATATCCCGATTTCGCGGGTCGAGCCATGAGCGTGTTACCGGCTGTCGAGACAGCGGTGGTCGTGGTTAACGCTGAGACCGGTATCGAATTGGTGACCCAGAAGATGATGGATTTCGCGGCCGACCGGCACCTGTGCCGCATGATCGTCATTAACAAGATTGACGCGCCAGATACCGATTTGCATGGCTTGTTGAGGGAGATACGCGACACGTTTGGCAAGCAGTGCCTGCCTTTGAATCTTCCCAGCGACGGTGGCAAGGCGGTGGCCGATTGCTTTTTCACGTTGTCGGACGCCACGCCGGATTTCGCCTCGATCGAAGCAGCCCACACGGAAATGGTTGATCAAGTCGTCGAGCTCGATGACGAGCTGATGGAGCTCTATCTCGAGCAAGGCGAAGAGCTCGGTATAGAGCAACTGCACGATCCCTTCGAACGTGCCCTGCGGGCTGGGCACCTGGTGCCGATTTGCTTTGTATCTGCAGAAACCGGAGCCGGTGTCCGCCAGCTACTGAACATTTTCGCCCAGCTGATGCCAAATCCGGCAGAAGGAAATCCGCCAGAGTTTTTGAAGGGCGAGCCGGGCGCTGAGGAACCGGTTGAAGTAACGGCGGACGCTGATGCGCCTTTCATCGGCCATGTATTCAAGGTCAATGTCGATCCCTACATAGGCCGTATGGGAGTGTTCCGGGTGCACCAGGGCCGGGTCAAGACCGGCGACCAAATATTTATCGGGGACCGGCGCAAAGGGTTCAAGCTTGCACATTTATATCGACTGCAGGGGAAGGACAGTATCGAAATCGCCAGTGCAGTGCCCGGTGACATTTGTGCAGTTTCGAAAGTCGACGAAATTCGGTTCGATTCCGTAATCCATACCAGCCACGATGAAGATCAGTTTCATCTGCGTTCATTGACTCTGCCACCACCGATGTACGGGGTTGCACTGGATTTGGCGCGGCGCGGAGATGAGAAGAAACTCTCAGACGCCCTGCATAAACTTGCCGCGGAGGATCCAAGTCTTAGTATCGAGTTCAATTCCCAATCAAATGAGACGGTTTTACGCGGTATGGGTGAGCTTCATCTGCGCCTGGTGTTGGAGCGAATGCGGGACGAATTCAATGTCGAGGCCAACACCCGCCCACCAAAAATTGCCTACCGTGAGACGGTTACCCGGTCGGCTGAAGGCCATTGCCGCCACAAGAAGCAGACGGGCGGGGCGGGACAGTTCGGCGAAGTGTTTCTGAAGGTGGAGCCGCTGACCAGAGACTCCGGTTTCGAGTTCGTCAACAAGGTAGTTGGCGGGTCCATACCCAGTCAGTTCATACCCGCGGTTGAGAAAGGGGTGCGGCAGGTCCTGCACGAGGGCGCGGTGGCGGGGTTTCCGCTGCAGGATGTTCGCGTGATCGTCTATGACGGCAAATACCATCCAGTCGATTCGAAGGAAGTCGCGTTCGTTGCGGCCGGCAAGAAAGCGTTTCTGGATGCCATCGACAAGGCTAAACCGATCGTGCTGGAGCCGATCGCGCGGGTTGAGGTTACCGCTCCGGGTGATTGTGTCGGCGATGTTACCGGGCACTTGTCGGGCGTCCGAGGGCGGATCAGCGGCAATGATTCGTTGAGTGGCAACCAGATAAAGATTTCTGCCGAGGTGCCGGTCGCCGAGTTGGGTGACTATCAGACGACGCTTAAATCACTGACCGGGGGCGAGGGCGCCTACACGATGGAATTCGATCATTACGGGATAGTGCCGCGCAATGTTCAGGCGGATTTGGCCGCGGCAGCCCGGCCGCAAAACGATAATTGACCTAAGGCTTAGATAAGGAGCAGGGTAATGTCAAAGGCTGATCAAAAGCGTGTGCCGCGGGGCGGCTTGACTCGCAGAGCTGTACTGGCCGGCGTGGGGGGTGCAGCCGGCCTGGCGGCTGGGCTGCAGGCCGGCACGAGCAAGGCCGAGACGGCCATGGCGCTGGATCTCGATGATCCGGAAGACAACCTGAAAGCGTTGATCAAACTCCAGGCTGATTTATCCGGCAAAGATGTCATAGGCGGATTTCCGGGAACAGTATGGTCCTGGGTCCCAGGGGTCGGCAACACGCTATTGTTCAAGAGCTACGGGATCGGTGCGAGCCACGTTGAGCAAGTCGATGACGGCTGGCGTTTCTACCACCGTGAGTTGCTGTATTACATGGACCCGGTCAGTGGCGAAGTACTTGCCGAATGGGATAATCCGTTTACCGGGCAGCGGGTTGAGGTCATGCATATTCTCAATGACCCGGTCAATCGCTTTTACACCACCAAAGGTGGTCCGTTTACGTTTCCACGCCCATACGAAATTTACGGCGACGATCTTGTATTCCGGGTCAGCTTTTTCAAGTTCCAGGAGTCATTGATGCCAAGGGCCGACTACCCGGTGCATTCCGCTCACGACATGTACCAGTCAGCCGAACTGTGGGGCATAAGCGGTCGTCTTAGCGAAGTCCTGGATCCGGCTGTGACGTCCGCGTCGTGCGTCACTTCATGGGGCCGCATGTCGCAGTGGTTACCATTCATGGAGATGGGTGACCGGCCCGGATCGATGGTTTTTCACAGCCACGCTTACAAATTGCTCGGCGGGGCGGCTGAACTGCCTGCTGATATTCTTGCGTACACCGAAAAGCACCATCCGAAGTACCTGGAGTCGCCCAAAACCTGGGTCGGCTTGTCCGACAACCGGAGCCAGTACTCGGAAACCAAGAAGGAGATCGACCGGCGCACCGATGGATCCGTACCGGCAGGGTCGGTATTCGAGGTATAGCCGCAGCCGTACGAGTACCGAAGCGCGATCAGGCGCTTCGACGGTATTTCTGATCTCGCAATTGTTGGGCCTGGCGGACCCATTCATCCCGCTGGATACGGCCTATACCGACGCCAATGGCATCAGCTAGTTGAGCCAGCTCGCTATCTGATAGCTCGGCAATCTGCTGAAAGCGGGCGATTTTTTGCTCATGCAGCTTGCGCTGCAAAGCCGGACCGATTCCACAAATTTGCTGCAGATCATCGATGGGCTCCTGGCTCGGTCGGCGTTTAGCCGGCGGTTCTTCAGTTGCCGTCTTCAGCTGCCCGCGAAGTTCCTCGATCATACTGCGCTGTTGCTGGAATTGCTCTGACAGCGGTTTGACTCGCTCGTCCCATTCCTTCAGTTTGTGCTTGAGTTGTTTGATTCGATCGTCGCGCTCGTGCAAGCCCTGGCGTAAATCAAAAATCTCGCCATTGCGTCTCGACAGCATTCCGCGTGCTTCTTGCAGTTCCTCCTGCGATGTATCTCCATCGTCGAACTCAGCAACCGGTTCATTCGTGTCGTCCGTGTCGAGATGCTCCAAACGTTTTTCCAGGTGCTTGATCTGCGACAGAAATTCGCCGCGTTCGCCGCGCAGCATAGTTATTTCATTCTCGACCTCACTGTGCATTGACTCAGATCGGTTACCGGTGTGGCGGAGACTTTCGATCGTCTGATCACGGCCAGCCAGGGCGCGTTTCAGGCCAATCAGTTCCTCTTCGATGCCCGAGACCAGTTCGTCCTTTTCCGATAGCCTCGCCTTAAGTCCGACAACGCGCTTGCGGGTCGCCTTTCCGATGGCCTCATGTTCGAGGACGACAGATTCCAGCGCACGCACCTTTCCAGTCATGCTGAACTTGTCCCGCCCGATCCGTTTTTTGTGAATCCGGACGGTGGGTTCGCCAGCATCCCAGCTGAAGTACGCCTTGCAGATCAGCCAACCCAAGATGAAGGCCAGCGGGCCAGCGATCAGTGCGGACACAACTACGGCGTTAACAGGCATGTGGACAAACCAGCATCTCGCATGGGTTCAGGCGTGAACTTGTTGCGCCAGCCTAGATTCTTTGGCTTGGTCCAACAGTGAGATGCATCACGGTTCCGCAGCTGCGGGCGGGCAGCGGATCCGGTGGCCGGGACCGCCGATGGCGCGGAAGCTGCCAGCAGCCCGTTTTAGGCTGATTTCAGGCGTTTGCGGAAGGCCGCAATGTAATCGTCGGTATCGAGGCTGGTGGCTTGGACGCTCGGTCGCTCGTGCATCGCCGTCAACCAGGCCCGGAGCCGCGTGCATTCTGCCGGAATTTCCGCGCCCAAGACTTCCTCATAGCACGGGAAGCGCACGAGAAACGCCATAAACTGAAAATCAACCAGGGTGGGCAGTTCGCCCATCCAGTAAGGTCCTGAGCTCAGTTTTCGTAAGCCCTCGTGTTCCATGAACAGGAACAATTCCTTCAGCTCTTCCAGGCTCTGCTGCAACTTCGCCGGGTCGGCATGATTTGCCCTAAGCTGGGCGACCGCTGGCAGGTAGCGGTTTGTACAATAGTCCATCCAGATGCGCACCTGCGCCCGGCCAACCGGATCCGCCGGCATTAGTGGCGGATCGGGAAATGTTTCGTCAAGGTATTCGTTGATGATCGCTGATTCATAAATCGTCGCGCCGTCGTGCCGAAGCAGTGGCACCTTGCCGTAAGGTGATATCTTCTCCCAGCCTTCCGGTTTTTTGTTGAGATTGATTTCCGTCAGTGAGAACTCGACGCCTTTTTCAATCAGTACCATCCGGGTGCGCTGCGCGTACGGGCAGCCTGCGTTGCTGAATATCTCGAGCTTCGACATCTCCGTTTTTCCCCGGTGACGATCAGCGGCAGTGTAGCAGTTCCACCGACCCGCGTTGGCTCCAAACGAACATCGCAAACTGGCGCTGGCCGATCAATCGATTGCCATCGACCAACGGCTGAGCTTGGCGATGGGCACTATTTTTTATGCGACAATGCCAGTTATCGGATTCTGCAATGAATTGTCGTCAGTCGGATTCTGATTATCACGCGATGGACAAGAACAAGCTTCAGCAACTAATCACCGATCTTCGCCACGAACTCCAAGCTGCGGATTCGGCCGATGAGGCGTCGAAAGAATTGCTGCGGCGTACGGCAGCGGAAATCGATGAGGCCGTCGGCACCGGGCAGGTATCAGACGATCGGCACCGCTCGATTCGCGAGCAGCTCGAGAAGTCAGCGATCAATTTTGAAGCCGATCATCCCCGGATTGCCGCCGTGGTGGAATCAATCATCGACACACTGGGTAAGATCGGCATTTGAGAGCGGTTCGTCCTGGACGCTTCGCCATCAGCGCAAAACGCAGTTGACCATTTTGCAGCGCGCTACTTCGCGCTCTACTGCTCGATGAATGCAACAACGCGACGAGCCAGTTCCTCCGGTTGATCTTCAACGCTATAAAAGCTCGCGTTCTCGATTCCGGCATGCGGCTGCCCTCGTGTTCCGGGTATATGTTGCAGCAGCTTCTCTGGGCCCATGGCGGTGTTATTGAATGACGCGCTGAATAAGGTCAAGGTCGGCTTGTTCCAATCGGCGAGTTTTTCCCAGGCTGCCAGGTTTGCCGGGCGGGCGGGATCATCGGGTTCGATCGGCAGAATCATCGGGAAGCGTCGCGGGCCGGTCTTATAGCTCTCATCCGGATACGGCGCATCGTAGGCAGCGATGATTTCCGGCTGCAGCTTAACGACTACACCGTCGTTGACCATGTCACCCTGCGGGAACACGGGCCGGGACAGCATTTCGGCGCGCCATTTCCTGAACCACTTGTGGCCCGCAGACGGGTCGCCGGTTGGCAGGTGTGTGTTCAGCAGTACCAGCCGGCTGAAATATTGCGGCTCCTCGGCGGCCAGCCGCAACCCGAAAAAGCCTCCCCAGTCGAGCAGAAAACCGGTGGCGTCTTCGATGCCCAGCTGTTGCATGAATGACTTCAGCCAGTCGATATGCCGTTGGAACGAATAGTCTTCATCGGCAGTCAGTTTGTCCGATCGCCCAAACCCGATGTAGTCCGGCGCGACGACCCGGTAACCGGCATCAACCAACATCGGGATCATATTGCGATACAGGTACACCCAGCTGCCCTGTGTTGGCGTCAGCAGAATGATCGGGGCCGCCGGGTTGCCTTCGTCGATGTAATGCATGCGCAACGGGCCGAAGCGTTCATCGGGCACCTCGATGTAATGGGGCTCGTAGTCGTAGCCTGGCAGGTTCTCGAACCGTTCTTCTGGTGTGCGTTTTATCTCCATGACCTGCTCCCGCCCTGAATCACAGCCGCTGGTTAAACAGGCAATCAATACGACCGTGAGCCCAGCCGCCTGTAATTGCCCGAAAGAATGCGCGCGGAAACTGGACTTGCCGTTTCCCAGATGTCGCGTGCCGTCGGTTCGCATTTTCGGTACCGTCGATGTTATTCGAATGGATTGGCTAACTTTCGCAGCTTTCCGTTTGTACCTGAAGCTGGCCAGATCGCCATTCGGGGCCTCGGCCGCTAGTTGGACCCCCGCCCGCCCAGCGGTGGCAGTGACCCAATATAGACCGCGATGGCTCTGCGGTCCTCCGGGGTCAGGTGGCTGGTGCTGTCCTCGATGACGTCGGACATGCTGTCGCCGGCGAAGTCACCGTCCGGCAGCATGCCGAATTCCAGCAAATAATCGAGATCTCTTTTGGACCAGTCACCGATGCCGTGTTCCCGATTGGGCGTAATATTTGGCGCGCTGTCACCGTATGGTCCCGGACCGCCGCCGGCCAGTTGCTGATCGTAGCGCGATGCTCCGAGGAGGTTGCGGGGCGTATGGCATTCGCCACAGTGAGCCAGATGACGCACCAGGTAAGCGCCCCGGTTCCACTCGTCGGTGCGCTGTGCGTCGGGTTCGTACCGCCCACTCCGGAAAAACAAAGCTTTCCACGGGCGGATCAGCGCGCGTTCCGACAGGTACCATGGCAGGAGGTGTTCGCGGTTTGGCTGATGGACCGGCGCCAGGCTGAACAGATAGGCCTTGATGGCTAGCAGATCCTCGGCGCTCAAGCCGGTGTAAGACGTGTACGGAAAGGCCGGGTAATAGTCCTCCTGTCCCGGGCTCAAGCCGTCCCAAAACGCGGTGAGGAACTCGCGGTCGGTCCAGTTGCCGATTCCTGTCTCCGCGTTCGGCGTGATATTCGGCGGGTAAAAAGTGCCGAAAGGCGTTTCCAGTTCGCGGCCACCCGCAAACGGCGGGATTTTGTCGGAGGGGTCGGAATGACAAGTGATGCACCCGGCCGCATGGACCAGGTATTCTCCGCGCGCAAGCTGTTCCTCAGTCGTGTCTGCCGAAACCGGTGACGCTGCCAACAGACCAGCCAGCAGCACAAATCCACTGCATCGAAACATCGCGGCTAGTGATGATCGTCGTCCTCACGGAAGCGATCATGGCAGCCCTTGCAGGCTTCGCCGAGCGCCTTGAAGCCTTCCGCAATGGTTTTCTGGTCGCCAGTGGCGACAGCTGCCGCAAAGCCGGCAGTCGCGGTTTCGGCATTCTGCACTGCTTCGCTGAATTGATCCGGCTCTTCCCATATCAGCGGCAGTGCATGGGAGTCGTCCACGCTCGATCCGGGTGGGAACAACGTACCGATTTCGGCACCAACTGCAGCAATTGCATTAGCGTGCGTCCCCATCTGATCCCGCTGATCGACCTTCCCAGCGAAAAGCAGAAAGAACGCGTGCGCATGGCTGCCCAGCGATTCCATGACGGAGTGCCGGTAATCGTATGCGTCCTCAGGCGTGGTCTCCGCAAATGCCGGGGTTGCGATCGCGTAGCTCGTGATCAGAACCAGTGCGAGGGGTACGGTTTTCAGCTGCATCGGTAGATCTCCATTATTGATATTCGGGTCAGGACGCAAGATAGCAGGCTTCAGTTTTGCTTGTAACTCTATGGAACGTTCGCAGCATCGATCCTTGCCCGGGTCAAGACTCGCTGGAAAAAAAGTTGACCATTTGGTCACATTTATCCGTTAGGATGGAGGCCAGCAGCGATCGGGCAGGGAAAGCGGTGACGCAACCGGCAGTACAACGAGAAACCAAGGGCAAGGGCGCGCTGAAACGCGAAGCCACCGAGGCGGAGATCATCAGCGCGTTTGGCCGGGTCGTCGAGCGCAGCGGCCTTCGCAACGTCGGCGTCAACGAAGTCATCAAGGAAGCG
>JAPUGB010000036.1 GCA_027293165.1 Gammaproteobacteria bacterium
TTAGGTTAACTGACATAACGCAGACAACGATCCCGTCTACCCAACGCTACTGTAGGCGATTTACCCGAATATCCCGACAACTTCACAACGCGACATATCAACCGCCGCAATTTGTTGCTTGCTGACAAAAGTTGTCACATAGTGCATTTGCTGAACACGGTAAACCCGGCGAAAGCCGGGGGCACAAAGCCACCGGTCTACTGGATTGAATCCTACGATAGCGGGGTTGCCAGCAGGGCATCGACGGTCTGGTTCGGTGCCGGCAATCGCGCGTGATCGATTCCCCACCTCCGGTTGGCAGAGAACCTTTGCGGTTATCTGAGTATTGGAGAGAGAAGATCATGCAGCGGAACAAAGCCCTCGACTTCGATTCCGACACCGATTACCTGGCGCGCTTGCGGAAGAAAACCGTCGGCTTCGATGACCTGAAACGCTTAAGGACTGAATTAGTAATCGAAGCGACGGGCGAGCGTCGGCGCAAGCACGGCATCAAGGAAAAGGCCGAGACACTCGTCAAAGTCCGGCGCGACCGTGACATCGTTACGGTGCTAACCAACCCCAAACGTTTTCCATCGCCAGTGCGCCCCGTCGGGTCCAACAGCGCCAGCACGCGCTGCACACGCACCCAGGCCGGGACGCAGCTGGACATGACTTTGTTGAACCGACTGCTTAGATTCAATGCAAAGACGGTGACGGTGCAGGCGGGAATCCGGTTGCGCGAACTCGCCGAAAAGCTCGCGGAGCACGGCCTGGAGCTGGTCGGCGGCTGCGATGATCCGGACCGCACCGTCGGTGGCGCGATCAGCAGCGGCTCACTGACCGCGGCGATCCCGGGCGAGGGCGGTGACCTCGCGTCGTCGGTCGTTCGTCTCACGCTGATCACGCCGCAAGGTCACCGATTGGATATCGGTCAGGATCGGGCCGACCTGCTGCGCGTTGCGCTGATGAGCTACGGGTTGTTAGGCGTCGTTTGTGAGGTGGAGTTGCGCATTCGCCGAATCCGCTCATATGCCATGCGCAACAAGACCCTGAATTTTGATGAACTGGCAAACTATATGCCGGATCTTGCGCAAGTCAGAGCAGCGGTCAAACTTTTTCTGTTGCCGTATCGTGACACCGCGTTTGTCGAAGTGCGCGTGACCGGATCGAAAAATCGGCCCGTGCACGGTTGGCCCTGGAAGATTCGTAACTGGGCATGGAACTCGGTTTTGCCGCGCGTCGTGCATTCGGTGGGCCGGGTCATACCGATCAGACAGATTCGCGATCCGCTGATCGACACTGTGAATGAAGCGGCTCAGGTGCTCGTAAACCGTGGGCTGAGCGCTTCCGGCAGCAATTCGGCCGAACAGTCCGGGCAGTTTCGCACGCTGAGCAGGCCGCAACGACCCACTCGCATTCGCTATTGCACCTGGGCCTTCCCCGCCTGTCAGTTCGGTGCGGTCGTCAAGGCGTACCGGGATTTCTGCCGTGCACATAACAAGACCTCAAAGTTTCGCTGCGACCTGCCGGCGATCGCGTATCGGGTCGACAAGGACCAGAGCGCGTTACTGTCGCCGTCGTTCGACGAGCAGGTGTTTTCGCTGAGTGTCCGCACGACCAATACCCGCGGCTGGGAGAATTTTGTCATGGAGTTTGCCGAGTTTGCCGCGGGATTCGCCGGCATCCCGCTGTTCAACCAGACCTGCGGCCTAACCGCTGGATACGTTGAGGATGTGTTCGGCAAGCGGCTGGCCCACCTCCGGGCCATCCGGCGACGGATGGATCCGAACGACCGCATGCTGAACCAGTTTTTTGCTGAACATGTCGGCTGACAATTCATGAGTTGACCGAGACGCTGACCCCGCTTCGCGCCGCCGCAGCAAAGGCGCTCCCAAATGCTGGCAGCATGGTTGTCCGTGCTTGATTAAAGTCCTCGACTGGCCGATCCCAGGTCCGCTGCTTGCAGCGCTCCCGTCTATCTGCGACGCTGCTAACAGATGTTTCCCTGTGCGATTTTTTCTGGTCAATGACGCGGTCCGCGTCGCCGGTCCGGGCACTGCTACTGCTCGCCCTGATGTTCCTGAGTCCGGCCTTGCTGGCGGAAGATCAACCCACTGAAGACCAGTCCTCGGCGGCAGCGGAGCCGAGCGAGGAGTCCTTGTGGGAAATGCGGGTGGCGGCATTCGCACGCTATGGTTCCTCGTATCCCGCGTCCGAAGATACCCAATTCAATTTCATTCCGTTGCCGTTTCCGGTCTACCGGGGCCGGTTTCTGCGCCTGGGGGGCGACGCGGAGCAGCCAATCCAGGGTCGGCTCTTTCGCCGTGACCGTGTCCGGCTCGGTATCGATTTCGATCTGCGCTTTGGTGCCGATAGCGACGAGATCGACGCCCGGACCGGGATGCCGGACCTGGATTTTATGCTCGAGGCTGGCCCGGAACTGGAGCTGCAGTTCACCGATGGACACCTCGCCGGTGGCGACCTGTTTCTGGCGTTGCAGTTGCGGGCTGCATTCTCGTTCGATGGACTGGATCCGACCTACCGCGGCCTGGTGTTCAATCCCGAGCTGCGCTATGTGAAAAAGCTCTGGCAGCCGAGGCAGCAATTGAGGGTGCGTTTGAAACCAACCTTTGCGAACAGCGAGTACATGAACTATTTCTACGGCGTGGAACCGCAATTCGCGAATCCGCTACGGCCGGCTTTCGACGCGAAGGCCGGTTATCTTGGCACGGACCTGTCGGTTGCGATACGTCAACCCATAACGAAGAATTTCGAAATCTGGACTGGACTTCGGTTCGGGTTCCACCAGGGAGCCAAAAACGACGACAGTCCGTTATACACTCAGGACGTTACGCCGTCGGTCTATGCGGCGTTTCTGTACAAATTCTGGGAAAGCAAAAAAAAGGTGCCGGTCGAAGACTGACTGGTGTGAATAATCCTGGCGGGGGCATGGACAATACGAAGTTTCTTTTGCCTGATCACGAAGCCACGATTCCGGTGTGGATCCACCGACTGGCGGCGTTGCACGGCGACCGGCCCCTGATCACACTCGGTAAGCAGCGCATCAGCTATAACGATGCCGAGCGGCAGTCTGCGCGACTGGCGCGTGGTTTGCTGGCCGCCGGGGTTAGAAAAAGCACCCACGTTGGTGTATTGA
Source organism: Gammaproteobacteria bacterium (assembly GCA_027293165.1). Taxonomy (GTDB): domain Bacteria; phylum Pseudomonadota; class Gammaproteobacteria; order Steroidobacterales; genus JAPUGB01. The sequence goes on from JAPUGB010000036.1 coordinate 3,137, forward strand.
TGCCGAACGGGCCGGATTGGGTGCTCGCCTGGCTCGCGGCGACGCGCATCGGGGCCGTGGCCGTGCCGCTGAGCACCTACCTCCGTCCGCGCGAACTCGTGGTTATGCTCGCGCGCAGTGACGTTGAGGTGTTGCTGACCTGGGCTACGCTTGGCGGTCAGGATTACCTGGACGGTCTGGAGCAATGCGTCAGGCAACTGATTGAGACGGTGCCGGGATCGATGGAGCTGAGCGCACTGCCGCGACTGAAGGCGGTTTATGCCTGGGGCGATGCGACGAAGGACTGGGCAAACGGTGGTTATGCAGAATTGGTTGCACTGGCAGACGCGCAGCCGCATTGTGATGCGGCCTATCTCGAGAGCATTGAACAGGCAGTTGAGGCCGAAGATCCGATGCTGATCATGTTCAGCTCTGGAAGCACCGGTGAGCCGAAGGGCGCCGTACACAGCCACCGGGGAATTATTCAGCACACGTTCAACGTGGCCAGCTTCCGGGATCTCGCGGTCGATGATCGCGTCTACAGCCCGATGCCGTTTTGCTGGGTCGGCGGATTTGCCGCCAACCTGCTACCGATCATGCACTCCGGCGCCAGCATCGTCTGTCAGGAGGCCTTTGATCCTGGCGAGGCGCTGGACCTGATCGAGCGCGAGCGCATCAGCATTGCTTTTGGGTTGCCGCCGCACGGCAAAGCGATGGCCAGTCACCCGGCGTTTGCCGGCTGCGACCGCTCGTCACTGCGCGGAGGCAACCTGTTCGACATCCTGCCCGATGCGGTCAAACCCGCTGACCCGGGATTGCGGGCGCAATCGCTGGGCATGACCGAAACGGCCGGACCGCACACGCTGGATCTCGATGGGCATGAACTGGCGGAAGCGCAGCGCGGAACGGTCGGTAAAGCCATGCCCGGAGTGGAACATAAGCTCATCGACCCCGACACCGGGGCCATTTGTCCGCCGGGCACCGAGGGGGAAATCTGCGTGCGCGGTTACAACCTGATGCAGGGCTTGTATCAGGTTGACCCGGCCGACACCTTTGATGCCGATGGTTACTATCACACCGGTGATCTCGGCGTGTTCGACACGGACGGCTACCTGTTTTTCCGTGGGCGGCTCGGCGAAATCATCCGCAGCGGCGGCACCAACGTCGTACCTCGTGATGTCGAAGCAGCACTGGTCGAATGCGCAGGCGTCAGTGAAGCATTCGTGGTTGGTGTGCCCGACGCGGAACTGGGCACCGTGGTTGGCGCGGCGATCGTCCCTGAACCCGGCGCGTCGTTGACGGCCGACGAGCTGCGCAAAGAACTGAAAAACCTGCTATCGGCCTACAAACTGCCACGCAGGTTCGCATTCGTCGCCAAGCAGGATCTGCCGCTGACGCGTACCGGCAAGGTTCACAAGCAGCGCTTGCGGGAACGGCTGCAGGCCGGGCACACTCCTAAATCTTAACGGTCACGGTACACAACTGAGCCATGGTTATAAGTACGGCAGTGGAAGCGAATCCGGACGGTCACTCGATCGAATACACCTATATGCCGCCTGAGGCCGAGCTGCTGGAGCGTCTGCTGAAGGACTTGTTTGAGAATCACTGGCACGAACTGTTTTTTGGGCCGTGCATCCAGGGCGCGGTGTTCGAATACCGCGCCAGTTCCCAACCCCGTATAACGATGCTGGATGGTTACATGACGGTGCACTTTGGCGACTGGCATTGTCATCTGTGCCTCGGGCCGCACCACGGCCCGCCATCGAACCCAACGCCACCGGATATTGCCGCCTGGCGCCGCGTCAGCAAGGCCGCATTCTTTCGCCACCTGAACCGAGCGCAGGCACCGACCACATGGGGTATCCGGTTGTGGAACGGCCGGGACGAACAGATGATCACTTTTTTCCTGCCGAATCCGTACTACGATGAGCGGATGAGGCGGCAAAAACCCGATTGGCGCAAGCTGGAACTGTGGAACGATTTGCGCGCCCGTTACGCCGACCTGCCTCCCGATGCGCCCGGGCCGGAGACCGAACTTGATCCGCACCAGTAACGGCCAGCGAATGCTCTCGTGAACCTATAGCCGGTAATCTGTTCAAAGTGGAATCAACGGGGGAGCTTGTATGCCAACAGACGCCGACAGCGACACTCGCGCCGAGGTTGCGCTGGGCTGGGCCACGCTGTTTGCCTCGACCGGGACATTGGTCTGCTGCGCGTTGCCGATTATTCTCGTCACACTCGGTCTGGGAGCGACGGTTGCGGCACTGACCAACGCGGTTCCGCTGTTGATCAAAATTTCCGAGTACAAGACCTGGGTATTCGCCGGCGCCGGACTATTGCTGGTGCTGTCTGCCTGGGTCATGTACCGCCCGAACCGGGCCTGTCCTGCCGATCCGGAGTTGGCCCGAATATGTGCGCAGACCCTGAAATGGAACCGCCGAATTCTGTGGACTTCAGCGACGGTGTGGGGAATTGGTTTTTTTGCTGCCTATTTGGTCTTGCCACTGCGGATTTGGTTGGACGGCTAATCCGCGGGAGACCTTGCAACTCAAAGAAAAATGGTGGATTGCCATGAAAAAAACAATAAGTGTCCTGACTGTGTTTGTGCTGTTGCTGGCAACCGGCGTCTCGATGGCCGAGACGCGCCAGGTACTGGTTATCGAAATTCGAGGACTGAATTGCCCGTTCTGTGCGTATGACGTGGGGGTCGCGCTGATGAAGATGCCGGGTGTCGACCGTGCCGATATCGATCTATCTGTTAATCGGGCGCGGGTGATCATGCTCGTCGGTCGAAGCGCCGATGAGCAGCAGATACGGGCTGTTATTGTTGCAGAGGGGCTGACCCCAGGGGCGAGCGAGCTGCAAACCGAGGAAACATAGCGTTGTCTGAATAGGTCGACCGCTGCCGATTTGGGATCTGCCTATTCGGAGTAGAATATCGCGATCAGCGGGAGCCTTGGGGGATCCGATGTTCATCAATTTCTGGTACGTCGCCGAAGAGAGCAAAAACATAACCGAGCAGCCCACGGGCGTGCGCATGCTGGGGCAGGATTTCGTGCTGTTTCGGGACTCGGCCGGTCAGGTGCGCTGCCTCAGCGACGTGTGCGCACACCGTGGGGGTTCGCTGGCCGTAGGTACGGTATACGGCGACTGCGTCGAATGTCGCTACCACGGTTGGCGGTACGACGGCGACGGTCACTGCGTCGAAATTCCGTCGCTGGGCTCGGACGCTAAAATACCGGCGAGGGCAAAAGTCGATTCCTACCCGACGATGGAGAAATACGACCTGGTTTTCGCCTTCCTCGGGGATTTATCCGAGGACGAGCGCCCGCCGATCTCGGAGATTCCCGAGTGGGGAGAGGAAGGCTGGCGCTCGAATTTCATGCGCTTTGAGTTCAACTTCGACTACAAGCGCTCGCTTGAGAACGGCGTTGACCTGGCGCATAACGAGTTCACCCATTCGTTTCAGATGTTTAAAAATCCGGACGGGACTCGCTTTGCGATCCCCGATGTGGAGCTGGACCACTCCGATAACGGTTGGGGAATGGGTATCCACCTGACGATGCCGGGCGCGAACACCGGTCTGCGTGGCAAGGCCGGCAAAACCAAGCCGGGCCCGACCGAGGTCTATACCGGCTTTCATGGCGTGTCGAGCATTCGCACTTTTATTCATCCGACAGAATGGATCAAGCTGCACCAGTACATTTACGAAACGCCTATCGACGAAACGCATACCCGGATTTTCTTTCACAACTTCCGCAGTTATTTGACGGATGAAGACCACGATGCGCAGAGCATTGAGGAAAACAAGCAAGTTGTGTTCGAAGATCTGGCCGTGCTGGAGCCGTTAAAACCGGCCATTGCGCCGCGAACCGCGGTCAAGGAATTGCTGATGCCGGCGGATAAGCCCGTAGTGGCCTATCGGGAGAGGCTGCGGGAATTCGAGGCCAAAGGCTGGCGTATCGACAGCCGGCAGGTTAAAGACAACCGTGACGAAGTTGCCTATGCGATTCCTAGCCCGGGCCGGCGCGAATCTCGCAACTGGGTCATCGACCCGGTGCCTCTGATTACTGCTACGTCGGAATCGAGCAGCAAGCTTGCCCGGGCCTGAACCGGAATGCTACGGCTGTTGATCGCCTTCGCCGCCACGGCACCGGCGTGGGGATCGACGGATACCTTGTACAAGGCTGGCCCTGGGCCATACGCGGTTGGCGTGGTCGCCGTTATCGAATTGGCGGTGCCGGAGCGTGATCGCCTCATGCCGGTGCGGATCAGTTATCCCGAGGGCGACGGGCGGTTTCCACTGGTCGTGTTTTCTCATGGTGCGTTGTGTACCGGCGACGGGTACGTTCGTCTGGCCGATCACTGGGCCTCGCACGGTTATGTGGTGTTTCTACCCACCCACCTGGGGGCCGATGGTGTAGGTAGGCCCGACGCCGACGAGGCAAGTCGCGTATTTCAAAGCCAGATTGCCGACATGTCATCGCTGCTCGATTCGTTGCCCTTTTTTGAAACAGAAATCGAAGCTCTGCACGGTGCGATCGATCCGACGCGCGTGGCTGCCGGCGGCCATTCGATGGGAGCGTTGGTCGCAACCATCATAACTGGCTTGCCGGTACTCGAACCGGATGGCAGTCAAGCGAGCTATGCCGATGATCGCTTCGACGTCGCGATACTGCTGAGCGGCCCGGGTCCGCTGCCGACGATTCCGGCGCACGCCTGGGATGACATTCAGCTGCCGACGTTTGTATCAACCGGTACCCGGGATCATGCGAACCGCGGTGGGCCGGGCGCGACCTGGGAATGGCGGCTCGGTGCTTATGAACGGACCCCCGGCGGCAACAAGCACGCACTGGTCATCGATGAAGCCGATCATTTCATCGGTGGCTTGATTTGCGACGAACGGGGCAAGGGGCCGCCGGACGAGGAAGCCCTGACGATCGTCCTGAGCGCGTCGACGGCGTTTCTCGATGCGTACCTGAAACAGGACTCGGCGGCCATGGCGTATTTGAACGCTGCGGCGCTGGCGGAGTTGACGAATGGCCGCGCGAAAATGCTCGCCCGGTGATTGCGTCTGATTCAACCCGACGTCGTGACGCGATCCAGGACCCAACCGAATACCGGCGCCCTCTGTGCCTGATCGAACTGCGGTTCCGGGCGTCTAGCCGTCAGCGCCGGGCATCAACGGGATCGGGTCCAGCACCCAGTTGCCGGATTTGCGCCGTCCCGGTGAAGGAATCGCGTAGGCGATGTCTCCCTCGTTTTCCCGCAATGCTGCCAGATCAACCCGCCAGCCGCGTTGCTCCCACTCTTTCAAGAGTTTGCGGAACCCGACAATGCATCCTTCGCCGGTGGCCAGCAGTTCCTTTGTCGTGGTCTCCGGTGTCCGTACCGGATATAGCGCCTCGATCACCCCGATGTCCTCGCCCGCTACCCGAAGGTTGACCTCCTGGATTCGATCGTCCTGTTGCGGTTCGAGCAGGCAATTACGGGTATTGACGAAAAAGATGCGGGTCTGACTGTCGTTAACTGGCTGCTCGAAGAAATACTGCGTGAAGTTATTGTCGGCCGCCAAATCAATTGACGTGATCAGCGTGTTTGGGCCGTGGTGGGCAGACGTGGCCCCGAGATCCTCGGGCCGCCCCTGCAGTTCAGTGAGCGTAAGCTGGTCCGGGTTGAGCACGCCCATCTTGATCGAAAGCTCGTGTCCCCAGTTCGCGCTGGTTATTTTCAGGCTCTCCAATATTGGGGAGACATTGCCCTGCGCCGGATGCACAAACTCGTTGTGCATTGGGTCCAACCCGTTTTCCATCGAACGTTCGTAGTAGGCGTTTAGTTCGAGAATTACGGGCTCCGCCGCGCGCCATGCATCACTGTCGTAATTCTCGATTTCGTAAAGCGGAGGGCGCTCGGCGGCGGGCAGATCCCCGAGGAACGCGAACAAAATGCCGTATTTCTCCTGTACCGGGTAGCTGTCAATTTTGGCACGCGCCGGTATTTTGCTGTCGTCACCAAAGGACGGGATCAATTGGCACTTGCCGTCGCCAGCGTAGCGCCAGCCGTGATACGGGCACACCAGACAGTCGTCCTTGACCAAGCCTTTGCTCAACGAACCACCGCGGTGTACGCAGGTGTTGCTCAGAACATGCGGTGCGGAATCACTGTCGCGGAACGCCACCAGCCGCGTTCCCAGTACCTGTGCCGATAGCGGCGCGTCGTCGCCAAGGTCGGTGCTTTTACAGATTGGGTACCAGAAGTTGATGTACACGGACGCTCCTTTTTTTGGACCTTTCTTCCAGGTCCGATTATAAGCAGCCGGTGCGCGCTTGCGGAACCCGTCACTCAGGCGCGTTGCTAAACTTGATGTAGCCTGCGTCGATCATGCTGTGGGCTTGCGCTCCGGGAACAATTCGAACAAACCCTGCTCACTGGCCGGGCAGACGCCGCGGTCGGTGATCAAGCCGGTGATCAACCGTGCCGGCGTGACATCGAACCCGTAATTCCGGATCGGGCTCGTTTCCAGCATCGTGCGAACCTGGCGCAGCCGGCCGCCGTCGAGGCCCTCGACGATCGCGACCTCCGCCACGTCGCGTTCTTCGATGGGAATTTCTTTTTGCCCATTGCCGATGCGCCAGTCGATCGACGCGGACGGCACGGCGACGTAAAACGGAATGTCGTTATCGTTGGCAGCCAGTGCTTTGAGGTAAGTGCCGATCTTGTTGGCGACGTCGCCGGTGCGCGTCGTGCGGTCGGTGCCGGTAATGCAAAGGTCGACTTGGCCATGTTGCATTAAGTGGCCACCCGCATTGTCGACTATGACTGTGTGCGGGACGCCCTCATGCCCGAGTTCCCATGCCGTCAGTTGTGAACCCTGGTTGCGTGGACGCGTTTCGCCTACCCAGACGTGTACGGCAATGCCCTGCTGATGCGCCAGGTACATGGGCGCGGTCGCGGTGCCCCAGTCAACGGTCGCGAGCCAGCCGGCGTTGCAATGCGTCAGGATGTTGACCGGGTCGCCCGCTTTGCGTTCGCTGATGGATCGGATCAGCTCCAGGCCGTGATTGGCAATGCGCTGGCAAATTTCGACATCCTCGGTACAAATCGACTCGGCCTCACGGCGCGTAATCGCGATCCGTTGTTCCGCATCGGATGTCCCTGCAAGGGCTTCGAGCATGCGCTGCACCGCCCAGGCCAGGTTGGCCCCGGTCGGCCGGGCGTCGACGAGTTTGGCCGCGGCGTTATTTATAAAGGTATCCGGGTCATCGACGCTGCGCGCTTCGAGCGCCGCCAGATACAGGCTCCAGGCGGCCGTCGCGCCAATCAACGGCGCACCCCGCACGACCATGTCGGCGATTGCATCCCGCCCGTCGCGCCAGTTTTTCAGGTCCTGGATCAGAAACCGGTGGGGCAGGGCGCGCTGATCGATCGCTTGCACGATCGACGCGTCATCGGGGTTTAACCAGATGGTCCGGTACGGTTTGCCGTCAACGTTCATGGTTGTACATCAGTCATCGTCCTGGCAACGCCGTCTACTCGCGGTAGCCGCGTGTCGCCAGGTAGTCGCTCAAAAAAGCGTCCAGGCCCGCCGAGTAAGCAGGCTCGCTGAGCAGGAAGCCCTGGTTATGATCGCCACGCAATTCGAGGTATGCCTTCGGGTCGGCGGCGACGGCATACAAAGCCTCGCCGTGCTTGACCGGGATGATCTCGTCATCGACGCTGTGAATGACAAGTACCGGCACCTCGACATGCTCTAAATAGGCACGCGTGTCGTAGTCAAAGCGCGCCAGCATGCGCACCGGCAGAAACCAGTAGTGATCGGCGGCAACATCCGGAGCCGACGTGAATGCGGATTCGATGATCAACGCGGCCGGTTGGGTTTGCGTGGCCAGTTGGGTTGCAATCGCTGCCCCCAGGGAGCGGCCGAAGATCACGATGTCATTGGCCGGAATCCCACGTTCGTCGATCAGGTATTGCCAGGCGGCCATCGCATCGGCATAAGTGCCCGATTCGTCAGGGCTGCCGTCGCTTTGCCCGAAGCCACGGTAGTCAAAGATGAATTGCGACAGCTCTTGGCGGTGAAACACGGCGATCGAGTCGAGTCGATGGGTGATGTCGCCGGCATTACCGTGCATGAACAACAGCACGCCGCGCTCGGGCTCGGCCGGGATGTACCAGCCGTGCAAGCCGACGCCATCGGCCGCAGTAAACCGCACGTCATCGAAACGCAGGCCGAGTCGCGCCGGTGTCATCGTCGGATCGGTTGGCCCCATCCCGGGAAAGTAGATCAGCCGTGATTGGTACCTGTAGGTACAACCCAGCAAAACGCCGTAGGCGAGCGCGAGCACGACAGCAAATTGCAGCAGGGTTCTCACGACGCGTCAGCCTGCAGTGCAGCTCAAAAGATCAGCTAAGGGCAACCGGATCAATCTATTTTGGCTCGTTATCGGGCTTCCACTTGATACTGCAGCCGATGCCCGGGGACTGTTCAGGCGGCAGCGGTTCGCCGGCGAGTACCGCGCTCGCGGCCGCGCGTAGATCCGATCCGGTCACCGGCGTGCCCTGATTGGGCCGGCTTGCGTCAAAGCGGCCGCGGTAGGCGAGCCGGCGATTCTGGTCGTACAGGAAAAAATCCGGCGTGCACGCGGCCTGGTAGGCCAGTGCCACTGCCTGGGTTTTGTCATACAGATACGGGAAAGAAAATTCGTATTGTTCGGCAGCTCGTTTCATGTTTTCCGGGCTGTCGGCAGGCTGCGCATCGACATCATTCGCCATGATGGCGACCACGGCTAAACCCTGCGTCTGGTAATACTCCGCGAACTCGACGAAGCCGTCACGAATATGTTGTACATATGGGCAGTGGTTGCACCAGAACACGACCAGTAGCGCCGGCGATTCTGAAAATCGATCGCGGCTGACGATTTCGCCCTCGGTGTCGGGCAACGCGAAGTCCGGTGCGGGCAGGCCCAACTCGGGCATGTTCGACGGCGTGACGCTCATTCGCTTATTGCCGCCCGGCGTCCTGCTGGTCGATCCAGGCATCAAAGTCATCCGGCACCTGCCCATGGATCATTTCGCGGACCATCGTCAGCGGCGCCATTGGCGCCTCGGCATAGGCGATCAGTTTCCATTCGCCGTTCTTCTTCCGAAACACCGCCATGACCCGATCCCAGCTGGACATCGCCCTCTTATTTTTGACTTTGATGTCGAAGCGAAGTTTATAGGTCGCTATGGCCAGATTCTCCGCCAGGTAATGTGCGTTGATATCGGTGTATTCGTTGCGGATACCGTCGAGGACGCTAAACCCCGGTTTTGGCTTGAAATAGGCATTGATGCGATCCCAGCCCTGCATTGGCGGGTTGATCTCTTCCGCAACGTAGATGGGATCGGGATCGCCCTGATCCCACATGCTGAGCAGCGTGGTGTAGTCCTGACGGTTGTATACCTCGGCATAGGTTGCCAGAAATGCTTCGATTTCCCGGGTCAGTTGAGAATCATCGTGTCCGCGGGATTCGTCGTTATCTGCCGCCATGGGCATACTCCATACCATCAGGTTGATCAATGTAAGCGTTGTCGCTATCGGACGAAAGAGACGGACGGATGCTCTGCGCATTGGCTTACTCCGGTCGAGCGGTGCTTCGTATTCTGGTTGTCAGTTTCGGTTAATACTAGTGCAAACCGGCCAGCGGATGGGGAAACTCGACCGGCCAGAAGATCCGGGCGGCGCCGCAATACGGTCGCGGGTAGCACGTCATCTTTCGGCGACGGGCCCGGCGGCGCTAGGATGGAAGCTGAAGCAGAGATCACCTGGACAAGGTTGTGACGATGAAAAGAGTTCCCGTTTATCTGTTGTGCACCGTAGCAGCCTGGGCAGGGCAAAGTCTGGCCGAGTCCGAGTTCAGCCTGCCCGAGGGCTTCGAAGCCACGGTATTTCATGAAGGCCTCGGCAAAATCAGGCATATCGCTGTCCGTGACAACGGCGACGTCTACGTCGCCAAGCGCTTTGCGCTCGAAGTCCGGAGGTTCGGCCAGTCGGCCAGCTACGGTGGGCTGATTGCACTTAGGGATACCGACGGTGATGGCGTTGCCGATGTTGTCGAGGAGTTCGGTCCCACCGATGTGACAACCGGCTTGGCGATTCACGACGGGCACTTGTATTTCTCGTCGGAAGTTACGGTGTATCGCGTCCCGCTGGATGACAATCTCGTGCCAGCGGGGGTGGCCGAGCCAATCGCTGGTGGGTTTCCGTTACAGGGCTCGCACGGTTCCAAGACGCTGGCATTCGACGGCAGTGGCAACATGTATGTGAATTCGGGCACGCCGACGAACGCTTGCCAGGAACAAAACAACAAGCGGGAATCGCCCGGGCTGGATCCCTGTCCGCAACTGGAACGCTCCGGGGGTATCTGGCGTTTTGCTGCCGATAAGAAGTTGCAGGACCAGGTACGCGATGGTGAGCGTTACGTGACCGGCACGCGTAATGTCGTGGCTCTCGAATGGAACGACCACGTCGATCAGCTGTATTTCGTCATGCACGGGCGTGATTCACTCGATATCCTGTGGCCGAAAAAGTTCACGCGGGAACAGCGCGTTGAATTGCCGGCCGAAGAATTTCATGTCGCCGCGGCTGGTGATAATTTCGGTTGGCCGTATACGTATTACGATCACCAGCGAGGAGCGCGCATGCTCGGGCCCGAATACGGGGGTGATGGTGAAATCGAAGCCGACGGTGACTACAAGGACCCGCTGATTGGTTTTCCGGGGCATTGGGCACCGAACGACCTGATCTTTCATTCGGGCACCAATGTTCCCGAGCGTTATCGGGGCGGTGCGTTTATCGCCTTTCACGGTTCGTGGAACCGGATGCCGTTACCGCAGGCCGGCTACAAGGTCGTGTTCGTGCCGATGGAAAACGGCCAGCCCGACGGCGATTGGGAGATCTTTGCCGACGGGTTCGCCGGCGCGGAGGAGATTCGCAGCCCGGCCGATGCGACCTACCGGCCAACCGGCCTGGCCGAGGGCCCCGACGGTGCGATTTATCTGACCGAAGACAAGCAGGGCCGGATCTGGCGCATCAGCTGGCGCGACTGAGCGCCGCCGTCATGCAGGCTGCGCGCGGCGCATCGCGCTGAACGCCAGCATCACGGCCGGCACCATCAGCAACGCACCGATCCAGTACGGCGAAGCGTAGCCGAGCTGAGCGAACGCGACGCCGGCAAAGGTCGGGCCGGCCACCCGACCCAGGCTGCCAATGCCCTGGAATACACCGAGCACGATACCGCGTTCGGCCGGCGCGGCGCGATGCGATACCACCGCCGTGCTGACCGGGCTGAACATGCTGTGTGCCGCCGACACCAGTGTCATTGCCAGCAACGTCATCGTGGCTGACTCACTCATCGCCAACACCACTAGCCCGAGCCCCAAGACCGCAATCGACCACATGACGATCGCGTTTTCACCGATGCGCTTGGTGAGCGGACCGATCAATCCGAGCTGGCAGACCGCCCCGACAAATCCCGAGTACAGAAATACCAGCCCGATATCGCGCGGGCCAAGTTCCAGCACGCGGTTCATCCACAATGCCAGGATCGACAGCAAGGTCGACCACGATACATAGACAAGGAATGCCATCAGCGACAGGATAATCATCGTGGTGTGGCTAAAGGTCGCGCGCACTTGGGTCATCACCGGAATCTGATCGGCACCGGTCGCGGAGCTGCGTTCTTCCGGTTTCAGACTCTCCGGCAGAAACACGAGCACGCTGATCGTCGCAATGATCGCCATGCCCGCCGCGCTGAATGCCGGCAGCATGAAATTGGCGGTCTCCAAATCAGGGCCGGCCAATACGCCGCCCATCGCCGGTCCGAACATGAACCCGAAACTGAACGCGGAACCTAGTATTCCCATGCTCTTGGCCCGATCGGCGCCGCTGGACACGTCCGTCACATAGGCGAAGGCGACCCCGATATTGGCGGCGGCAATACCACCGATGATCCTTGCGATGATGACCAACCACAGGCTGTCGGCCATACCGAGCAGCACGTGCGAAATTGCCGCGCCGGCCGTGGTCCAGGCCAGCACGGGTTTACGGCCGTACTTGTCGCTCAAGCGCCCGATCGTCGGCCCGGTCAGGAACTGCACCCCGGAGTAGACCGCGATGATGATCGTGATCAGTTCGGGCCCGCCGCCGACGCGTTCGACGTAAAACGGCAGCAGCGGGGTCAGCAACCCGAAGCCAAGCAGGTTGACGAATGTGACCAGGAACAGGACGAGCATGGAAAGGCGTCAGGACCTGCAGACGGGCACGGCAGGCTACTGCTGCAGTTCCCGGATCTCCTCGATGGTCCTGGGCGGTTCTTTCCACAATTGCGCATGTTCTTCGACAAAATCGCGGATGCTGGCGGGTAATTCCGCAAACCGGTCGTAGCGCTTGAAATAGGCGTGCATGCTCGCGCGGCCGCCGCCCATAAACGGCGGCAATGGAAATGAGCCGGCCCACAGGCCGTCGTATTTGACGCCCCCGTGATGGCTTCTTTCGATGAAATCGTAGGTCTCCCAGACCGGCTCCGGTGTTGGACTCAGTGCACCCGGGGGAATTTGATAGTTGACCGGCGTCGTGAACACGGTCATGCCGTCAAAGCGCTGGATCTCACTGCGGTTTAGGCCTCCGTAAGCCTTGTTCAAGGTTTCGCCGGAGCCCTGCTCGGATTCGTAGGTCAAAAAACCGTCCTCGAGGCGCATCGTAAACAACTGGTAGGTGAAATCGCTGACCCAGGCTGGTTGACCGTCGGGCCCGGTCAGAAGCTCACCGCTGACTGGATCGCGCATGACGATCAGTTTGCGCGTCAGCCCGATCGCCTCGTTTTTTTCCCGGTCAAAACTGTGCAGGCGCCCGGTGTCATAGCCTTCAGTACGCATGAACATTTTGCCGTCGGGGAAAGTCGTCGAATCCCCGATCGCATACCAGTAGACGGGGTCGCCGCTGCCGAGCCGCAGCTCGATAAATTTTGCGAAGTCTTCCGGCGTGTATCCGCCGGCGGTTAGTCTTAGTTCTGCCATCGGGGTATCCCCCTGTTTATTGTTATCGTAACCGCAGATATCTTACGCTCGATCGGCGGGGGTTGCCGGCCTCGGTGGTCGGTGCTTCGGACAGCGGTCAGCCCTTTAGCTTCGGCAGCACTTCATCGGCGAAAAGTTTCGTCTGCCGGACCATCGCGGCCTGGCGTTCGCCATGCGGGTGGGCGACCGACGTGCCGCCGAGCAGGTAGACGTGATCCAGGCCTTGATCCAGCAGCCCTTGCAGGCGTTCCAGGCATTTCTGCGGTGGCCCGCAAATCGAGATCCACTCGACGAAATCGTCGCTGACAAAGTTCAAATGGGTACCTTCTTGCTGCGCATGGTGTTCCATGTCGTACTGGCTTTGCATTTTCTCGGCCAGGCCTTTCAGTTGTGGCGGCAGGTGATCGATCGGTGCGTTTTTCATGCCCGCAAAATGCGCGACCATCCCGGCGATCATCCGGCCCATTTCGATGGCGCGCTGTTCGTTCTGATCGCAGACCAGATTGACAAACGCGCCGACGCTTAGCGATTTCCGATCGCGACCGGTTTCCTTCAACCGGGCATTTAATGTTGCCAGCGCCCATTCAATGCGCTCCGGTGCCGACCCGACGGCAAAACTGACCCGGTCACCGACGTCCGCCGCCATTTCAATGGTCTTCGGGCCGGTGCAGGCGACGTCGACTGGCGCCGGCGGAACGTCTTCGCCTTCGAGCCAGCGGAGTTTCGACGCCTTGTCGCCGAGCTGAACCACCTCGCCGCGCATAAAGGCGCGTAACTGTTCGATATAGGTACGCAACTGATGCGTCGTCGCGTTTCGTTTACCGATGTGTTCTGCTGAGGAGTCGCCGCGGCCAATGCCGCAAATCGCGCGGTTTCCGGACTCCTGCTGCAGGCTCGCGATCGCGGTCGCGGTAACAGCCGCTTCGCGCGTGATCGGATTCGTGACCCCGGTGCCGAGATGCAGGGTTTTGGTCGCGGCGGCGGCCAGCGCCAGTTGCCCGTAGGGGTCGGGACCCAGGTTCTGGGTGTCCGGGCACAACAGGTAATCGAAGCCCATCGCCTCGATCTCTTGCGCTAACTGCGCCGTGTAGCCGGGCGAGGCCTCCATAACAATGCCGAATTCAGTCATCGATCGTCCTTGTGCTAGGGTGCTGACGGATATTGCCCGTCTCCGATATTATCCGGCATGGATGGGAATGGCGCGACCGCACAAGGGTGGCGCCGCTTGCCGGTTAAGTCGGGATTTCCCGGATTGCGTAAGATAGCTGATCGGACAGTTACCCCCCACACCGCACATGGGCATTACTGCACAGTCACCGCCTCCGGCGGACAAAACGCTGACGATCGTTTCAGTGATCGGGTCCTCGCGCAACGAGGAAAGCTGGACCTACAAGGTGCAGACGATCATCGAGGCAAAGATGAATGCGATCCGGCCGACCATTTTCGACTATGTATTCATCGAGAAGGTGGCCCTCCCGTTTTGCGACGGTTGTTTGCACTGCGTCACGGTTGGTGAACATTCCTGCCCTGATTTTGCCAAGGTCGGTTCGATCGCAGAGAAAATGAACGCGGCCGACGGCATAATCCTGGCCTCACCGGTGCGCACCTATGCGGTGACTGGGCTGAT
>JAPUGB010000037.1 GCA_027293165.1 Gammaproteobacteria bacterium
CAGCTCGCCGATCGTGATTGCCCCAACCAGCATGCCGACCGGAGCATAGCGGGCAAATCCAGCGCGCATGCTAGCGACATCGATATCGAGCATCATGAGAACGAACAGGAACAGGACCATGACTGCACCGACATAGACCAGTACAAGCGTCATGGCCAAAAATTCTGCCTCCAGCAGCACCCAGATCGCGGCGCTGGTTACAAAAGCCAGCACCAGAAACAGGGCCGAGTAGACCGGGTTTCGCGACGTGATGACGCCTATCGCCGCCGCGATAAGCTCAAACGCAAGCCAACCGAAAAAGATCAGCTCGAGCATATAGGCGTTGTCTCCCGTCGCAGCGCGGAGCCGCAGTGATCGATGGCTGGCACGCTATGTTTTCCTCTTATCGATACTTAGCATCCGCAGCCTTATCCGCAGCAATCATCGCCTCATACTTGTCTCCGATCGCCATTAACTTGTCCTTATTCATGATGTTTTCGCCCGGCTCCTCCATGTGATATTCATGTATGCGGGTTTCAACAATCGCGTCGACGGGGCATGCTTCTTCACAAAACCCGCAGTAGATGCACTTGAACAAGTCAATATCGTAGCGGGTCGTACGCCGGGTACCGTCTTCGCCAACATCGGATTCAATGGTAATTGCCAGGGCCGGGCATACCGCTTCACAGAGCTTGCAAGCGATACACCGCTCTTCGCCATTGGGATAGCGTCGCAGTGCATGCAAACCCCGAAAACGCGGTGATTGCGGCGTTTTTTCTTCGGGATACTGAACCGTTACCTTCCTGACGAAGAAATTCTGCAAAGTAACTCGGAGGCCCTTAAGCAGTTCCCACAGGGTAAAAGTTCGGATAATCTGGCTGGCCTTGCTCATCTCAAGCGCTCCATGGACCAAGTTTTAGCGTGAACATGCCCGCCTCGACCACGATCCAAATGATCGTAATCGGAATAAACACTTTCCAACCGAGTCGCATGATCTGGTCATACCGGTAACGGGGGAAGGTGGCGCGAATCCACAGGAAACAGAACAGGAAGAAAACCATCTTGGCCACCATCCAGAACAATCCCGGCTCGCGAAGGAATTCCAGCCAAGTTCCGTCGAGCCAGTTCCAGCCGGCGAACACAGACTCCCAGCCACCGAAGAACAACACCGAGGTCAGTGCCGCAATCAAAATAATATTGGCGTACTCGGCCAGGAAGAAGAGCGCAAATGCCGCCCCCGAGTACTCCACCATAAATCCGGCAACAATTTCTGACTCCCCTTCCGCCACGTCGAACGGAGCACGGTTAGTCTCCGCAACGCCCGATATGAAAAAAACCAGACACAGCGGCAGCAACCAGATAAAAAACCAGCTGCTGACGCCGCCTGCCTGAGCAGCAACGATATCGCCAAGGTTCAAGCTACCGCCGGCCATCAATACCCCGACCAGAGCAAATCCCATGGCAATCTCATAGGCGACGATCTGTGCGGCAGAACGCATTGCGCCAAGCAGCGCGTATTTCGAATTCGACGCCCATCCCGCCAGGATGACGCCATAGACGCTGAGCGAGGTCAGTGCCAGAACGTAGAGCAAGCCTGCATTCAGGTCGGCGATGACAAAGCCCGGAAATAACGGGATAACTGCCCAGGTCGCCAGCGCCGGAATAATCGATAACAACGGAGCGGTCAGAAATAAAAATCGATTGGCTCGGCGTGGAACGATGATTTCTTTCAACAGCAACTTGATGACGTCAGCGAAAGGCTGCAGCAAGCCACGTGGCCCCACCCGATTGGGCCCGATACGGTTTTGCATGTAGCCAATGACTTTTCGCTCGAAATAGGTCAGGAATGCGACACACAAAATGACAGCGATCGTTAACATGACGATCTGTATCGCAGTGATGACGACATCGGCCCAGAATTCGGGCAGGAACCCCAACAACAGATCTTGCAACAATGCGATCATCGCTAAAGCGTTCCTCAGGCGGTCTCGCGCCGCCCGGTCACACCGTGCCGGGCTTGCCGACCGTCCCGGGTCAATTGCAGCGAGCGCGCGCGGCGAACCACTGCATCGACCTGGTACATCGGTATATCCAAGTCCTCTGCGGGGGTTTCGGCTTGGCTGTCGGCCCGGGCGCTCGCTTTGGCGGACAGGAGGTTGTCCGATTCAAGCTGGCCTGCCGCGGATGCCAGCTCATCCCGAATGGCTTCGCTCGTCAGATAGTGGCAGTCGGCCAGTTCGAGCAGGTTGCCGAGCACTCGTAGCACCTTCCATGCCGGCCGTGCTTCCCCGAGTGGTGCCGCGACCGCGGCAAAGCTTTGCCAACGGCCCTCCACGTTGACCAAAGTGCCAGAGGTTTCCGCAAAGGTCCCGGTCGGCAATACCACGTCGGCATGCTGCGCCAGACTACCGGCGAAGTACGGAGACAGTGCCAACACGAATTCGGCAGATTCAACCGCAGCGACCGCGCCAGCAGCATCTGCGCAATCCCGTTCGGGTTCAGTGCCTACCATCATCAGGCCCCGCAGCGGCGTCGCGATCATGTCGGCAATTGTTTGCCCGGGATCGTTCAAACGGGCGCCGCCGGCACCCCGGTGTGGCAACGCGCCCGCGAGACAGGCTCCAGCAGAATTTCCGCCTTCGGTCAGGTGCCCCAAACGGACGCCGGTTGCCGCCGCCAAGCGGCTGGCGAGCAACTGAATAAGACCGAACTGCGGATGCCGCCGCGCCATCTGCCCGAGCAAGACCAGGCCGGAATCCGCCTTGGCCAGCGACGCAACCGTCCGTTGCTGATCCTCGTCAACCGACGCCGCAGCGGAAGCCAGCAGGCGGGCAGATTTCGGCAGTTCGGCGCCAGCCGCCACCAACAGGCGAGCAAGTTGCAGCGGAAGGTCGGCAGACGAACCGACCATGTATTCCGCTATCGGGAACAAATATTCATATATCGCCAGGTTAAGAAAATTGATGGATGCACCGGCCACCGCCGCCTGACGTACACGGTGAGCCAGCAACGGCACTTCTTTTCGAAGGTTAGAGCCAACGATAAGGGCCGCCTCCAGAGACGGCACCTCGGCGATGTCCATTCCCAAACTTGGAAACAGCGGGTCATATTCCTGCCCGCTGAAGTCGCGAGTTCGCAGACGGTGATCAACGTTATTGGAACCGAGATGCCGCATCAGCCTCGCTGTGAGATAGGCCTCTTCGGTGGTAGCGCTGGGCGAGATCCAGGCGCCGATATGCGTGGCCGCGTCACCACCGGCCGCCTCCAATAATCCGGCAGCGGCGGCCTCCAACGCCGCCTCCCAACTGCTGGTGCGCCATTCCCCGCCGTCTCGAATCATCGGTTGCATCAAACGGTCGTCGCTGTAGATACCTTCGTAACTGAACCGGTCCCGGTCGGATATCCATGTTTCGTTAATCTGCTCGTTCTGCCGGGGCACCACCCGCTTTACTCGGCCGCGCAACACATGCGCATAAATACTGGACCCCAGGCAGTCATGCGGTGCCACGGTGGCGCGTTGCTCCATCTCCCATGCCCGCGCACTGTACCGATAGGGCTTGTTGTTCAGTGCTCCAACCGGGCATATATCGATGATGTTTCCCGACAGCTCATGATCGACGCTGTTCTTCACGTAGGTGCTGATTTCCATGAACTCGCCGCGCCCCATCGTTCCGAGCTCCTGAATGCCGGCAATCTCCTGACCGAAACGGACACAACGGGTGCAATGAATACACCTGGTCATGTCGGTCGAGACCAGCGGGCCAAGGTCTTGGTCCTGCACCGAACGCTTCTTTTCTGCATATCGCGAAATATCGCGCCCGTAGCCCATGGCCAGATCCTGCAGTTCGCACTCACCACCCTGATCGCAGATAGGGCAATCGAGCGGATGATTGATTAACAGAAACTCCATCGTCGCTCGCTGCGCAGAAATAGCAGCCGGCGATTTTGTAAAGACTTTCATTCCGTCAGTGACTGGTGTTGCACAGGCCGGCAACGGCTTGTGCACGTCCTCGACTTCCACCAGGCACATGCGGCAGTTTGCTGCAATCGACAGCTTCTCGTGGTAACAGAACCTGGGGATGTATATATCCGCCGCGTCCGTAACTTCCATCAACATCTGACCGGCTTGCGCCTGCAACTCGACGCCGTTGACCTCGATCTTGACGGTTTTCTGGTCCATTGGTTCTTAGCTCAGGCTGCCGCAGCCCGCGGGTCGGCGATTGAATCGCCACCATGCTCGATCATGTATTCAAATTCATGACGAAAATGGCGCAGGAAACTTTGCACCGGCCAGGCTGCCGCATCGCCGAACGCGCAAATCGTGTGTCCCTCGATCTTGTTGGCCACATCGACCAACATGTCCAGGTCCGATTCACGCCCCTGGCCTTCGGAAATCCTCGTCAGCATTCGATACAACCACCCGGTGCCCTCGCGGCACGGCGTGCATTGACCGCAAGATTCGGCGAAATAGAAGCGCGAGATACGCCGCAGAACGCTGACCATGCAGGTCGTCTCATCCATAACGACCACTGCACCAGTACCCAGTGCGGAGCCCGCTCGCTGCAAGGAATCGTAGTCCATATCGAGGTCTGCGACGATCTCCGCCGGCAACACCGGCACGGATACCCCTCCGGGAATCACCGCCTTGAGCGTTTGGCCGCTGAGCACACCGCCAGCTATTTCCAAAAGGTCCTTGAACGGGATCCCCAGTGGAAGTTCGTAATTGCCCGGCTTATTGACGTGGCCTGACACGGAAAAAATCATGGTGCCACCGGAATTCTCGGTTCCCAGTTGCAAAAACCACTCCGCACCGTTACGGATTATCGCTGGGACTGAAGCAAGGCTCTGGGTGTTGTTGACGGTCGTCGGCATCCCATACAAACCGAAATGCGCGGGAAATGGTGGCTTAAATCTCGGTTTGCCGGGTTTACCTTCCAGAGACTCCAGCAACCCGGTTTCCTCTCCGCAAATGTAGGCACCGGCGCCGATAAAGTTGTGTAATTCGAAATCAATGCCCGACCCACGAATATTCTTTCCCAACAGGCCTGCTGCGTAGGCTTCCTCGAGCGCTGCTTCGAACCGCGTGATGGGCTCGTCCATGAACTCGCCCCTGGCGTAGTTGTAACCAACGCTGGCACCCATAGCGAACCCGCCGATCGCCATGCCTTCGATCAGCGCGTGTGGGTTAAACCGCAAGATATCGCGATCATGGCAGGTGCCAGGCTCGCTCTCATCGGAGTTGCATACCAGATATTTCTGGTCCTGCGAATCACGAGGCATGAACGTCCACTTCAGTCCGGTCGGAAAACCCGCTCCACCGCGACCCCGCAGGCCCGAATCCTGAACCGCAGCAATGACTTGTTCTGCGCTGAGCCGACCGGCCAAAATCGATTCCCAGGCCTCGTACCCGCCGCAGTCGCGGTAACTTTCCATGCTCCAGGGCTCGTCCCTGCCCAAGGTCTGAAAGCACACCAGGTTTTGCTCATACATGACGGTGCTACTCCAGCGCATCCAGGATCGCGTCCACTTTCGCCGGAGTGAGATCCTCGTGATAGGCATGGTCAACCATCATCATCGGAGCGCCGCAGCATGCTGCGAGGCATTCCTCTTCCCGCTTCAGATAGATTTTTCCGTCTGGTGTGCTTTCTCCCAATTCGATACCGAGCTTGCTTTCGATGTGCGAGACGATCTCATCGCTTCCTCTCAGCATGCAGGAGATATTTGTACACACTGAAATGCTGTGGCGCCCTACGGGTCGTGTTTCGATCATCGTATAGAAGGTTGCGATCTCGTAGACCTGAACGGCCGGCAGGTCGAGATAGTTCGCCACCGCATCCATCAGCTCCGGCGTCACGAATCCACCATGTTCATGCTGCACGGCATGCAGGGCGGCGAGTACCGCCGAACGCTGCCGCCCTTGCGGGAATTTGGCGATCCAGCGGTCGATCTCGGCCTGTACCTGATCGGACAATATGGTCTGTTCGGTACCCGATGGCATCAGCTACCTCTCCCATCAAAAATATGC
>JAPUGB010000038.1 GCA_027293165.1 Gammaproteobacteria bacterium
GCATTACCACGCTGTCACGCGGCAAGGAAAACAACTTATAGAACAATATATTATCTCGTTATCTTGATACTATGCCTAACCACCTTATGGATTGTGCATGGCAGCAATTGCGCAAATCTGCGCACCAATAACCTGAAACCCGCATAGGGCATAGCTTTCAGGATTCTGAAAACTGCTTTTTTGTTATTTCCCGTCGCGGGCCGTCAACTCGGTAACGCCATTATTCCTGTCGTGCAGGCGCCTTCGCATGCTTGAGGCTAGGAGGCTCCAACCGGAGTCACATTGGATGTTTTCGCAGGCAGGGCGGGCCGGATGTCCAGGTTGCCCTGCATGCTGTCAAAGCGTGCTTATTAAAGGTGAAAAAGCTGCTAGAAGGGCTGATTTCAGGCCCGTTTGTTACCTATGTATTACCTAATGGCCGTCAGCGGACTTGAGAGAGGCGAGGCGAGGGGATTATTTGGCTTAGATATTGGCTCCCCGGGCCGGACTCGAACCAGCGACCAATTGATTAACAGTCAACCGCTCTACCAACTGAGCTACCGGGGAACTGTAAGTACCTGATAGGCGGCGAGATTCTCCTGTAAGCCCTGCGGCAAGTCAAGGCAAAACAATGCGTTGGCCAATCGCTTCAGCCGACAAATTTCGCGATCCGCGCGATTGCTTCCTGCAATATTTCGACACTGGTCGCATACGACAGCCGAATGTAACCCGGCGCACCGAAAGCGCTGCCGGGCACGATCGCAACCTCTGCTTCGTTGAGTAACAGTTCAGCAAACGCGGTGTCGTCGGCAGCACCTTTGGCGGCGATCGCAGCCGACACATTCGGGAAGGCATAAAACGTGCCTGCACCCTCGGCGCATTCAAACCCCGGAATCTCGTTCAGTGCCGCGACCACGTAGTCGTGCCGTTCCTTGAATGCCTGGTTGCGTTCAGCCAGGCAACTCTGATCGCCCGTCAGCGCCGCAACGCTCGCGGCCTGCGAGATGCTGCAGGGGTTCGAGGTGCTCTGGCTTTGTATCTTTTTCATCGCCTGAACGATCGCCGGTGGGCCGCCCGCATAGCCGATCCGCCACCCGGTCATCGCGTACGCCTTCGACACGCCGTTGATCGTAATCGTTCGCTCATACAGTTCGGGGCACGCTTGCACGAAGCTGGTAAACGGTTCGTCAGCCCAGTAAATGTGCTCGTACATGTCATCGGTCGCGATGACGATGTCGGGATGGGCTACCAATACTTGGCCGAGTGCCTGCAGTTCTGCGCGTGTATACGCCGAACCGGTCGGGTTACTTGGGCTGTTCAAAAACATCAGCCGCGTCCGGTCAGTGATCGCGGCCTCCAGAACCTTGGGTGTGAGCTTGAAGCCCTGTTCGATTCCGGCCAGCACCTCCACCGGGGTTGCATCGGCCAGCATGGCCATGGCCGGATAAGAAACCCAGTACGGCGCCGGGATAATGACTTCGTCACCATCTCCGAGCAGCGCCTGGCAAATGTTGTAGCAGGTCTGCTTACCGCCGCTGGAAACCAGGATCTGGTCCGGGGCGTAATCCAGTTCGTTGTCGCGCTGGAACTTGTCGATAATCGCCTGCTTGAGTTCCACCGTTCCATCGACAGCGGTGTACTTGGTCTTGCCTTCGCGAATGGCCTCGATTGCTGCTTGCTTGATGTGCTCGGGCGTATCGAAATCCGGTTCGCCGGCGCCGAGACCGATGACGTCGCGTCCGGCCGCCCGCATTTCGGCAGCGAGCGCCGTGACCGCCATGGTGGGCGAGGGCTTGACTCGCTGGACTCGTTTTGAAACTGATAGACTCACTGATGCACTTGGCGACCGGCAGGTTTAAAGCGGGTGCAAATATACGGGATTAGAGTCCGGCAACCAACACTTAATGCAGCACCATGGACCGGTTTGAGCTGGTGGCCGATTATCGGCCCGCAGGAGATCAACCAGAGGCGATTACCGCGCTGGTCGAGGGCCTCCGCGACGGTCTGGCACGCCAGACCCTGCTCGGCGTCACCGGTTCCGGCAAGACCTTTACGATAGCCAACGTCATTCAGGCGGTACAGCGTCCAACGCTGGTGTTGGCCCCGAATAAAACCCTGGCCGCTCAGTTATACGGTGAAATGCGCGAATTCTTTCCGCACAACCGCGTCGAATATTTCGTTTCCTACTACGATTACTACCAGCCTGAGGCCTACATGCCGGCGTCTGATACCTATATAGAAAAGGACGCATCGATCAACGCTCACATCGAGCAAATGCGCCTGTCTGCGACCAAGGCTCTGTTGGAGCGCCCCGACTCGATCATCGTTGCAACGGTGTCGGCGATCTATGGCCTCGGTGATCCCGAAGCGTACTTCAGCATGGTCTTGCACCTCGTTCGAGGCGACCGGATCGATCAGCGGCAACTGTTGCGACGCTTGGCGGAATTGCAGTACACACGCAACGAGCTCGACCTGGCGCACGGCACCTATCGGGTGCGCGGGGAGATCATCGATGTTTTTCCGGCCGACTCCGATCGGGACGCGGTGCGGATCGAGTTGTTCGACGACGAGATTGTATCGCTGTCGCATTTCGATCCGCTGACGGGCGAGGTTGTGCGCCAGGTGCCACGGCTGACCGTGTACCCGAAAACCCACTACGTCACTCCGCGAGAGGTCATGCTGAAAGCCGTCGACGAGGTCAAGCTTGAACTTAAGGAGCGGCTTAAAATCCTACGCGCACAGAGCAAACTGCTGGAGGCGCAGCGCCTCGAGCAACGCACGCTGTTCGATATCGAAATGATTCGGGAGCTCGGCTATTGCACCGGTATAGAAAATTACAGCCGCTACCTGTCCGGGCGCCAGCCCGGCGAGCCGCCGCCGTGCCTGTTCGACTACCTGGCCAGTGACGCGCTGCTGATCGTGGACGAAGGCCACGTCACGATCCCGCAACTCGGTGGCATGTACCGGGGTGACCGGTCGCGCAAGGAAACGCTGGTGGAATACGGATTCCGCCTGCCGTCGGCACTGGATAATCGGCCCCTGCGCTTTGACGAGTTTGAAGCCGTGGCGCCACAGACGATATTCGTGTCCGCGACGCCGGGGCCCTACGAGATGGACCATTCCGATGCCGTGGTCGAGCAGCTCGTCCGCCCGACCGGCCTGCTCGACCCGGCCATTGAAGTCCGCGCCGCCGGCACCCAGGTCGATGACGTCCTGTCGGAAATCGGTTACCGGGTGGAGCGCGGTGAGCGGGTGCTGATTACCACGCTGACCAAGCGCATGGCCGAGGACCTGACCGACTACCTCCAGGAACACGGCGTCCGGGTGCGCTATTTACACTCCGACATCGAAACCGTCGAACGCATCGAGATCATTCGCGACCTGCGGCTGGGCGAGTTTGACGTGCTGGTCGGGATCAATCTGTTGCGTGAAGGCCTGGACATGCCGGAAGTGTCATTGGTTGCGATACTCGATGCAGACAAGGAAGGGTTCTTGCGTTCGGAGCGTTCACTGATACAAACGGTCGGGCGTGCTGCACGCAACGTGAACGGCACCGCGATCATGTATGCCGATCGCATCACGGGCTCCATGGAGCGCGCGATTGCAGAAACAGATCGGCGTCGGATGAAGCAGGTGGAGTTCAATCGAAAACATGGAATCCAGCCCAAAACGATCCGCAAGCCGGTGCGTGAAATCATGGAAGGCGCTCGCGGTGCAACGCGAGCGCGCGGGCGTCAAAGACGTGTGGCAGAGCCGGTAACGGATTACGCCAGTCTGAGTCCCGAGAAACTGCTCAAACAGATCAAGAAGCTGGAAAAACGTATGTACCGGCATGCGCGCGACCTGGAATTTGAGGAGGCCGCCCGACTGCGCGACGAAATCGCGGCCATACGTCAGCACGGCCTGGGATTTCCGGAATCGAAGGCAGGCTGATGGTGCCCTGCTTGCCAACGTCATGGCGGTTTCGGTATCGTTGTCGCCCCGCCACCAGCGGGAGGATGAACCCGGTCGGACCACGCTGCCGGGTTGCGAATTTCAGGCGCGTAGCTCAGTGGTAGAGCACTACCGTGACATGGTAGTGGTCGGTGGTTCGATCCCACTCGCGCCTACCATAATTTCAAAGGGTTAGGAAACATTGGTAACCCTTTTTTACATATACGAGCCGGCCTTGTAATCGACCGTTCTGGAGCCCTTCCATGATGAAACACAAATCGGGCGCAGGGTCGGGAGCCAGGATCCATCGCTCCACAGAAACGGCTGCCGGCGCGCCGACGGCTATCGAAGCCCCCCGGCAGGCTGTGGGCAAAGCCGGTTTTTATCGTGGTCTCACCGCCTCGCTGAAGGTCAAGCAGGCGAGCGGGATTGATCGGTTCCAATGCCCGTAATTACATTACCCGATGGCAGCCAACGGAGCTTTG